>NZ_JBIUVW010000007.1:99000-194116 GCF_044743155.1 Pseudomonas sp. NPDC087697 | reverse complement strand
CGACATCCAGCAGGGCAATGTCGTCACGCAGAACATGATAGACCAGTTACGCCCGGGAATGACCCGCCGGCAAGTACGGTTTATCATGGGCAACCCTCTGCTGACCGACACGTTCCATGCCGATCGCTGGGATTACCTGTATAGCCTGCAGCCAGGTGGCGGTGAACGCCAACAGGAACGCATCAGCGTTATTTTCAACTCTAACGACCAGCTTGTCAGCCTGTCGGGCGACTTTATGCCTGGCGTGAGCCGTGACGAAGCCATTCTCGGCAAGGACAGCGGCACGACCGTGACTGCCCCTGTTGAAAACGCCGAGAAGCCGAAGCCAGAGAAACCGGTAAAGCCGGGCTCGCTGCTGGATCAGATCCAGAAGGACGTCGACAAGGTCGAAACCGTTCCGGTCCCGACGCCAGCACCGTTGGACAAAGCGCCGCAATAAAATGCGACACAACAAAAAGCCCGGCATGCCGGGCTTTTTGTTGTCTGTCATTTGGGAAACCTACTAATCCCGGACCTTGGCCTGCGCCGCAGCCTTGGCCGCACGCAACCGGCGGACTTCTTTTGGATCCGCCAGCAACGCTCGATAAATCTCGATGCGGTCACCCGCCTGAACCTGACGACTCTCGGGATCGGCAATAACCTTGCCGAAAATCCCCACAGGACAAGTCGCCAGATCCAGTTCGGGAAACGCCTCGGCGATGCCTGATTCAGCCAGCGCCGCTCGCAAAGTAGTGCCTACAGGCACCGCCACCTTGAGTAACATCTGGCGATCGATGGCGGCATACACCACCTCGACTTCAATCACTGACTCAACCATGCAACTGCTTGGCGCGCTGGCAGAACGCGTCCACCAGCGTGTTGGCTGCCTGATTGAACAGCGGCCCCAGCGTCGCCCGGACAATCGGCCCTGCATAATCGAACGACAGGTCCAGGCTGATTTTGCAGGCTTTCTCGCCCAACGGCTTGAATACCCAAACACCGTGCAGCTGATTGAATGGACCCTCTTCGAGATTCATCTCGATCGAATGCCCCGGCACCAGCGTATTGCGTGTCACGAAATGCTGGCTTAACCCGCCCTTGGCCACACCCACGCTAGCGCGCATGTGCTCGGCAGAGCTTTCCAGCACTTCGGCCTCGGAACACCACGGCAAAAACTCCGGATAGCGCGCGACGTCATTGACCAGGTCATAGAGCGCTTGCGCGGGATACGGCAACAGAGCCGAACGTTGAATATGTGTCGTCATGTCAGCGTCACTTCCACAGCTGGGCGGCAAACACTACAAGAATGCCGATTGGCGCCACATAGCGCATCAAGAACAAAGTCAGGGCAAACAATGCCGGGCTGCGGATCGACAGTTCGTCGCGCACCGCTTCACGGCCCATCACCCAACCTGCAAATACCACAAAGCACAAACCACCGAGCGGCAACATGATCCGCGAGGTAAAAAAGTCGATCACGCCAAAGAAGTCCAGACCGCTTTGCGCACCCCACTGGTAGAGGTGAAACGCACCGCCATCATTCACGAAAAACCTGGCTTGCTTCCAGATATTGAAGGAAAACACCGTCCCCAAGCCAACAAACCAGCAACTGAACGCCAGCCAGAACGTCACCCAGCCACGGCGGATTTTGGTCCGTTCAACCAGATAAGCCACCATCGGCTCCAGCAATGAAATCGCCGAACTCCAGGCCGCAATCGCCACCAGCACGAAGAACACCACGCCCATCAGCTGACCAAACGCTACGTTACCAAACGCAAATGGCAGACTGACGAACATCAACCCCGGCCCTTCGCTTGGGTTCAGGCCCGCTGCAAACACAATCGGAAACAACGCCAGACCCGCCAACAGCGAAACGAAAGTATCCAGCAGCGCGACACCAACGATAGTCCCGGAGATCGACGAATGCTTAGGCATATAAGCACCGTAGATCATGATCGAACCGACGCCCACGCTCAGAGAAAAGAATGCGTGCCCCATGGCCGGCAGCAAGCCATCGAGTAACTTGTCGGGGCTGAAGTCGAACATGAAATGCACGCCTTCCATGAAGTGCCCAGTGGTCAGGCTATAGCCCAACAGAATCACCAACATCACAAACAGCAGCGGCATCATGATCCGCAGACTGCGCTCAAGCCCCGCGACCACGCCTTTGGCGATAACGGCCGCCGACAGCAGCATAAAGATCGTGTGCCACAACGTCAGACGCCAAGGGTCAGCGATCACCCCACCAAAATAGGTGCCGACCTGATCGGCCGTCACACCCTGGAAGTCACCGCGCCCCATGTCGATGATGTAATCAAGCGACCAGCCGCCCACCACGCTATAGAAAGACAGAATCAGCAGTGCCGTGATCATCCCGGCGAACGCCCCCCAGGACCATTTCGCAGAATGTCCCGCCTCAAGCGCCAGCACCTTCAAGGCATTTGCCGGACTTTGCCGGGCACGACGACCGATCAGGGTTTCGGCCAACATCACCGGCACGCCAATCAACGCAATACACGCCAGAAACACCAACACAAACGCGCCACCACCATAGACGCCGACCATGTAAGGGAATTTCCAGATACTACCCAACCCTACGGCTGAACCGGTCGCAGCGAGTATGAAAACCCAACGGCTAGCCCAACTACCGTGGACTGAAACCTTGTCTGACGACATCGTTAACACGCCCAACCGATCAAAAAAGAGGGCGCATTGTCCGGGATTCACTCAATGCGCTCAAGCACGCAGGTTCACCGTAGCCGACTCGCGTGCAACTCCCTATAATGCCGCCCCTATGGCTAAACAGAAGAAACACCCCGAAGGGACCATCGCGCAGAATAAAAAGGCGCGACACGATTACTTCATCGAACACCGGTTCGAGGCTGGCATGGTCCTGGCCGGCTGGGAAGTAAAGAGTCTGCGTGCAGGCAAGGCACAACTGGTCGACAGTTATGTGCTGCTCAAGGATGGCGAGGCCTGGCTGCTCGGCAGTCATATCACCCCGCTGACCACCGCCAGCACCCACGTCATCGCCGACCCGACGCGTACGCGCAAACTGCTGCTCAATCAGCGCGAGCTGGAGAAGCTGTTTGCCGCTGTGCAACAGAAGGGTTACGCCTGCGTCTGCCTGTCGTTGTACTGGAGCAAGCACTTGATCAAGTGCGAGATCGCTCTGGGCAAGGGCAAGAAGGAATACGACAAGCGTGATACCGAGCGCGAACGCGATGCCGGTCGCGAGTTGCAGCGAGCGGTGCGGAACAAGGGCAAGGAAGATTAATCTTCTTTTTGCTTGAGACCGCTTTCGCGAGCAAGCCCGCTCCCACACTGGACCGTGCCTGGACATAAACTCATGCCCGGCACCGATCTAATGTGGGAGCGGGCTTGCTCGCGAATACAATCGTAAAAACTGCACAAAATCCGCCTGACTACATCCCCTTGCGCCGCTCCGCACGAGCCATGCGCTGCATTTCCTGACGCACTTCTTCGAGCACTTCCTGCACATACAAAATGTGTCGGCTGGAAATTTCTCGCGCCTGCTCTGCGCGCCCTTCGATAATCGCCAGATACAAATCCCGGTGCTGACTGATCAGCATGTCGCGGGTTTCGGTGCGCTGTTTGTACATGCCACCGATGTTGGTCACCACGTTACGCTTGAGCAGATCGAACAACCCGCGAATGGTGTGCAACAACACCGCGTTGTGACTCGCTTCGGCAATGGCCAGGTGAAACTTCGCATCCGCCGCGCCCTCTTCCGCCCGGCTCACTTGATCATGCCGCGCATAGCAATCCTGCAACTCTTCGAATGCCGCAGTCAGTCGTTCACGGTCAACATCCGTCGCACGCAATGCGGCGTAATAGGCGCAGGACGCTTCCAGCGTATGGCGAAACTCCAGCAGATCACGCTGAGCCTCGGGGTTGCTTTCCAGCAGATGCAGCAACGGGTCGCTGAAGGTTGAACCGAGCGATTCAACCACATAGTTACCGCCACCCTGGCGACTGACCAGCAACCCTTTGGCCGCCAGTTTCTGGATCGCCTCACGCAATGAAGGGCGCGACACACCGAACTGCTCGGCCAAGGCGCGCTCTGCCGGCAGCCGCTCGCCAGACTTCAGCGTGCCTTCAAGGATCATCCCCTCGAGCTGCTCGACAATATCGTCAGACAAACGGCGCTGACGAATCTGATCAAACCCCATAACTCATTCTCCACGATCCCGACGGCTCGCCGGGCTCTCTATTCTGGCCTATTGCCGTCGCTCCAGCACCTACCAGACAGCGTTTGATCGAACAGATCAGATGACTTCTGCACCGCTCATTCGACGAAAGTTTCAGGGCGGCAAATTGACACACCACACCCAAGGCTTTTACCCTAGCCGACAGCGATTGTAAATTGGTCTTACCAATTATCCAAGAACGCTGACCAGTGCCTGACCAACAACAATTAGGGGCCACCCCATATGCAAACCTGGCAACAGCTTTACAGCCCGCTCGGCAGTCTCGGCTTGTCCGCGCTCGCGGCCGTTATCCCCATCGTATTTTTCTTCCTGGCTCTGGCCGTGTTCCGCCTCAAGGGACACGTCGCCGGGAGCATCACCCTGGCGCCGTCGGTTCTGGTGGCAATCTTTGCCTTCCAGATGCCTGTCGACATGGCCTTCGCCGCTGCTGGCTATGGATTCGCCTACGGACTGTGGCCGATAGCCTGGATCATCGTGGCCGCGGTGTTCCTCTACAAACTGACGGTCAAGAGTGGCCAGTTCGAAGTGATCCGCAGCTCGGTGCTGTCGATTACCGACGACCAACGCCTGCAAGTGCTGCTGATCGGCTTCTGCTTCGGCGCATTCCTGGAAGGTGCCGCCGGATTCGGCGCACCGGTGGCAATTACCGCCGCGCTGCTGGTAGGACTGGGCTTCAACCCGCTGTACGCCGCCGGCCTGTGCCTGATAGCCAACACCGCGCCGGTAGCCTTCGGCGCACTGGGGATTCCGATCATCGTGGCCGGACAAGTGACCGGCATCGATTCCTTCAAGATCGGCGCCATGGCTGGTCGCCAGCTGCCGCTGTTATCGGTGTTCGTGCCGTTCTGGCTGGTGTTCATGATGGACGGCCTGCGCGGCGTCAAGGAGACCTGGCCGGCAGCATTGGTAGCGGGCGCAAGCTTTGCCGTCACCCAGTTCTTTACCTCGAACTTCATTGGCCCCGAGCTGCCGGACATCACTTCGGCACTCGTCAGCCTGGTCTCCCTGACCCTGTTCCTCAAGGTCTGGCAGCCCAAGCGTTCGTTTGCCGAAGCGACCGCCAGCGTCGGTGCCGCAACCGTGAGAAGTGCCGGAGGTTTCGGCCAACCGCGTACGACCCAACCTTCACCGTACAGCTTTGGTGAGATCTTCAAAGCCTGGTCACCATTCCTGATCCTCACCATGCTGGTGACCATCTGGACCCTGAAACCCTTCAAGGCAATGTTCGCCGCTGGCGGCTCGATGTACGGCTGGGTGTTTAACTTCGCCATCCCGCACCTGGATCAAATGGTGATCAAGGTTGCGCCGATCGTGACCAACCCGACCGCCATTCCAGCTGTATTCAAACTCGACCCGATTTCGGCGACCGGCACAGCGATTTTCTTCTCCGCATTGATCTCGATGCTGATCCTCAAGATCAATTTCAAAATTGGTCTGACCACATTGAAAGAGACCTTCTTTGAGCTGCGCTGGCCTATTCTGTCGATCGGCATGGTGCTGGCCTTCGCCTTCGTCACCAACTATTCGGGCATGTCGTCGACCATGGCGCTGGTACTGGCAGCCACCGGCACCGCCTTCCCGTTTTTCTCGCCATTCCTCGGTTGGCTGGGCGTGTTTCTGACCGGCTCGGACACCTCGTCCAACGCGCTGTTCAGCTCGCTACAAGCGACCACCGCGCACCAGATTGGCGTCAACGACGTGCTGTTGGTAGCGGCGAACACCAGCGGTGGCGTGACCGGCAAGATGATCTCGCCACAATCGATCGCCGTGGCCTGCGCAGCGACTGGCCTGGTGGGCAAGGAATCCGATCTGTTCCGCTTTACCCTCAAGCACAGCCTATTCTTTGCCACTATCGTCGGCCTGATCACACTGGCCCAGGCCTACTGGTTTACCGGCATGCTGGTGCACTAAGACTACGAGCAACACAGAAAAAACCGACGCCGGGCTTTGCCCCCCGGCGTCAGCGACTCACCACCCGGTCTGCAAGGCTGCTGAAAGCTTCCCGCTTTATAGTCAGCAGCCTCAGCGGACGGATAACCGGCCGAGAGACACGCCTGATGAGCGAGCTTTTTTACAACGCTGTGCCGAACGCGACCCGTGTCGCTCCGCCACTGCCTGAACCGCGCCAGTACCCCAGCGAGAAACCGCAGCGGGTCTACCTGTTCGGCACGTGTGTGGTCGATCTGTTTTATCCCGAGGCCGGGATGGACGCGATTCACCTGCTCGAACGCGAAGGTATTCGCGTCGAGTACCCGCAAGGGCAAAGCTGCTGCGGACAACCGGCCTACACCTCGGGTTACACCGAACAGGCCCGGACCGTGGCGCGCTCGCAACTGGCGCTGTTCGCCGGGGATTATCCGGTGGTGGTGCCTTCGGGCTCCTGCGCGGGAATGCTGCGTGAACATTACGCCGACTTGTTCAAGGACGAGCCGGACACGTTGAAACAGGTTCAGGCTCTGGCGGCACGAACCTACGAATTGGCTGAGTTCCTGTTGTTTGTCTGCAAGGTGCAACTCAAAGACAGCGGCGAGCCGGTCAAGGTCGCGTTGCACACTTCGTGCTCGGCACGGCGTGAGATGAACACCCACCTGCATGGCCGCGAGTTGTTGTCGCAGCTGAGCAACGTGAAACGGGTCGATCATGACCACGAAAGTGAATGCTGTGGCTTTGGCGGGACATTCAGCGTCCGAATGCCAGACATTTCCGGTGCGATGGTCGCTGACAAGACCAAAGCCCTGAAGGAGTCCGGCGCACACACGGTACTGAGTGCCGACTGTGGCTGTTTAATGAATATCAACGGCTCGCTGGAAAAACAGAACGAAGCGTTGCGCGGCCAACATCTGGCCAGCTTCCTCTGGCAGCGAACCGGAGGTGCCCGATGAGCACTTCCACGCTGATTCCGACGGTAGCGGTTGAAGAAGATTTTCGCACCCGGGCTCACACGGCTTTGGCCGATACGCAACTGCGAAACAACTTTCGCAGTGCGATGGATTCACTGATGGCAAAGCGGGCAGCGTCCTTCAGCGATGCCTTTGAGCGAGAACATTTACGCGTACTGGGCAATGCGGTCCGTGCCCGCGCGTTATCCAAGCTGCCCGACCTGCTCGAGCAACTGGAACAGAACCTGACCCGCAACGGTGTGACAGTGCACTGGGCGGAAACGGTGGACGAGGCCAATGGCATCGTCTTATCGATCATCCGCGCTCACGAGGCGCGGCAAGTGATCAAGGGCAAATCGATGGTCAGCGAAGAGATGGATATGAACCATGTCCTCGCGGCTCAAGGTGTTGAATGCCTGGAGTCGGACATGGGCGAATTCATTGTCCAGCTCGACCACGAGAAGCCTTCACACATCATTATGCCGGCGATCCACAAGAATGCCGGTCAGGTCGCGTCCTTGTTCCACGACAAACTTGGCGTGGAATACACCAAGGACGTTGACCAACTTATTCAGATCGGTCGCAAGGTCTTGCGGCAGAAGTTCTTCGAAGCGGACATCGGCGTCTCCGGCGTCAACTTCGCCGTGGCCGAAACCGGCACCCTGCTATTGGTGGAAAACGAAGGCAACGGCCGCATGTCGACCACCGTACCGCCGGTACACATCGCCGTCACCGGGATCGAGAAAGTCGTCGAAAACCTGCGCGACGTTGTACCGCTGTTGTCCTTGCTGACGCGCTCGGCCCTCGGCCAGCCGATCACTACCTACGTCAATATGATCTCCGGCCCGCGCAAGGCGCATGAACTCGACGGTCCCCAGGAAGTGCATCTGGTACTGCTGGACAACGGTCGCAGCCAGGCCTTTGCCGACAGTGAACTGCGCCAGACCCTGAACTGCATCCGCTGCGGTGCCTGCATGAACCATTGCCCGGTCTACACGCGCATCGGCGGCCATGCGTATGGCGAGGTTTATCCGGGCCCGATCGGCAAGATTATCACCCCCCACATGGTTGGCCTGGCGAAAGTCCCGGACCACCCGAGCGCCTCGTCGCTGTGCGGCGCCTGCGGTGAAGTCTGCCCGGTAAAAATTCCGATCCCGGCACTGCTGCGACGCCTACGCGAAGAAAATGTCAAAGCCCCTGACAGCCCCCATCAAGTGATGCGCGGCCAGGGCAGCAAGTACTCGCGCAAAGAGCGTTTCATCTGGAACGCCTGGGCGAAACTCAACAGCTCGCCGACGCTGTATCGGCTGTTCGGTTTCGTCGCCACTCGCCTGCGCGCCCTCACGCCAAGCAACATTGGCCCGTGGACGCAAAACCACAGCGCGCCAAAACCCGCCGCCCGCTCACTGCACGACATGGCCCGCGAGCATCTGGCCAAACAGGGAGATCGCTGATGAGCGCCAAGCAAAACATCCTCGCCAAACTGCGTAAAAGTCTGACCGACACCACGCCAGTACCTGACAACTTCGACGAAGCGCTGGTGACCGAGCCTTACACCTACACGTCGGAACAACGCATCCCGCAACTGCGCAAACTGATGGAAGCGGTGCACACCGAAATCCACCTGACCAGCGAGCAAGGCTGGCCGGAGTTGCTCGCGCAATTGCTGCGCGACCGTCAGTTGCCGAGCCTGCTGATCGCACCGACTACGCCCCATGGTCAACGCATCACGCAGCACTGGTCGAACAATCCCGAGCTGCCAACGCTCAAGGCCTACGACCGCCCCGTAGAAGAATGGAAGGCAGAGCTGTTCAACGACACCCCGGCCAGCCTGACCACTACGCTCGGCGCCATCGCCGCCACCGGCAGCCTGATCATCTGGCCCACCCGCGAAGAACCACGGCTGATGAGCCTGGTGCCGCCGGTGCATTTCGCCCTGCTCAAGGCCAGTGAAATTCGCGACAACTTTTATCAAGTGCAGCAAGAATACGAGTGGGCCCAAGGCATGCCGACCAACGCCTTGCTGGTGTCCGGCCCGTCGAAAACTGCCGACATCGAGCAAGTCCTGGCTTACGGCGCCCACGGCCCGAAAGACCTGGTGGTGCTGATCCTGGAGGACCAATGAGTCTACCGGCAGCATTCCTGCGCGATGCGCAGCAGCTGATTCCCCAGGACCGGCGTTTCGACGACCCGCTCTCTACCCTGGCCTTCGGCACCGACGCGAGTTTCTATCGGCTGATCCCGAAACTGGTGATCCGTGTCGAGTCTGAAGACGAAGTGGTTGCCCTGCTTAAACTGGCCCAACGTGATCAGGTTCCCGTGACCTTTCGCGCCGCCGGTACCAGCCTTTCCGGTCAGGCCATCAGCGACTCGGTGCTGATCGTGCTCGGCGATAACTGGAACGGTCGCGAGATCCGCGGTCAGGGCACGCAGATCCGCCTGCAACCGGGGGTGATCGGTGCACAGGCGAACGCCTGGCTGGCACCCTTCGGCCGCAAGATCGGCCCAGACCCGGCATCAATCAATGCCTGCAAAATCGGCGGTATCGTCGCCAACAATGCCAGCGGCATGTGCTGCGGCACCGCGCAAAATACCTACCACACACTGGCCGGAATTCGCCTTGTACTGGCCGATGGCAGTCGCCTCGATACCGAGGACGCCGCCAGTGTCGCGGCATTTCGCAGCAGTCATGCTGAGCTGCTGGATCGTCTGGCGACACTCGGCCGCGAGACCCGCGCCAACGCCGAACTGGCTGCAAAAATTCGCCACAAATACCGTCTGAAAAATACTACCGGCCTGTCACTCAATGCCCTGGTGGATTTCGACGAGCCTGTGGATATCTTGAGCCACTTGCTGGTGGGCTCCGAAGGTACGCTGGGGTTTATCAGCGCGGTGACCTACGACACGGTGATCGACCATCCGAACAAAGCCTCGGCGCTGATCGTTTTCCCGGATGTCGAAACCTGCTGCAACGCCGTGACCGTGCTGAAAAGCCAACCGGTCTCGGCCGTGGAACTGCTCGACCGCCGCAGCCTGCGCTCGGTGCAGGACAAACCCGGGATGCCGGCCTTCGTCCAGCAACTGTCGGCCAACGCCTGCGCCTTGTTGATCGAATCCCGCGCCGCATCAACTGCGTTGTTGCACGAGCAACTGGCGCAGATCATGAATTCACTGGTCGCGTTCCCGGTGGAGAAACAGGTCGACTTTACTGAAGACCCGGCAGAAAACGCCAAGCTGTGGGCGATCCGCAAAGACACCTTCCCCGCCGTCGGCGCGGTGCGCAAAACCGGCACTACGGTGATCATCGAAGACGTGACCTTCCCGGTGGAGCAATTGGCGGCAGGTGTAAACCGTTTGATCGAGCTGTTCGACAAACACCACTACGACGAAGCGATCCTTTTCGGTCACGCACTGGAAGGCAATCTGCATTTCGTCTTCACCCAAGGCTTCAACAGCGCGGAAGAAGTCGCACGGTACCAGGCGTTCATGGACGACGTGGCGCAACTGGTCGCCGTCGAATTCGGTGGCTCGCTGAAAGCCGAACACGGCACCGGGCGCAACATGGCGCCCTTCGTCGAACTGGAATGGGGCAGCGATGCCTATCAGTTGATGTGGCAGCTCAAGCGCCTGCTCGACCCCAACGGCATCCTCAACCCGGACGTGGTGCTCAGCGAGGATCCGCAAATCCACCTCAAGCACCTGAAGCCGCTGCCGGCCGCCGACGAGGTTGTGGATAAGTGCATCGAATGTGGCTTCTGCGAACCGGTCTGCCCATCGAAAGGCCTGACCTTGAGCCCGCGCCAGCGCATCGTGATCTGGCGTGACATTCAGGCAAAAAAACGCGCTGGTATCGACACCTCGGCACTGGAAGAGGCTTATCAATATCAAGGCCTCGACACTTGCGCCGCCACTGGACTGTGCGCACAACGCTGCCCGGTCGGAATCAACACCGGCGAGCTGGTGAAAAAACTGCGCAGCCGCACGGCAACCCTGACGAAAACCGCCAACTGGCTCGAAGGAAATTTCGCCACCGCACTGCAAGGTGCACGCTTCACACTGCACGTGGCCAACGGCGCACGGATGCTGCTGGGCGCACCCCGACTGACGAAGATTTCAGCCGCGCTGAGCAAACTGTCCAAAGGGCAAATCCCGCAGTGGACCAATGCCATGCCACAGCCTGAGCGAGCGATTCGCTTCAGCCCGACGGTGACCGATGAGCGCCCGCGAGTGGTCTATCTGGCGGCTTGCGTGTCGCGGGTCATGGGCCCGGCGGCCGGCGACAAGGAACAGATGTCGCTCTACGACAAGACCCGTGGCCTGCTGGAAAAGGCCGGCTACCAAGTGATCTCGCCGAGCAATCAGGACAACCTCTGCTGCGGTCAGCCGTTCGCCTCCAAAGGCTACACGGAACAGGCCGAACACAAACGCCAGGAGCTGATTGGCGCACTGCTGCACGCCAGTCGTGGCGGGCTCGACCCGATCTATTGCGACACCAGCCCTTGCACCTTGCGCCTGGTGCAAGACCTTGGCGATGTGCGCCTGGACCTGTACGACCCGGTGCGCTTCATTCGCACGCATTTGATCGACCGACTGGACTTCACGCCCCTGGAAGAACCGATTGCAGTGCACGTTACCTGCAGTACTCAACACTTGGGCGAGAGCCAGGCGTTGATCGATCTGGCGCGACGCTGCAGTAAAAACGTGGTGATTCCGGAAGGCATTCACTGCTGCGGGTTTGCCGGCGACAAGGGGTTTACCACGCCCGAGCTGAACGCTCACTCACTGCGCACGTTGAAAGACGCCGTGCAGCATTGCAGCGAAGGCATCTCCACCAGCCGCACCTGTGAAATCGGCCTGAGCCAGCATGGCGGGATCGATTACCACGGGTTGGTTTACCTGGTGGACCGGGTGACCCAGGCCAGGATGGTCTGAAATCGACGCCATCCAGCAAGGGGCACTCTGCCCCTTTGCTGTATTCTCCCTCCGACGAAAAACGTCTCTGTTTTTCACTCCATCCAAGAACCCTTGTGCGCCGCTACAGTCTATCTATTAAGCCCAAGCCCATTGGTTCCCGACGTTGTTCAAGGAGAGACCCCATGAAGCGATCCGCCCTGGTCGGACTGCTTATCTGCGCAACACTGACAACCTCCCACGCCTTTGCCTCAAACGAGAGCGATCTGTGCGCGAGGAACCTTCAAACACTCACTAGCGAACTGGCCAATGCGACCAAACTGGATGCCGCCACACAAAGCGACGCCATGAGCAAACTCCAGCAAGCCAAATCTGCCTATTCCGCGAAGAACGACAGGGAATGCGTAGCCCTGACCCAGCAGGCGCTGCAGTCTGTTCAAAGCCATAAGAACAGCCAGTAACCGGCCCTGACGCGCAAGCTGGACAGAAGGTCGACTCGCCACACGCATTGGCGTACACTACACACGCCTGCTGCTCAAATTGATTCACAGAGCAGTGAGCTCGGGGCCGTTTAGGATTCGACGCCGGTTGCGAAACTTTAGGTGCATGCCGAGTTGGTAACAGAACTCGTAAATCCACTGTTGCAACTTCCTATAGTTGCCAATGACGAAACCTACGGGGAATACGCTCTCGCTGCGTAAGCAGCCTTAGCCCTTCCCTCCTGGTACCTTCGGGTCCAGCAATCATCAGGGGATGTCTGTAAACCCAAAGTGATTGTCATATAGAACAGAATCGCCGTGCAGTACGTTGTGGACGAAGCGGCTAAAACTTACACAACTCGCCCAAAGCACCCTGCCCGTCGGGTCGCTGAGGGTTAACTTAATAGACACGGCTACGCATGTAGTACCGACAGCGGAGTACTGGCGGACGGGGGTTCAAATCCCCCCGGCTCCACCAAATAAGCTATACAAATCAGGCACTTAGCGTTTATCGCAAGTGCCTTTTTTGTGCCTAAATGGGTGGTTTTGGCTCAGTTATGCCAGCTTAATGACAGCATCGCGAAAGGGAGGCGATAGGAAAGATGGGCTCAGAAGTCGCACGTATCAGAGAGAGATCTAAAAGCAGGAAGCTGATCGAGGATTTGTACGAAGACTCTCAGCGGGTCTATGTCGTCCACTATTCCTGCGAATCCTTTTACGAAAACTCCACCGGTGGATCGACCAGGGTCACGTCCATCGCCATCCGTAATCTGAAAACAGCTCAGACGCGCTCTTGGTCCATACACAAGGCGGCCGAACTTCAAGGCTGCCTGACCCAAATCCCAGAAAATTTTCCCGCACTAGAACTGCTGATGCTTGATGGATATTTTGAATTTCTCCGTCTGAACAGTGGATCCTATTTCACACATTGGAATATGCGTGACGAAAATTACGGATTTTTTGCTCTAGAACATCGCCACAGGACATTGGGTGGAACGCCGTTCGAGCTACTGGATGACAAGAAAGTAGACTTGGCCAGAGTCCTGGTCTCTGTATATGGCCGTCAGTACGCCCCTCATGAAGCGAAAATCTCTGAGATAAACGGAATCAGCGATAAGGATGCATTGACAGGAGCCCAAGAAGCCGAAGCATTTGAGGCCGGCGAGTACCTCAAGCTTCATCAGTCCACTCTGCGAAAGCTCGATATGTTCTGCAACATATTCGAAAGAATGCATGAGAAGACGCTGAAAACCAATGCAAGCTGGATAGATGCAAACGGCATTCACCCAAACTATTTGATAGAGAAAATCAAAAGCCACTGGGTCATCTCAGCCTTCATTCTGCTGGCAACGCTGGGAGGCGCCTTGGCTAATTGGTGGAAGACTGTGGTCACATTTTGGGGAGCCGCTTAAAGTCGGACGCTGTCGCGGCGCCGATAACTCGATGTGCCTGCGCCGCTTCAAGCCGGGCTCACGGTTCCTTGAAATACTGAGCTGACGAGCTCGTGCCGAGAAAAATGATGTAGCAGTATAGACTTCAATCGTGCGTAGGCCTTGTGGCTATAGGCTTTCAGGGATTAGCTGTCTAAAACTCTACTGTCATTTCCCTGCATTTCCCCCTAGTAAAACCGGGATGAATTGAGCTAGCTTTAGACAGCCTTCAGACAGCCTTCAGACAGCCTTCAGACAGCAGAAAGGATGTCAAAAAAATGGAAATTGACGCGGGTCTGTACAAGCAAATCAGAGAGACCATCGAAAACTTCCCCTCTTACCCAGACTTGGACGCTTTGATTGTAAATGGCAACCTACGGAAGGTTCGGGGTGGTTACAATGTGCTTACCGACGCAGGGATGGAGGCAATCAAGAAGTATATTACTTCTGTCACTTCCCCCAGTAATGGCAAGCCCGCAATTTTACAGCTTTCACGCAAGCGGAAGTCATAAACGGAGCTTCACTACACGGAGTTACACATGCGCCTAACAGTCGAATTAGTAAAGGCAGCTGACGACCTTCCCCCGCGAGATCCAGCCCTTCAAGCAGAATTCAACAACTTTAGTTCAACGTTAAGCGCTGCCAACATCAAATATAGCCAACGCGCTATCGCTTTCGATGGTGGTGGTGCTCTAGGTTATCCCCTCGGCCAATTCATTCTTGATTTCACCTCCGCGATTGAACCAATCCTGACGGCAGCCGCTGCAGGGTGGTTCTATAGTCGCAAGGGGCGCAAAGTTCGCATGAAGTTGGATAACGGCGTTGAGCTAGAAACAAGCTCCCCGGAGGAAATGCGTAAACTCGTCGAAATGTATGAAGCAGTACGCGAAGGTCTACCATTACAGAGTGACAAAGACTCAACCAACCCGGACTCAAGATGGTAGAAGTAACCTCTTTATTTAATGATCTTGCGGACATAGGCCTGGCACGACACCAGCGCAATCAATCAATCAATCAATCAATCAATCAATCAATCAATCATTGATCGCCGGCGTCGGTGATGCCGACAATTCGATTTGCCTGCGCCGCCTCAAATCGGACGCGCACGGGCAACGCGGAAGAGATATTCCCGCTTTGTCTTACCGGGAAAATTTCCAGCATCTCTGAAACCGTCGGTACAGCAACTGAACCAATCAGGAGAAATGGAATGCCGATCATTAAGGTAACTGCACCACTCGTGAATGGGGATTTATGGGATCCGCTTGACAAAGATGCATCATGCCAGGACGTAGTTGAACTGGTGTGTGGGGACGACCTGCGTCCACCTCCCACAAGTGTGGTAATTAAGGTCACTACAGAGTCAGGAAAGCTGGTTGAGTTAACAATCCCAAATTCAGGTGGCAGCAAAGCAAGAGTTCGGATTGACGGCAAATCAGTTTGAGTGAAATGACGCTGGCCCGATTACAAAGGACCTCTCACAAGCAGGCATAGTACCAAGACGCTGCATGAGTGATGAGTGCGAGGTCGCCCTCGTTGGAGCGGCCGTTCGGTACCGGCGTCCTTACCAGACGCGGCATACCTACGCATCGATGATGCTTTCAGCGGATGAGCATCCTATGTGGGTGGCTAAACAGATGGGGCATATCGATTGGACGATGATCGCAAAGGTGTATGGTCGATGGATGCCTTCGGCTGATTTAGAGTCAGGACGAAAAGCTGAGACCCTTTGGGCGCAGCCAATTAGCAAGAAACAAGAGTTGGCTCGTTAATCCTTTTAGCTACAGCACTTATTAGAACAAATCGACACCCTCGGTATCCTGAAGCTCAAAAGCTCTATTAATTGCCTTGAAGAGAGAAAAAAATCTCTCACTAGAGTCATATGTATTGTCGTCATCATAGCGCTCAAGAACATACTTCATGAATGCTTTTTTTGATCCATCACGTATTTTAAATGACACCAACTTTTCATCAGCATCAATAATCGGAGGAGAACCCTCAAACCATACTGGCTCATGCTCATACGCATCAACTATCCATTCACCTGGGAATAACCCTTCGATAGGATGCCCCCCGGGAATGAGGACATACTCCCGATTCCCATTGAAGTTAAAATTCTTATTTGAGCAATAGCTAGCGAGCCCTCTAACAGCATCTACACCTGCCTTATCGCCATCAAAAAGAGAGACCACACAAATTTCATCATGCAACAACCCAAAATTCGACTTAAGGAACCCGACTAGATCTGTCACACCTGTAAAGTCCTTTATAAGAAGCTCATTGGAGTTCAGGTAAGGATATTGATTTTTCTGGGAAGGCTGCATAGCACTCCAAACATATTCAATATATGCCTTATCTGTCTCCCCCTCTACAAACAAGGTAAACTTCGAAAGAGCAAAGTAATCAGAAAACTTTACACCCAGCGACCTTCGAATTGATTCTGTTGCCTCGCGATGCGTGGAAAAAGATCTAACAGTCGTATTGTTCACCCTACCTAAGCGTGTTACCCCTTGAACCACACCTATATTGATTGGCACAAAGTTTATGGCATGCGTCGTTTTCACTAGAGTAGAGATGGTCGCAAGTCCGTCCAGTATTTTAGACGCTTGAAAGGCTAACGCTGATATGACAACTTCGGCGCTACGGCCCTTTAAATCAAAGGGTTAGACGCGGGTTCAAATCCCCTCGGCACCAAACGAAGCATCAACGAAGCCCGCCTTGTGCGGGCTTTGTTGCATCTGGGGTTTGAGCAAAAGACTTCTCATCTCCCGCAATCAGACCTCAACATCGCCATCTCCCCCCATCTCTATTCCCCAGCCTGTGTAATCCGCACCGGCCCACGCCCCTTCATCAACCCGACTGCAAGTGCCGATAGAATCAACGCAACCGAGATCCCTTCATTGAAATCAACCCTATGCCCAAGCATCAGCATCGAACCTGCGACGCCAAATATCGGTATCAGCAAAGACAGCGGCGCTACCCTGGAAACCGGATACTCTCGCAGCAATAGATTCCAGCCCCAATAACAGAAGTGCGTCGCCGCGTAGACCTGAAACAACAGCGAGAACACCGACACCCACTCAAGGTGCGTTACCAAGGAGGTAAACGGGGCGGAGCCGTGCGCCAGCCAGGTGAGCACCAGCAAGGGAATCGGCGGGAACAGGCTGGCCCACACCACAAAGGCAAACATTTCCCGGACCTTTGACTGCTTGATGATGACGTTACCGACACTCCAGCTAAATGCACTCACCAGCAACAAGCCATAACCCACTGTCGTCGCATGACCGGGACTGCTGAAGATAATGCTGATCAAGCCCAGTGCTGCGAGCCCCACGCCAAGAGTCTGTCCAAGGCTCAGCTGCTCGCGAAACAGCAACACTCCCCAACCCAAGGTAAAAAACGCACTGAACTGGATCAACAGGGCAGCGGTCCCTGGTGGCACACCCAGCTCGATGCCCAGGTTGATCAACGCCCACATAGCGACCCCGAAAATCAATCCATAGGCGGCCAGCCACCCCATGGCGATCGGCGGATGTCTGACAAAAAACACCCACGGCAACGCAGCCAGCGTAAAGCGAAGAGCTGTCAGCAACAGCGGATCAATAGCGGCCAGACCCAGTTTGGTGATGGGAAAGTTCAGGCCCCAGACAGCCGTCACTAACACGGCCAGGGTCAGGTGTTTTTTCTGCATGAGGTTCTAGTTCCAGAAAGCAGGGTCGGCGGCTGTATGCCCCAACCACGGCGCAACTATGCGCAATAGGGGCAATGGCTCGCTTGCACTATCAGGTCATAGATCATTAAATTCGGGCCATGCGCGAAACTGAAATAGATCCCTACGAAAACACACCCCGCGATGCAGTGGTCACGGCCAATAACTATCTGGATGGCCAGCGCTTTGCGCTGCATACCCATCGACGTGGGCAGTTCGCCTATGCCGCCAGTGGTGTCATCACGGTATTCACTCGCCAGGGTAACTGGGTCGTGCCCCCACAAAGGGCTATCTGGGTACCGGCGGGAGTGCCCCATGAAATGAGCATGAGCGGACCGGTGACCATGCTCAATACCTACATCCGTAGCCGCGCCGCCGCTCGGCTCAGCCTGCCAGCGTACTGCCAGGTCTTCGGCGTGTCGGCACTGCTTCGGCAGCTGCTGATCCGGGCCATGGACGTTCCGGCGCTGTATGCCAAGGAGCATCTGGACGGGCATCTGATGACCTTACTGCTCCACGAAATAGCCGACATGTCGTCCCTATCGCTCAATGCACCTATTCCGAGCGAGCCAAGGCTGGCGCACGCCTGTCGCAACCTGCTGGAGCAACCGTCGCTGGAAACCGGAATTGATGATATGACCCGGCAGGTCGGGATGAGCCGCCGCACATTTACCCGGCTGTTTCGCCAACAAACCGGTATCAGCTTTGTCGAATGGCGTCAGCAGGCATGCCTGTTGGCGGCCTTGGTGCGCTTGGGCAACGGGGAGGCGATAACGCGGGTGGCGACTGATCTGGGTTATAGCAGCCCGAGTGCCTTCACCAGTGTTTTCCGTCGAGTACTGGGCGAAGTACCCAGTCGGTATTTTCCAAAAAAAATGCTTTGAGCTTCCCCCGGTAGTCTCAAAATCCCCACAGACCTATCAATAAACATTACCATTTGCGACGTAATAGTCGAAAACGATGGGAAGTCGAATGCGCAGGTTTGCTGTATTTCTTTTGGCATCCATGCTGACAGCGTGTGGGACGGGACTGCCCGTCGAGAATACGAAAGCAGTGGAGAACGTAGCGTCCGCGATTGGGCACACCCCACTGGAAATGGATGGTTATACCGCTAACAAACTGGATGCCCTGCTCAAAGAACGCTCAGCGACCACCCCTGATGACATCGGGCAGATGAACAATCTGATCTCACGAGAGTTTTTGGGGCTGCCCTATGTCGCGAACAGGTTGCAGGGTTCTGCTACCACGCCGGAAGAATTGGTAGTCGACTTCAGGGGCCTGGACTGTTTCACCTATCTGGATTACGTCGAAGCGCTGAGAAAGTCCACCAATGAAGCCGACTTCGTGAAGAGCCTCATTCAGACACGTTATGTGAACGGCAATCTCGATTTCCTGCATCGCCGGCACTTCTTCACAGACTGGTCGCAGGCCGAGCAAAAACTGGCCGACGACGTCACCGCTCAAATCAGCCCTCATGCGGTAACCGTGGTTAAGCGCCTCAACCGAAAAGCAGATGGCAGCGCCTACTTGCCTGGCGTGCCCATGATCGAACGCAGTATTACCTACATCCCTAGCGCGTTTGTTAACGACCGCGTGATCAGCCGCTTGCAGACTGGCGATTACGTTGGCATTTACACCCAAGTCGCAGGCCTGGACGTCACCCATACAGGATTCTTTATCAACAAAGACGAAGGGCCCGTGCTGCGTAATGCCTCTTCGAAGAAAAAGAACAGGGAAGTCGTAGACTCTCCATTCAAGGACTACATAGCGAAGACGCCTGGGATTGTGGTGTTGCGGGCCCGGCAAACTGTGCCTGAGGTGCAATGAATTCCGGGGCGCCTCTCTTGTGCGAGCCCTTTGCATCCTCAGGCATCAACGAAGCCCGTCTTGTGCGGGCTTTGTTGCATCTGGGGGTTTGTGTATCACTCACCTGTTCAAGGAGCGGGCGCCAACCCCAGATCGGCTCGCCCAACGCCCCGCACTTCGGCAGGACTCGCGCAGGCGACAAAATCCTCCTTGCGCAATAGCACCAGCGCGATCAGCGACACCACTCCCGTGCCGATGTAAAAGTACCAGGGCGACGTAATGTCTCCGGTCACCTTGATCAGCCAGGTAGAAATCAGTGGTGCGCTACCGCCGAATACCGCCACCGGGATGTTGTACGCCACAGCGATGCCGGTGGAGCGGATTCGGGTGGGCAACAACTCGCTCATCAATGCGTAAGTCGACGAGGCATACAGGCCAAACAGAATCGCCACCGTCATCAACGGGTAGATAAACGAAGCCGGTGTCGCCGTGGGTGCTGATTTGAAGAGCCAGTACATCGCCAGGGTTGCCAGGGTTCCGACCACCAACAAAAACGGCTTACGCCCATATTTATCCGTGAATGCGCCGCCGAACGGCATGACGATTGCGGCCGAGAGGCTGGCAATGAAGACGTAGAGCAAGGTCGTGCCACTGTCGAACTTGAGAATGCTCGACATGTAGGTCGAGACAAAGGTCAGCACCAGATAAAAGATCGAGCTGTGCAGGGTGATGATAAAGAACACCAGAGCAATCGCCCGTTTCCATTGCCAGACTTCTCGCAGAGGAGCTTTCGAGGTCTCCCCCGCGCGCTGCAACGCCAGGAACTCGGGGCTGTCTTCGAGCTTCAGGCGGATGTACATCGAGATCAGGCCTAGAGGCGCCGCAATCAGAAACGGAATGCGCCAGCCCCAGGCTTGCATCAGGTCAGCGCCCATTATCCAGGTCATGCCGTTGGCTACCGCCCCGCCCAGCAACAGGCCGAGCACCGCGGTCACCATCAACCAGCAGGTGGCAAACCCGCGTCGCCCAGGCCCGGCGTACTCGGAGATGAAACTGGTGATGGTGCCGATCTCGCCGCCGGCCGAGAAGCCCTGCACACAGCGGATCAACACCAGAATGATCGGCGCTGCGATACCTATCGTGGCATAGGTCGGCAACAGCCCCAGCAGAAAGGTAGAGCCGGCCATCATCACCAGCACTGTGATCAGGGTCTTGCGGCGGCCGATCTTGTCCGCCAGCGGACCGAAGAACAGCCCGCCCAGTGGCCGGATGAAAAAGCTCAAGGCAAAGGCTGCAAAACTGGCGAGCAGGCTGGTAGTCGGGTCGTCGGAGACGAAGAACGCTTTGCCGATATAGACGGCGAGAAAACCATAAACACCGTAGTCGTACCACTCGATAAGGTGGCCGGACGTTGCACCGATAAACGCCCGACGCCGTTGCCGGGCCGGGTTCTTCTGTTGAATGCCCACGTGAGGGACTCCTGTCTGATATCTATCCATGGAAAACACAACTCAAGGAACTGCAGTGCCGTTCGCCGCCTCCTTCAACCACAGGCGCAGATCGGTCTTGAGGATCTTGCCGTAACTGTTCTTGGGTAGCTCTGTACGAAACACATACTTCTTCGGCTTTTTGAACGACGCCATGCGTTCGACAAACCAGGCATTGAGCAAAGGCTCGTCGAGCCCCCCTGCAGAGCGGGGAACGACGAACGCTACCACCGATTCCCCCCACTGCACATCCGGTTCGCCAACCACGCAGACTTCAAATACTTCCGGGTGTTGCGCCAGCACTTCCTCTACTTCCCGAGGGTACACGTTGCAACCGCCGGAAATGATCACATCCTTGGAACGATCGGTCAGCGTCAGATAACCTGCGTGATCAAGGAAGCCGATGTCGCCGGTCAACAGCCAGCCATCCACCAAGGTCTGGCGAGTCGCGGCGTCGTTGCGCCAGTAGCCCTGCATGACGGTGGGACTACGCACGGCGATTTCCCCCGGCTGACCGGGAGGCAGCGGCCGGTGTTCAGGGTCCAGAATCCTGATGTCCACGCACGATTGCGCACGCCCTACGGAAGCTGCCAGCGAGGCCCAGTCGGGACGGTTTCGATCCGCGATCAGCTCACGCGACAAGGCGCTGATCGTCATCGGGCTCTCCCCCTGACCATAGATCTGCACCAACCGCGCGCCAAAGGTCTCGACCGCGTCTTGCAGATCCGCCAGGTACATTGGCGCACCACCGTAGACGATGGTTTTGATCCCTTCGCCGCCATAGCCTTGGCGACGGGCCTGCTCAACCATGCTCTTGACCATGGTCGGTGCGGCGAACAACGTGACATTGCGCAGTCCGCTCGCCAACCCGAACAGCTCGTCGGCCTGGAAGCCACGGGATTCGGGGATGATGTGGCGAGCACCACAACGCACATGGATAAAGTTGTACAGTCCGGCGCCGTGAGACATCGGGGCCGCGTACACCACCGCGTCATCCGGGCTGACCGGATCAACATCCAGCGGATAACACAACGACATGGCCGTCAGGTTGCCATGGGACAGCATCACCCCTTTGGATCGTCCGGTGGTGCCGGAGGTGTAGAACAGCCAGGCGAGGTCATCGGAGTCACGAGAGCAGGGATTTTTCAGCGTCGTCGAATCGACCGAATCGTATGGCCGCCAATCCCCTTCATCCCGTTCTCGACACCCCTGCGGCAACGCCTCAGGCAAGAACACCTTGCCGCCATCGGTGAAAATCAGACGGGCTTGCGCATCGTCGACGATCCAGCCGGCTTCAACCGGATGCAGCTTGCAGTTGATCGGTACCGCCACCGCGCCAACCCACCAGACGGCATAGAGCAGTTCGAGGTATTCGCAACAGTTCTTCATGAACAGCGCGACACGGTCGCCGGGCGCAATGCCGTGCTCGTCAATGAGCTGCGCGGCACGGCTCCGGACACGGGCGACAAACGTGCCGTAGTCGGCGACTTGCCGCTGCCCCTCAAACAACGCTGGACGTTCTGGCCAGCGACGGCCGGCGTCGTTCAACCAGTTGGCGATGTTCATGGTCAAGCCCTGCGCGCTTGCAGTACCGAGGCATAGTTGGCGACCGCCATGCCGCCCATGTTGAACAACAGACCGAACTCGGGATTCGGCACGGCCAGACCGATCGGGTCGCCTGTCAGTTGCCGAAAGGCCAGGGCGTGCATCGACACCCCCGTGGCGCCCACCGGATGCCCCTTGGCCTTGAGCCCGCCAGACAGGTTCACCGGCAGACGCCCACCCGCCCGCACGATACCGTCATCCAATGCCCGATGCCCCTCGCCTTTGGGCGCCAGGCCCATGGCTTCGTAGATCAGCAGTTCGGCGATGGTGAAGCAGTCATGGACCTCGGCAAAGCTCAGATCGGCCAGGGTGATATTGGCCCCGCGCAGGGCCGAATGGATCGCACGCTGCGGGCCTTCAAACGCGAGGATGTCGCGCTGGGCAATCGGCAGGAAATCGTTGACCTGAGTCACCGAGCGAATCAGTACGTCGCGACGAAACTGTCTGGCACGCTTGGACGAAGCCAGCACAATGGCGGCAGCCCCATCGCTGATCAGCGAACAATCGGTCAGGCGCAGCGACTCCGCCACATACGGATTACTCGTGGACACATTGTTGCAATGTTCGAAATCCATGACCCGATGCATCTGCGCCAGTGGGTTGGCCATGGCGTTGGAGTGGTTCTTGGTGGCGATCGCGGCCATCGACGCCATCGGGCACTGATAGCGGTCACGGTACTGTTGCGCGGCCAGGCCGAACAACTGCGGAAAGCTGAGCCCGGCCTCTTCGACGTCGTTCTGATAACCGGCACCGGCCAAGGCCTTGGTGACGTCGGCCGTGGAGTTGGAGGTCATCTTCTCGGCGCCCACAATCAACACCAGTTCAGCAGAGCCTGAGAGGATCGCGTTGATGCCCGCGTGAATCGCCGCCGAACCCGAGGCGCAGGCGTTTTCGCAGCGGGCCGCAGGTTTGAAGCGCAAGCCTGGGTCGGCTTGCAGCATCAATGAGGCGGGAAAACCATCCGCAACCATCCCCGAATTGAAATGCCCAAGGAACATGGCGTCGATTTCTGAGGCGTCGATGGCGGCATCCGCCAGGGCTTCTCGGGTGACCTGAACGATAAGGTCTTCCAGCGTGGAACCGTCCAGACGGCCAAAACGGGAGTGAGCGGCAGCGACGATGGATACGGAATCATGGGGCATGGTGATTTTCTTCTGTGCTTGGATCAGGCATTCCTTACAATGACCTACCGCCCGGAGCACTCGCTAGTTAGTGCAACTACGTACATGGATAAGTAACTGTGCTGGCCCATGGTGTCGTCAGTACCGGATTTAAATCGAGGCAGGATGCCCAATGACCGTCTTCGCACAACAACTGAAAGACCTTGAGCGTCTGGCATTCAAGGTGTCACCCGCACCGCAGCTCATCACCGGCAACCGTGTGATGCTCGACTGCAACGAGGCATTCCTGGAGTTGTTCGGCTACGAGCGCGAGGAGCTTCTGGGTCATCTGACCCTGCTGATCTATCCCTCCCAGGCGGACTACAAAACCATCGGCAATCGTAGCCAGAACTGGTTGCGTAACAGCCAGAGCGGCTCCTACTCCGATGAGCGCTTCATGCAACACAAAAGCGGCGAGGTGTTCTGGGCCAGGTCCCACGGCTATACCCTGACCCTGGACGACCCGTTCAAACTGATGGTCTGGCACTTCGAACGCATGGACCGAGCGCACCACGCCACCGTGAACCTCACACCCCGCGAACGCGAAATCTCGATGCACATCGTCAACGGCCTGACCTGCAAGGAAGTGGCCAAAAAACTGGCGATTTCCCACAGGACCGTGGAAGTCCATCGCGCCCGTCTGATGAAAAAGCTGCAGGCCAAGAACAGCGCGGAATTGGTCTCGAAGATTATTTTTGTGAGTTGACGGGCAAGGCGTTTCAGAGTCAGACGCGATCAAGAGCTGCACGCGATGCCGACCTACAGAATCTGCCGAATTTTCTCCAGCGCCAGCTCGGCCTGGTGCACAGACACACGACGCCCCACCGAGGCGCGGACAAAATGTGTAGCCCCCAGGTCTTTGAGCAGTAACGGCGTATGCGCCGCCGTACCGGCCCAGAGATTAAGCCCCAGCTCCCTGGCCCGTGCGACAAACTCTTGGGGCGGCATGCCATCTGGCACGAACGAGACAATGCCCGATTGTGCATAGCCGTCACAGAGCAGACGCAATTGCGGCAACCGTTTCAGCTCGCCGGTTAACAGCGCGTATGGCTCGGTAGCCATCGCAGCACCTTCCTGCGCGTATTCGTCCAGCGCGTTGTGCAAACCGACGAGGGCTGAAAAGCTTTTTTCGGCGATTTCCAGTACCCGCGCACCCGACACTGCGACATGGTTGATCAGGCCATCGGTGTGCGCGGCGTGCAAGTCGGCAAAGTTCAGCGCCAGCCGGCTCAGGAGCCGCGGCGACACATAAGCGATGCCACTGCCGCGGGGGCCGCAGAGAAACTTTCTGCCGGCGCCGGTCAGCAAGTCGCACTGGATATCCTGAACATCCAGCGTCAGTTGCCCCAACGATTGGCAGGCATCGACCACGTACAACGCAGGAGATTGACGCAGGATCGCACCCAGCGCCTCGATCGGGTTGACCACGCCGCAGCACGACGGGATGTGCGACACGCTGACGAGAAACAGATCGTCGCTGATGTTGCGTTCAACCCAGTCCAGATCCAGAGGGCTCTGGTCGGTCGCCGGGATGACTTCGACCCGAATCCCGCGGCTTTGCTTGAGATAGTTGAAGAAGATCAGGTTCGCCGCGTATTCCGAGGTCGACACCCAGACCCGCGCGCCTTTGGGGAACTGCAGTTTGCTCAGAATGCTGACCCAGGCCTCGGTTGCACTGCTGAAAAACCCGATGGTGCCTGGCTCAGTGTTCAGCAGACGCGCTGCACGCCGATAAAGCTGACGATTGAGCAACTCGTCATACTCGAGTTCGGTTTCGTAACTGCCCAGCGTTGCTTCACGGCTCATGAACGCGCTGATCGCTTCAACGGTGCGCGGGGACATCAGCCCCGCACCAGCCGTATTCAAATGCACAATGCTCATCTTAAGCCTCCTTGTTCCACAGCGTTGTCGAGCCTTTCATCAATGCAACCGCAAGGGCGAACACCAACAGCACTGCGCCTGCCATCAGCCAGGGCGACAACAGCGACGGTTGGGCGACCAGCATGAACGCCAGCGAGGGCGTGATCATCACGCCGATATTCACACCGGCGGAGTAATAACCCAGGTTACGGTCCACGGTGTGCTGACTGGAAATACTGCTGACGTAATGGGTAATGCTTGGAAACACGATCATTTCCCCCAGACTCCAGAGCACGGTCGCCAACAGCAGGATCGCGCCGATATGGCTGAAGCCCATCAGGAAGAAACCGACCCCGGCAATCAGAAACCCCGCCACCAGCGAATAGCTGCTCGACAGGTGCGACATTCGCTGATTGATCGGTACCTCGAACAGAATCACCAGCAACGCATTAATGAAGAAAATGATGCCGACGAAGTACGCCGGCAGATCGGTGTAATTGATGATGTAAGCCGACAGAAAAGTCGGCGGTAATGCATAAGCGATATGCACCGGCAACGCGGCCAGCAGGATCACCAGCAGCCGTGACCGCTCGAACGGGACCTTGTCCGGCAAGCCGTTGCCCGCAGACCTGGCTTCGGCTGCCTGCGCGCCCTCCGCTACCACCTGAGGCGCCTGCCCGCCGAAGCGCAGACACGCGACGAAGGACAACAATGACAGTACCGCATTGATGTAAAACACCGCATTGGCCGAGCTGAGGAAGATCAGGCTGCCCAGTAACGGACCGATCGCCATACCGATATTGATCGCCAGACGGTTACAGGAAAACGCCACCTTGCGGGTTTCGGGGTTGCTGTGCCTGACCGTTTCGGAGAACGTTGCCGGAGTGAAGGCTTCGTAGCAGCCCCCCCACAGCAACGACAACACAAACAGCGCCGGGGTGCTGTCAAGTGCGGGGATAATCAGCAGCAACAGCGCATTCATCAGCAATGAGCCGAGGATCACCGCATTGGCTGAAAAGCGCTTGATCACCGAGCCGATGATCAGGTCGACAAACAAGGCTCCCACGCCATAGGCACCTACCAGCAAGCCGGCGGTGCTGGCCGAAACCGCATGTTGATGGATCAGGTACGCGGCGTAGAAAGGGAACGCCATGGTCCCCATCCGAAACACCAGCGTAATCAGAAACAGGGACTGCAAACGTTGGTTGAGCCCCCTTAACGCCCGATAGGTACTCATCATCTGATGACGTACACGTTGTCTTTGTGCTGGCGGATCTGCTCGTAATCCTGATCGATACTCTGTTGATTGTCCGAATACAAAAAGACTCGCAACGGGCTGCTGAGCAAATCCACGGTCTTTTTCATGACCTTGCCGACCTTGAATTTGACGCTGAGCTTGTGGACCGACGAAAGCGTTTCGATGTGCTTGATGGCTTGGGCGTTGAACCCGGTCACTTCACCTTGCAAGGTCGTGTCGGTATTGATGACGCACGCTTCCTTGAGTTTCCTGTAACGCTTGCCGGCGTAAGCGGATTTGAAGCTGTCGCCGTCGCAGTAGGCAAGGTACGTCAGGTACGCCTGGTTGCCACCGAGACTGATGTCATGGAAACGCGGCTCCATGTTGCCGTTGAGCCGCGCACCGACTTCCACCAGTGCCGGCCCCGCTTCAGTCAGGATGACTTCAGAATGCGCCGGGCCATTGTCGATACCCAGGGCCTTGAGGGCCTGGAGGATGTAGTCGACAAGTACGTTGGCTTCTGCGCTGTCCGGGGCAATCAATACGTCGCGGTCATAGATGTTCTTGCCGCCGCTGACTTCACGCTTCACATAGCGCCAGATCCCGCAGACGTAGGTTTCACCGTCGCGACTGACAGTGTCGACGATGTACTCAGGGCCCTTGAGGTAGGACTGGCAGAGAATTTCGCTGTTGGACAGACCGAAGATATCAAGGTTGGACAGCACTTCCTGGCAGGCCCGCTTGACGTCTTCGAGGTTGTGGCAGATCGACACGCCGTCGGTAGACGCCGAACTCAGCGGTTTGACCACGCACGGGAAAACCTGGTTGGCCTCGACCCAGGCCAGGAGCTCGGCCGGATCGGCGGATTTGATTTGCCGGGCGGTCAACAGACCGGCCTCTGCCACCTTGTTGATCATCTCGAACTTGTCGCGTCGCGCTCGCGAGCCGGCGCTGCCATTGGAGGCAGGCAACTGCAGCTGTTCGCTCAGGTAGTCGGCGAACGGCACACCCGGCTCTTGGCCAGCGATCACCGCGACAACATCGAACTCACGCAACCGGCGCACTATCTGCTCGGCGTTATCGTTGAAGATCAGATTGTGCTCGAACTCGTCGAGATTGGGCCCGAGCATGCTTGGCATCAGTTGCGGGGTGCTTTGCACGTGCAGCAAGCCGATACCGGCGTCCTTGAAATACTGCGGCAGAAAATTGCCACTCGAATAGACATCGACCAACGCTACATATTTTTTCATGAGATTGCCCAGTCAGTATTTTGAGGCGGATGCCGATTGCCGTTTTGCAGCGGTGTCATCGAGCGCCAGGAAAATATTTTCCGGAAACTCGGCAATGCGGTGCAGCAGGTGTAGATACCAATTGGTGCCGTAGACCGCCGACACCCGTGTCTTGATCAGACCTTGGTCCTTGACCCCCTTGATCAGCTCGGGCCGCACGCCATGAAGCATCTCCAGCTCACCGCCCGTGGCGATCTCGCTGTTGATGATCTCGCTCACCAGAAGCGGATCCTGGGTAGCAAAGGCATAACGAATGTTGGCACCGCTGATGCGATCCAGCAGCCCGAGGTAACGCTCGTTCAATACCACGCCGCGCGGCAGCGAAATCTGCGCAGGTTCGGCATAAACGCCTTTGACCAGACGCACCTTGCAACCCGTCTTGAGCACGGCGTCCAGATCGTCGGGGGTCCGGTTCAGTTGTGCCTGCAAGGTGATGCCAAGGTTCGGGTAGTGGCCGCTCAGTTCAAGGAAGATATCGAGGATCGAATCGGTCCACTGCGACCGCTCCATGCTGATGATCACCCCGACGTCCTTGTCGGCTGCATGTTTGAGGATCCTGGAACAGTTCTCGATGGCCAGGTCGCGGGAGATGATCATCCCGACATTGGACAGATCGAATCCGAGCTGCGGCGGTTCAAACAGCGTCGAGTGCTGGGCCATCAGGTCGATCAGCGTCAAATATTCGTCCGTGGCACTCGAGACTTCCTCGACCGTGGTGGCCTCCTCGCCGACGTACTCGACACCGGTCCGGTAGCCCTTGCCCTGCAGGGCTGCGAGCTTGTCGAGCATCTCGCCACGGTCTTCGGAAATGATGTAGCGCAGTGCTGCCGGGCGCAGAAAGTCACGCAAGGTATCAGAGGCCAGGAACAGATCCCGGTACTCCTTGTTGGCTGCCAGTTTTTTCAGCGCCAAGGTGGCCATGAGGCTCAGATTGGTGTCAGTCATTGCCTTATACCCCGCTGGCCTGGTTGAGCATCCGACGAGCGAAGCTGGAGACATCGTCGTGATTGTTGATCTTGTGCGCGCGATATTTGGCGGCATAGCTGAGCATCGTTTCCTTGGTACAGCCCCTGCGATCACGAGTAAAAATACCGGCCCAGAGATTGTCCCAACGGGCGTATTCGGGATGGGTCATCAGCAGCGAGTGAGCTTTTCTCATGTTCCAGTGGGGGATCGCCGGGTGCAGGTGGTGGACCAGGTGATAGTTGTCGTCATGACGCCCGAAGAAAAAATTCTCCAGCGCGGACCCTTTGCGGTTGCGCGTCAGCAGCAACTTTTCCTTTTCGCTGGCAGGCAACGGGTAGTGCTCGGCCAGCTCGACAATCCAGCCAACCGCTACTGCCGTCGTGAACAAGGGCACCAGCCAGAACAGCAGTAATTCCGTGACCAGGCCAAAGTAAGCGGTGCCGGCAAAGATGGCCAACCAATAGGTCCAGAGCATGATGCGCTCGTTGCGAATCTGGTTGCCCTGCCCTTGCGCCTTCACCCGGTCTTTGACGATGTACTTGATGTATTGCAGCGTTCTATAACCCGAGAGGGCCAACAGTACGTTTTTCAGAAAAAACTCACGCTCGGTTTGCGTGACGTCATAAAGACCGCACTTGAGATGAAAGTTATAGTCTGGATCTTTCTCGGGATCACCCAGATGCACATGATGGTTCTTGATGTGCGAAATACTGTAAGACTGGTGCAGGTGAAGGATCAGGTATCCGGACATGAACGTGCCGGAGAACCAGTTAATGAAGCGGTTTTTGGCGAGCATTTTGTGCGCGGACTCATGCAGCACGTTCGCCAGGGCCCGTTGCGTCGTACCGATGAGAAACAATGAAACCGGATAGAACCAGTAACTGATACCCAGCGACAGGTACACGGCAAACGCAATGATTGCGTAGTCCTTGCCCAGCGCAATGGCCCAGTGATAGTTATCTTTTTTACAAAGGTGTTTGAGCATCCCGAAGGTTTCTCGGGAGATTCCGGCTGCATATTCGCCAGCGGGGTTTTTATTGTTATCGACCAGCATAATCACTCCATAATTAAGCGGCATGCAACAACGCTTAGTCCTCCCGAAAAAGAGAATCAGCTTTAATACACGCTCAACTTAAACAACTGGCGCTATTGACTCCCCCTCGTAACTTGAGAACTTTTTAACGTTGCAGCTAACGATTTATTTCATCTGAACTAAACTTTACAGCTGCGAAAAAACTAAAGCATTACCTGACGCCTAACAAGCTGCCCTTTTAGACAGGTACTGCCGAAACGCCCTAAAACAGTGCTTTTCAGTCGGGCACAGGAATACCTGGCAGCACCGGCCTGTCGCTGTTCAACACTTATTTGTCGTAACTTTAAGCTTTATCGACACGCCAAGATGATTGCGACGGGCCAAGTACATCGGGTTTATCCTGGACCGCCCTGCCGTCTGTTATCCCGGCTCGCTGATATAACCCGACTGCAGTGCCTTGCGAATGGCCGACTTACCATTACTGACTTGAAGTTTGCTGAAGATATTCTTCATATGAAACTTGACCGTGCGCGGACTCATCGAAGCCAGCAAGGCGATTTCGTTGTAAGTCTTGCCCATACTGGTCCAGGACAGGACCTCGGTTTCTCGCGGTGTAAGGACGCTCGTCGCAGGCGCGGTGACCGGCACGCAGCTCTCCAGCGCTTCATCGTAGACCGAAACCAGCAGCATCTGGATATCGCTTTTATTGGCCAGCACCGCTTCTCGGAAGTGCTTGCCTTCGGCCAGACTGCAAAGGTTGAGTATGGAATAGAACCCACGGTTGCCGTGGACGATGAAACTGGCCCCTTCGCTCACTGGCCTCAGCGCGCAAGGTGCGGGGGCCGATTCGTTCGCGGGGACCAGCAGATTCTCGTCGCTCCAGAAGAACGGCTTCACACGCCCCTTGGAGAGCGTCAACAACTGTTCCCGCTGATAAAGCTCGTCGGCGCAACTGGGTTGTTCCAGCGCATCGGGAAAATTGGAAATTATTTCCGCCTCATCCAGCGTCGGCCCGCACTGATAGACTTCGAACAGCCCCAGTCCGCGGCGGGTCAGTTCGGCGTCAAGCAGCTCGCGCACATCGAGCGGCTGCAAGGGCGTGTTGTTATTTGATTGACCGTCGCTTCGCATTGGCCTCATCCCTGATGATCGTGAGTACAGATGAGTCTGGCCCTCTGCTTATCTGTGCTTCAATCCTGAAGCACCCTTATAAAACAGCTATACGTCCATTTTCCTTGTAGGAGTTGTCCTACAAGGAACAGGGCGAGAATGAAACACGCCTTGGTTTTCTTGTCCAGAGGTTCGCTCGATAAACAGATCGAAGGACCTCGTCACAGCGGCGCCAGCCAGCTCGTCGAGCTCATCAAGCAAAGCCCGGTTTCACATCGAAGGCGGTTTTTTATTGGGCCTGTGTCCCGTCCTGAAACAGATTTATACCTGTTTCAGGACGGGACAGGTTCGACTCAAATCAAAATAAATCAGCCCCACTCTTTCGTTTCAGCACTTCTTCGTCTGCTCTTTCGCCTGCGCCCACACACGCTCTTCCTGCTCACGCAGCTCGGGTGTGAACTCGGCACCGAAATCTTCTGCCTCGAACACCTGACGAATTTCGATCTCGGCCTCCGTGCCTGGCATCGGGTTAGGGCAGCGTTTGACCCAGTCGATGGCTTCCTGCTTTGACTTCACCTGCCACAGCCAGTAGCCGGCGATCAGTTCCTTGGTTTCGGCAAACGGGCCGTCGATCACCGTGCGCTTCTCGCCCGAGAAGCGCACGCGGGTGCCTTTGCTGCTGGGGTGCAGGCCTTCGCCGCCGAGCAGGATGCCGGCCTTGACCAGTTCCTCGTTGTAGTTGCCCATCGCGGTCAACAATTCCTGGGTGGGCATCACGCCGGCTTCGGAATCCTGGCTGGCTTTAACAATGATCATGAATCGCATCGTCGTCTCTCCGTTGGATTTGAACTACTCACTACCTTGTCGAACGGTAGCGCCCCAAATCGACAGCCTTTCATTCTTTCTTGCCGCGCCCCCAAACGATCCTAGGACATTTCCTGCAAACCGTAGTGCATGTGGTGAACTGGCGAGGAAGGATCAGGAGAGATAGCCTTCAGGTGTCGCTGCGCATCAGCGATCGGCTTTGACAGGCTGAAAAGTGTAACCTTTCACTCGTCCTGAAAAGACGGCATGCTTTCTCGCATGCAGTTTCTTTATGGCGGCTGTGCGCGGGGCATCTTCGGATGCGCCGGGTTCTTACACTTCTGGTCTGTCAACCCGCGTACGGCTGCCACCCAATCCTGTTTGACAGCGGGGGGCTGGCAGCTTCTATCACCAGTGTAAGGAGCTCCACCATGAAAAAGATCACCCCAATCCCCCCGAAAAAACCACCACTCCCGCAAGCCAGCTCTTCACCCTTCTCCCCGACATCGACACCGAAACCCTGCTGATCCACACCAGCGAAACCCTCGCTTCGCTCAATGTCATGACCACCGACCTGGCCTTCCAGCTCGAAGACTCGCGCCGCAATGTGGCGCTGGCGATTCAGCAGTTGATCGTGCTGGGCGAGTTGCTGGTGAACCGGGCGTTGGAGCACTTCGACACGCCGGACGCTACGCACGAACCTCATACCGCCGCTCACCACTGAGTGGTCACGTTCTGCTCATGAATGGAGGTTCTGCCATGGCTCGATACATACCTATCACCGGCATCGACTGCACCGTCGCATCCCTGTTGATCGACACCGAAGCGCCACTGGACGTGCTGCACGAAACAGCCGCTTATCGCATCCGCACTGCGACCCAGTTGCTGGAGAACGTCGCCACCGGCGAGGGGATTCACAGTGAACTGGCCCGTGCGTTAGTGGTTTCGCTGCGCGATGGTTGCGATTTGCTGGATGTCGTTGGGCGACGATTGCAGGCGCAGGTTTTGTCATCGTAAGGAAAAAAGTGGCCCTCGCGGGCTAATGCCCGTCAGTTAAGAGACTGCAGGCGAACGCATGACCCGTAGCAGCTGCCGAGCTCGCGAGGCTGCGTTCGAGGACGAAGCCCTCGCAAATCCTGTGCATACGGTTTGCCTGGAAGACCGCATTGCATGATTTTACGACTGCTTCGCAGCCGAACGCAGGCTTTGCCAGCTGCTACGGATTGCGTACTGGCTTAACTGACTGGCATTACCCTCGCAGGCCACCTTTAGCAATTGAGTTAACCCATGCGCTGCTCATGCTAAGCCTCAGACTCAACGGAAGGTTTCAGCTTCTGTCACTTACCGTTGAGCCAAAAGGTCATTGTGAGAGGGCTACCCCGCACGCCCCCACCGCCGCTTCACCCACAACGCCCCCACAATCCCCACCGCAATCGACGCCAATGGCAACGTCGAGGTCAAACTCAGCGTCGGAAACACCAGCAAAATCTGTGAGTCGTTGCCACCGAGCATCATCGACGCACCGGTGCCCATCAGCACCCCGGACAGCAAATGCGTGCTCGCCTTCGACAGGTTGAACGGCTGGTAGCGGAAGGTTTTTCGGCGCAGGGTGAAGCTGAGCATGCCCACCAGCATCATCACGAACACCGCGACACGCTGGCCGGTGATGGCCGTATGTTCGGGCATCCAGAACAGCTGTGACAGGTGGTAGAAGAACACGCTGGGCGTCCATTGCGGTTCGAAGGTGTACAGCGCGCTGGTTAGCGCTCCCAGCAGCATGCTGGAGAACACCAGGTGTTTGTCGCCGTGAACATAGGCCAGAAACAGCAACGCCATCAGCACCACACCCAGGGTGAGCAGATAGTGGCTGCTGGAGATTTCGGGCATCAGCAGGGTTCTGTGCTCGGGCAGCATGTTGAGCCGATACCAGAGCACAATCCCCAGCACCCAGCCGACAATCGTAAAGGCTTTATTGAGGTTGCCGCAGGTGAGCTTGGTCAGGGTGCCGACGCTGCAACCGTCGTTGAGCACCGAGGCGACGCCAAATAACAGCCCGCCACCGATCAGCAGCGGATACCCGACTTCTGGCGTGAACAACGGCTGGCTGATCCCGAAGTGGCGATAAATCGGCGCCAGCAGCAGGCCGAACAGTCCGCAGGAAACCAGTGCCACGAACAAGGTGGGTCGGCGTTTGAGCAGCAAAGCGCTGGCATTGACCAGGCACATGCCCATCCGCTGCGAAACCCAGCCAATCAGAAATGCCAGCAGCCACGCGATCAGCAACGAAAACACACGCCTCCTTGCATCCTGGCAGACCCATTGATGGGTAAAGACTAGTCGGATTTTCAGCAGGCCCGCCAAGGCGCCAACAACGCCACCGTATCGACCCGTTCAACGCTGCCGACCAACGTACTGGCTAACAGCAGGATTGCTGCTAGTTTTTCAAGCGGACGCGGCACGTGTCACACCGGCCTGCCGCAAAGGCAAGCTACAAGCCCGCTCTAAAGCTGATTTTGCCGCTGATCATTTGCCCTAGACACACTCGTCAAAAGACGTAACGGGTGACCGACTCGGTTCTGCAGCGCTATAAACCGGTCCTCCCTTGCCAATAATGTTTCCAATTCACAATTTGTTAAGAAGTGGCCTCGTATACTTTCGAGTCCTGTTTTACTCTCGGCCCTCATCCTTTGGTAGCCTGATGCCTATGTCACGCCCTGCCCCACTCCTGTTGTTACTCACCTGCCTGCTGTTCTTCTTCGCCCTCGGCAATCACCAGTTGCAAGGTTCCACGGAAGCCCGGGTTGCCGGCATCGCCATGGAAATGCACCTGGACAACGATTGGGTGACGCCGCGCCTGTTTGGCCAGCCCTTTCTGGAGAAACCACCGCTGAGCCTTTGGCTCGATGCCGGGGCGATCCGTGCATTCGGTGGTACGCCATGGGCGGTGCGACTGGCCTCGGCCTTCGCCGGGTTGTTCAGTGTGATGCTGCTGTACACCATGCTGCGCCGGTTCGGCCGGCCAACGACCCTCGCCTGGGTCGCCGGGATCATGCTGGCAACCATGGCCAGTTACTGGGGCAATGTTCGCGGTGTCGGTGAAGATGCGCTGCTGAGCCTCGGCGTAACCCTGGCGCTGCTTTCGTTCTATCAGGCCAATCGTCAACACGCCGAACAGCGTGGAGCCCTGGGCAGCTGGCTGCTCTTCGCCGTCGGTATTGCCATCGCCACGTTGAGCAAAGGCGTACTCGGTCTGGCGATGCCGGGTGTGGTGATCTTCGCCTATCTGTTGGCCGAGAGCCTGATAGACAAACGCCTCAGCCTGCCGCGCTGGATAGGCCCGGCACTGGCAACCCTGCTCGGGCTAATCCCCTTGGCGATCTGGCTCTTCGTGCTCTATCAGCGCGGCGGCTCGCAGGCACTGGCCGAGGTGTTGCTGACCAACAGCGTCGGTCGCTTCAGCGGTTCGTTCGTTCAAGCCGGCCACTACGAGCCGTTCTATTACTACCTGACCAAGCTGCCGGAAGCCTTCCTGCCGTGGAACATCCTGGTGTATCTGGGGCTGTGGCACTTCCGTAAGAGCCTGGCGAACAATCGCTATCTGTTGTTCTTTACCCTGTGGCTGCTCGCACAGTTCCTGATGCTGACCCTCGCGTCGAGCAAGCGCACGGTGTACCTGATGTCACTGACACCAGCCGCCGCCGTCATCGCCGCGGAATATGCCGCCGTGCTGTTCGAGCGCCTGCGCCAGCACACCGAAGCGTCGACCCTGATCGGCAAAATCGCCCGAAATCGTCGTGGTATCGCGATCGGCATCATCAGTCTGTTCATCGTCGCTTATCTGTCCGCGGCCCAATGGGCGTTTCCACGTGCCGACCGCAAAGAGTCGTTCCTGCCATTGACCGATCAAATCCAGGCAATGCAGGCCAACGGTCAGGAAGTAGCGCTGTTCAAGGCGAACGAACGGACCGCCGGGGCGACCGTGTTCTATACCCATAGCCTGCTCAAGGACCTGGAGACCGACGCCGAGCTGACGGCGTTTCTCGCCGCCTCCCCAACCAATGTGGCGCTGCTTGCCGGCGATTCAGAACCCACAGCACCGTTGAAGATAGTGAAGCAAATACTGGTGGGTCGTCAGGTGTACTACTTCGTGACGCTCTAAAACAGCCAGCAAAAAAAACGGCACCTGATGCAGGTGCCGTTTTTTATTGTCCGGTGAAAGTAGCGACTAACACCTGAGTCTGGCCGTCATTGGGACGACTTACTTGATATCGACTGATAGCCAGTCCGAGGCTTCGATAACCCCAAGTACTTTCGGGTTTGCATTCGCGCTATCAACCGTAAAAAACAGTGACGCGCCATACCCCGGGGTCGACGTCGGCAACTTCAGTTGTTTTTCCAGTTCCGCCATGCACTCGCTGTGGGTGACCAACATCAGGTTACGACCGGCGACCTTGTGTGCAAGCACGTCACGCAACATCGTGCCTTTGCAGTTGAAGAGCCAATCCTGGGCGCTGCCAAGTGTGTTGAACATGTAGTGCGACGTTTGCACGGTCCGCGTCAACGGACTGTTGTAGATGTCGGCGTTAGTCAGGCCCAGCTGCGCGAACTGCGAACCAATCCCGGCAGCCACCGCACGCGCGCGTTCGGTAATACCGTCGGTACTGTCCAGACAAGCAGCTGTGGAGTGGTCGCATCGCTCAACATGACGGATCAGCACAATCGTATCGCCCTTGGCCCAACTGGCCGCCAGGGCCTTGTCCCCGGCAATGTTGCCATGGGCCAGATCCGCTGGGCCGGCGGGCCGGAGCAGCCAGAATGTCAGCGCGATAACAAAGAGTGCAGCCAGCAGTGCAACTGCACCGAATTTAATGCGAGTGAGCCCGCCCACATTCAGTGAACGTTTGATACCCGGACGACCCAGTCTTGACTCCACTTTCAAACTACCCCTGACACTCGAATGCCCGATTGTACGGCCGACTTTAGAATTCGACGAGTAAGTGCCCGGTGAAATGAATGTAAAAAAGCTCAACCAACGCGCGCGCCCCAACGCCCTCTCCCTCGCATTACTGGGCCAACAGACTGTAAATCCTCGTTACGAAAAACGTTTCAGCTATCGCGCCTGCCGCCGATATACCCCTACGAACTCAATTCTGCTGGCCTCTAAAAAAAACAATCTTCCAGCCAACTGACGATCAAGAAGCGCAACGTTCCTGGAGGAATTTTTGATGAATAGCTGGTTCGCCAACATCAGCGTCAACCTGAAGCTGAGCCTGGGCTTCGGCCTGGTGCTGGCCCTTACGTGCATCCTCGCCCTGACTGGTTGGACCAGCCTGGGTGGGCTGATCGACCGCAGTAACTGGATGAGCGATATCACCCAGCTCAACGCGGGACTGACCAAACTGCGGGTCACCCGTTTGCAGTACATGCTGGCCGACGGCGACGAAACCGTGGCGCAGACCGTGCAAACCGCCCTCGACGGCTTCAAGGCCCAGCAGCAAAAGCTGCTGTCGAGCCTCAAGAGCCCGGAAAACCTCAAACTGCTCAATGAGCAGGGCACGGTCATCGACGCCTACCAGCAGTCGTTGAACAAAATGCGCAACGCTTATCGGACCGCGGGCGCCGCGCGTCAGGCCATGGGCGAGAACGCCGAAAGCGCCAACACGCTGATCAATGACATCAACACCCGTGTGCGCCAGATGCCCTTGAGCGATCAACGCTTCGAGCAGTTTCAGGCCATTACCGAGGCCAAGGAACAGTTTCAGCTCGCCCGCTATGAAGTACGCGGCTACACCAACGACAGCACGCCGGCCACCGAGCAAAAAGCCGTCGCTCAACTGGACACGGCCATCGCCAGCCTGAAAATACTCAACACGCATTTCGCCGACACCCAGCAAGACGCGTTGCGCCAGCTGCAAAACGCCTTGCTGAATTACCGCAGCGCATTGCAGGCCTATAAAGCGGCCAACAGCGACGCGGTCCTGGCTCGCCAGGAAATGACCGCCCAGGGTAATGACATCGTGGCGCGCAGTGACGCGCTGTATCAGATTCAGCTGGATCGCCGTGACGCCGAAAGCACTCAGGCACGCACCCTGCAACTGATCAGTACATTGCTGGCGTTGCTGGTGGGCGTTCTCGCTGCCGTGATCATCACCCGGCAGATCACCCGCCCACTGCGCGAAACCCTGGCCGTGGTCGAGCGTATCGCCGGCGGCGACCTGACCCAGGATGTCCGCGTGACCCGTCGCGACGAACTTGGCGTGTTGCAGCAAGGCATCGCACGGATGGGTGTCACCCTGCGCGACTTGATCAGCGGTATCCGCGATGGCGTCACGCAGATCGCCAGCGCTGCCGAAGAGCTGTCGGCCGTGACTGAAGAAACCAGTGCGGGGGTCAACAGCCAGAAGATCGAAACCGATCAGGTCGCCACCGCCATGCACGAAATGACGGCCACCGTGCAGGAAGTCGCACGCAATGCCGAACAAGCTTCGCAAGCAGCAGCAGCGGCTGACGGTGAAGCCCGCGAAGGCGATAAAGTGGTCAACGAAGCGATCGCTCAGATCGAACGTCTGGCCAGCGAAGTGGTGCGTTCCACTGAAGCCATGACCGTGCTGCAACAGGAAAGCGACAAGATCGGCAGCGTCATGGACGTGATCAAGGCCGTCGCGGAACAGACCAACCTGCTGGCGCTCAACGCCGCCATTGAAGCCGCACGCGCCGGTGAAGCCGGTCGTGGCTTCGCCGTGGTCGCTGACGAAGTGCGCGGCCTGGCCCAACGCACGCAGAAATCCACCGAGGAAATCGAAGGTCTGGTCGCCGGTTTGCAGAACGGCACCCAGCAAGTGGCCGCGGTGATGAACAACAGCCGCAGCCTGACCGACAGCAGTGTCGAGCTGACCCGCAAGGCCGGTGTGTCACTGGAAAACATCACCCGCACGGTGTCGAACATTCAGTCGATGAACCAGCAGATCGCCGCCGCTGCCGAGCAGCAAAGCGCCGTGGCCGAAGAAATCAGCCGCAGCATCATCAACGTACGCGACGTCTCGGAACAGACCGCCGCCGCCAGCGATGAAACCGCTGCGTCCAGTGTTGAACTGGCGCGGTTGGGTAATCAGTTGCAGATGATGGTCAGCCACTTCCGCGTGTAACTCCCTTCGCGCGTCCTCTGCGCCAGCACCCGTGCTGGCGCAGAGGACTGACCTCGCCTACTCAGAACACGTTATTTCGAAGTCCTACAGATCGACAGGATTCGTCCCCAGCCAAGCTGCGATGTTTCCGTGATCCATAGATTGGAGAGCTGACGGCGCACTGCCTCCCCGCACAGTAATGTCGATAACTCCACTTCACAGGAGACTCATTGGCATGGACGACTATCCACTACTCCAGGCACTGATCAAGGCCAATAGCCCCGACATAACCGTCGAGCAGCAAAGAAGTTTCAAGGACACACTGAGGCTCACATCAGTGTTCGATATCACCCGACTCACCGAAGCCGGTTTCCTGGAAAAGCTCAAAGACTTTCGCCATATCAACGGTAGTGGGCTCTACGACAACGCCAAGTGTTTTGCCGCCCAGATCAGTCATCTCTATCGGGAGCATCAGCTCTCATCGGGGGAAGCCCAACACCACTGGCACCCCCCAGGCATTCGTGCAGTCGACAAAGAAGGCCCCACCTATACCAATCTGTTCAAGGAAAACTGGGACGAATCCTGCAAAATCGATTCGATCGCAGCCGTCGACTCGCCTGCTGCCTACCTTCGAGCCCTGTACCTGTTTGCCAAGCAACTGGAAACCAGCGCCTCACTATCAAATACTGAATCCTCCAATCGAATCCTTCTGGAAAAGCGAAGACCGGATCTCGCGACGCTATCAATTGATCAACAAAACACCTTTACCCCACAACCCATGCTCCAGATCGTCAATGACATCCTGGACAAGAACATTCAGGAGGCGCTGCAGAACACCAATGACAGAGGTAAATCGACGTATGAGGTACTGGCGCAGCGACGTTACCCGTTTGTTCTTCCCTATGAGATGTTCCATCACCAGTGCCTGTTGGGTCTCAGTGAAAAGAAACCATCGCTGGGGGAATTGAACTACCTCATCAGCACCAGCCTCCCCATAGCACAGACAGTCAACATTCAATACGGCCAGGTACTGACAGCCACTGTCGGCGATGCCCAACAGCTGTTGTCCGGACTCGGGCCGCAGCAGCAAACATTGCTGACAAAAGTCCCAAGAGAGGATGAGCAGTCCAAAGATGGATACTGGAAAAGTATCTACGGAACCGATGATTCTTCCAGCCTGAAGAACCTCAACACTTTTCTGGAGCAAACCAAGCTCAACGCAGAGCAGCTCGAAGCGCTGCTGTCACTAGGCAAACATACCCCACGTCAATCCAGTAACTACACCGCGCCAGTTTCACTGTCTGCCCTCTATGGCGCCCGCTATGTAAATGGCCCTAGCACCAGCGTCGTGCGCATGACGCTCACCACCAACCAGGGGATCAAGGAGATCGCCCAGACGACGCCCCAGCGGCTCGAACGTCTGCATCGGATGATCCGCTTGCAACGCTGGCTCGACATTCCTTTCGCCCGGTTGGACACGCTGATCGTCAGCGCCTTTAAGTCGAAAGTGCCAAGTAATCCGCTCATGCAACTCGACACCTACACCGTGCGCACCTTAGGGATCTATCGCTATTTGAACCGTCGGTACTCGATCAATGCCGACGAGTTTGCTGCTTTACTTCATCGAGTCGCCCTTTTGCGATCGGAGACGAAGCGTCCTTGTTCGACCGGGTGTTCAATCAGGTCCGACTGTTCGATACGCCGCTGTTACTCGATGGGCGCCCCTTCAGCACTGACGCTTCCGACCCGGCCTCGCATACCATCCTGCAGCACCTGAGTGCCTGCCTTGGCCTGCCTCTGACCGAAGACTCGCTATTACTGATCGTCAGGAACACGCAGCGGTATGTTGGTCCGCTCAAGTGTGATTTAGACACGCTGTCCTCGATCTACCGGCAGGCGCGAATTGCTCGGATGTTCGGTATCTCGATCACCGACAGCGCAACGCTGACGAACTTGCTGGGTGGGGAAAGCATCTCTAGATGTTTGGCAAAAGGAAAAAACTCAGACATCCGCACAATCCAAATAGAAGCCAGTGAGGGTGACGAGTCTTTCAATCTGGTAGCACGCTTCCATTTACCCGAGCAATTCGATCCCAATAATCCTCCCCTGCTGCTGCAAGGATCAACGCTGATACTCAATACTTCACGGTTCGCCAATACAAATACTCTCAATGAGATTAGCGTCCTTTTCCCCGCCATCTCGAGCAACGACGTCCAGCGAATCAGCATCGGCCTGATCCCGACCGTTTACGCTAATCTAAAGACCTCTCTAACGGATTGTCCAATAACACTGAACGGTGATCTCGATGCACTAATACATCGTGAAAGCCCGTTTGTGAAACTAACTGCGCAGCTCGATAACCGCGATCTAGAGCGTGTCTACACCAGTGTCACGCTCACACAGAGTGAGCCTCAGGGGCTCGACACACTCAACTTGCTTGATGTGCTGATGCAAATGGACTGGATCACTAACTGGCTCAGTGAATCCGCCTACGACATCCCCAAGCTGCGACGCCTCCTGGAGCCCATGGGCAACAACGATCATACGTTTCAGGATTTGCAGCGATACCTCACCAAACTGCATGACGATGCCCTCCAGTGTGTGGTCACTTCAGCGGAGCTGGCAAAGCTGGGGCTTCCAAAACAATTCAACTGGCGCAATTTATTGGCTGCGACGCTGCTTGATGAAAAAGGCCTGGTGAAAGACTTTGCGCCGGCCATCGAAGATGACGTGCCACAGCAACTGGTCATGGCACTGAACAGCGTGATTGACCCACTCCTCCTGGATAACGACGCCGGCGAAAATTCCAGGCTCAAAGACAACTGCAAGCGCAAACTCAAAGACCTGCTGTTGCTTGCCCATGATCGACAGCTACACCTGATCGAGAAGTTCTTGCAGGAAACCTCGCAGCTCCCCATGAACTGCGCAAAGGGAGTGCTGTCATGGGCAAGCACCTCGGCCCACCAGATCCTGGCCGATGCACATTCAACCAGGCTTTCCCAGGTGCTACACCCGGTTATGCGCCATGCCGAAGCTGCCGTTCAGCTGCATCTGAGCAACAGTGCCCTGCGCTTGTTCCTGCAGCATCCTGATTGGCTGGAAACACCCGGCACACAGCTGAAACTGACACTGAGCTGCTTGTATCTGCTGGATCGTTCCAACCATTGCATGACCAGCAATCAGCACCCCGAAGAAAGCCTGCTGAGCTACCTGCGCCTCGCCAATTCGGGCGCTGCCGTGACAGCAATACAGAACAGTTTCCTGGCCAAACTGCTGAACTGGACATAGGCTGAAGTCAGCGTTCTGACCGCAAATCTGCTGCATAGCCAAGCCCGAACAATGAAGGATGTGGATTGGGTAATGCGTTGCCATGCAACCTGCAAGGCCACGGGGCTGAGTGCCACCTCACTCCTCAGCGCAACCGCCCTGAACAACGCAAGCGCGTCAGACGCCTGGAAGAAAGTCTCTGAAGCCGTCATGGCCGCCAGTCATTGATCCCATTACATGCTCAAGGAATGAACATGTCTGCCTCGATTGAAAAGCATCTCAACGAAAGTCTGCGTGATGCTCAGCTCGCGCTCTACCTCTCAGCGATCGTGCCTGATGACGAAACACTGAAGGCACTGAAGATTGCAGAGCATCTCAAGACAGCCAACGACCTCTACCATTACTGGCTGCTCGATGTACTGGTCAGCCAGGACGTGCCCACCAGCCAGGTAGCCTGCGCCACTGCAAGCCTGCAGCAATACATCAACAGCATTCTGGCCAACATGGAGCCTGGATATCAAACCGCGGACATTCCGACGGACCAGGTAGAAACCTGGCGTAGCGCGATGCATCACTATCCGACCTGGGCGGCCAACCAGCGCCTGCATTACTTTCCGGCGATTTATCTGGACCCAACGCTGCGAAAAAACAGTACCGAGAGTTTTCAGCAACTGGAAAACGACCTCAACCAGAACCAGCTCACATCCGGGTCGGTTCAAACAGCAGTGCTGGCCTATCTGACAAAACTCGAAGAAGTTGCCAACCTGAAGACCCTCAATGGATACATCGACGGTAACGACTTCGCCAACAGCACTTATTACTTCATTGCCAAATCCCGCGCCGAGAACACCTACTATTGGCGCTCGCTGGACATGTCTCAGCGCCCGCTGACAGGGACGCCCGATTCAACACCTGGCTCTACCGCCGCAAAATACGATGCCCCCGAACCACAGGCCTGGTCAGACTGGAAACGCGCCAACCTGCCCATTTCCGAAAGCGCCATCGAACACACCATTCGCCCGGTCATGTTCAACAATCGCCTGTATGTGATCTGGGCCGAATGCGTCTTTCAGGACAAGACGGCAGTCACCAAGAGAGCGGACGACAGCAAAATCGAGCCAGAAAGCGCCAACGTCAATCCGCTGTTCCGATTGAACCTTTGCTACAAGAAATACGACGAGAGCTGGAGCACGCCGCAGACCTGTCTACAGGGTTACAGTTCAAATGTGCCGCTTCAAACATTGAAGCTGAGCGATATCAAGCAGAACACACACACCATTACCGTTCATGATCAGGCGTCCCCAGACTCACTGTTCATTGCTCTCTATGTTGCCCAAGAAGAGATGTCGGAAAGGTCTACTAAGTTTGTAATGTCTCAAGTCATCGATAAAGACTCCAATACCGCATCGATGCTTCTCCCGGATGGAGTGTTCGCCGACAAGGAGGATCGTGAACATCACATTCGCGTTAAAGCGCTTGTCGAATCGTTGAGCAAAATCGATACAGCAGCATTTCAATTCAAGCAGACACCTTCCACTTCAGATGAAAAACGACTGCTTTCCCCTCCTAAAATCGCGTCCCGTCTGGACAATTCTTTAGGTACCACCGAGTTCATTGATTTTTCAGGCTCATCAATAGAAAACAGCGACAACGAGACACGTCAGCAACGCCAACCGATCCGCATGAACATCACCTTTGCCCGGCATCTGATCGAGCGTGCCGAAACGAGCATGGAGAGGCTGCTGAGCTGGAGTTCACAACATCTTGAAGAGCCTGCTTTCAGAGAAGCTGATACAGCACAAACGATGGACTTCTATGGCGCCTATGGTCGCTACTTTGTCGAGCTGTTCCTGTACCTTCCATGGCTGGTAGCTCACCGTTTTAACCTGGAGCGTCAATACAGTGAAGCCGAACACTGGCTTAATTACCTGTTCAACCCCGGCCGTAAAAAGCTCTACAACGAGAACCCCGACTACTGGAATACCGTGCCGTTGATCAGCACCACTCCTGCACCAGGCCAACCCACCTACGCCATTCTCGGCCCGCAGGACCCGCATCAGATCGCCCTTAGTCATCCGGTGCACTTTCGCAAAGCCCTGTACATGCTCTACATCGATATTCTGGTCAATCGCGGCGACTTCGCCTACCGCACGTTAGCGCCTGACGGGTTAGCGCAGGCCAAGCTCTGGTACATCCGCGCACTGGACTTGCTTGGCCCGCGTCCGGATCTCAGACAAACCGACCTCTGGAGCGCCGTCACGCTGAAAAAATTCAGCGACGAGACCAATACAGCTCTACGAGTCTTTGAAAATAAACTGGGCAAAGATCTCAAACACAAGGCTCCAAAAGATTCGCCAGAACGTGTACCGCAACTCTGTGTGCGTCCTTATGCAGAGCCACCCTCTGTGCATACGATCGACACACCACATCTGCGCTTGCCGTTCAATCCTGTTCTGATCTCTCGCTGGGAGAAACTCGAAAGTCGCCTGCACAATCTCAGAAACAATCTCGACATTGTCGGCAAACCATTGGGACTTGCCCTTTTCGCAGCCCCCGCAGCACCAGGCGACCTGCTCGGTTCCCATCCCAAACCCGCCGCAGAACCCGGAATTTACCAAAGCCTGGGTTCAGAGATCCCGCCTTACCGCTTCAACACCCTGCATGCCCAGGCCATGAGCGCGGTGGACACTGTCATTCAGTTCGGCACGACTCTACTGTCCTTTATCGAACGCACCGAGCAAGCCATCTATCAGGAGATGCAACAGCAACACCTCTGGGATCTGGCAAACATGGCCGTGGACCTGCAGACCCAGGCGTTGAAAATCGACCAGAAAAACAAGGAAGCCTTGCTTGCCAGCAAAGCGATTGTCCAGGGGCGCATGGATTACTACAGTCAACGGGTGGACGAAATAGTCAATCCAGAAGAAGTGGCGGCCACCGCATCGCATCTAACCGGACGCATCGCGGAAGCCGCTGGTTATGCGGCCCAGGTTGCCGGTCACGGCATGAAGGTCATCCCCAACATTTTTGGCCTTGCGGACGGCGGCCATCGCCTGGAAGGGGTGCCTTTTGCCGTGATGGCCGGCGCTCAAGGCATAGCGGCCGCTGCCCATGGGGTTGGCGAAGCCCTCGAACGTGCAGCGCAATACCGTCGTCGCCATCAGGAATGGACACTCGCGCGTGATCAGGCGCGGCTCGAAATCGCACACCTTGATACACAACTGGCGCTTGAAACCGAACGGGAAACCGCCTCCCTGCTGGTATTACGACAAACTCAAACATCGCTGGCGCAAGCCCGGACTATGTACGCATTCCTGAGCAAGCGTTTCACTAACTCGCACCTTTACCAGTGGTTTACTCAACAACTGTCGAGCTTCTATTACCAGGTGTATGACGCAACCTTGTCGCTATGTCAGCACACTGAACTGTGTTGGCGCTACGAGATGGCCGACTACACCACGCAGCCGTTCTTTCAACCCAAGGCCTGGAACAGCACCTATCGTGGACTGGGACCTGGCGAGATGATGAAAGTGAGCTTGCTGAAGATGAAGAATGCCTACCTTTTGGGCAACGAGCGCGAACTGGAAATTCGCAAGACCGTATCACTGCGACAGCTCAAGGCGAAAACCAGAACCAGCACGATCAACAAAGAGTGGGTGGACATTCGCGCTGACCTGAAAAAGGGAAACTACGAGTTCGAGCTGACCCACGAGTTGTTCGAAGACGACTATAAAGATCAGAAACATTACCTGCGGCGCATCAAAACCGTCAGCGTCTCCTTGCCGGCCATTCTCGGCCCCTATGAAAACATCCGGGCAACACTCACCCAGACCTCCAGCAAGGTGGTCATGTCCGCCAATGACGAGACGCAGATCAAGGAAAGCCTGCGAGCCAATCAGCAAATCGCCCTTTCTACCGGATTCGATGACAACGGTCTGTTCACCCTGAACTTCAACGATGAACGCTACCTGCCCTTCGAATACACCGGTGCCATCTCCACATGGCGTCTGACCTTCCCGAACCCCAAAGCGCAGCAAGCCATGCTGGAGTCACTGACCGACATCATCGTGCACATGAGCTACACGGCCAGAGCAGGCGGAGGTTCGCAATGAGTGAACAAAGCGCATTGCCGGTTAGCGCGCCGTCACTGCCCAAAGGTGGCGGGACCATTCAAAGCATCGGCAAAGGAATGGGCGCAATCGGCTCACACGGAGCCGCTTCGTATGAGCTTGCGTTACCCATTTCGCCAGGCCGTGGCTTCGCACCATCGTTGTCGCTGAACTATGGCAGTTCGCTCGGCAATGGCGTGTTCGGTATCGGCTGGGGAATGGCATTGCCCACCGTCGGTCGACGCGCCAGCCAAGGTGTTCCGGTCTATACCGAGGATGACGAGATTGTCGGCCCCAACGGGGTCGTGTGGATGCCCGAACTCGACTCGAAAGGTGCCATCATTCGAACTCACATCGACAATTACAACGATCTGAAACTGGGGACGACCTATACCGTGGTGCGCCACTTCCCCAGAGTCGAAAGCACCTTCGACCGAATTGAACATTGGTCCTCAGAGAGCGACGAGCCGGGTTTCTGGCTGGTGCACGGCGCCGAGGGCAGCCTTCACTTGTTCGGGAAAAACCCGGCATCGCGTCGGACCGATCCGCAGAATTCGACGCATGTCGGCGAATGGCTTCTGGAGGAAAGTCTCAACGCCCACGGCGAGCACATCCTCTATCAATACACGGCAGAAAATCACAACAATGGCGCCACAGCCCAGCGCTACTTGAGCCGTGTGAGCTACGGCAACTTCAAGGCCGATGCGCACCTCTACCTGTGGCAATCAGACCGACTGAAACCTGTGCAATGGCACTTCGAGTTGGTGTTTGACTACGGCGAACGGGATACAGGGTACGAACAAAAACCGGCGTACACCGGGCAACAGTGGCAAAGCCGCAGCGACGGCTTTTCGAGCTACGCCTATGGCTTTGAACTACGCACGGAACGCCTGTGCCACCAAGTGCTGATGTTTCACTGTTTTCCCGATGAGCTGGGCGTCGCCCCCGTTCTGGTGCGACGCCTGCTGCTCGATTATCGTCAGACGCCTCTGGGCTATCACCACCTGAGCGCGGCCCATGATCAGGCGTATAACAACCGGGCAACTGCCGATAATCATCCGCCCGTTGAATTCAGCTACAGCGAGTTCAAGCTCCCCTCTGATACCCACACCTGGCAGCCGTTTCAGAACATGCCCGGTCTCAACGACGGTCAGCGTTACCAACTGGTAGACCTGTACGGCGAAGGACTTCCAGGGGTGCTGTATTCCAGTGAAAATGCCTGGTATTACCGCGAGCCCATGCGAGCCAACACCAAAAGCAATGAAGTGGCTTACGATCAGTGGCGCGCCTTGCCAACTATCCCGACCGCCGACACTGCCAAACCTGTGCGCCCGTCACTGAGCGATCTCACGGGCGATGGTCGACTGGACTGGGTCATCGCACAGCCGGGGCTGAGTGGTTTTTTCTCTCTCGGCCCCGACCGCAACTGGTCGGATTTCGCCACGTTCGATGCGTTCCCTACGGAGTTTTTCAATCCGCATGGGCAGTTGGCCGATCTGATGGGCGAAGGACTCAGCGACTTGACGCTGATAGGCCCGCGCAGCGTTCGGCTGTACGCCAATCAACGAGAAAAGGGCTTTGGCGCTGCTCGCGAAGTGGCTCGTGAAGAGGACGAAGACGCCCTTCCCGTACTCACTTCTTCACCCTGCGAGCTGGTGGCTTTCAGCGATATCCTGGGCAGCGGTCAACCGCACCTGGTGCGCGTTCGCCACAATGAAGTGAAGTGCTGGCCAAACCTGGGGCATGGACGTTTCGGTAAAGGCATCGTGCTGGGTTCGCCAAACCTTGCGTACGAGACATTCGACGCCTCGCGTATCCGCCTTGCGGATCTGGACGGCTCCGGCGCCACCGACCTGATCTATCTGGAAGCCGAGCAGGCACGGATTTTCATGAACCTCAGCGGCAACGGTTTCGCCCCTTCAGTTGCCCTGCACTGGCCGGAAGGTGTGCGCTACGACCGACTCTGTCAGGTGAGCATCGCCGATCTGCAAGGGCTTGGCTGCTCCAGCCTGATACTCAGCGTGCCGCACATGGCCCCTCAGCATTGGCGCTACGACTTTGTCAGTGAAAAACCGTATTTACTCACGGGTACCAATAACAACATGGGCGCCGCAGGCAGAATCCGCTACCGCAGTTCGGCACAAGAGTGGCTGGATGAGAAAACGGAGAAAATAAAAGCCGGCAGCCCCCTCACCTGTCATGTGCCCTTTGCCCTGCATCTGGTCGAGAAGCAGGCCCAACTCGACGAGATTACCGGCAATCGACTGACCCAGAGCCTTTCCTATCGCCAAGGCTTCTACGACGGAATCGAACGGGAATTTCGCGGCTTTGGCCTGTTACTGCAATCGGACAGTGAAACCAACCCCGGCGATACCGACTCGCCAGGTTTTACGATGCCGTGTCTGAAAAAGAGCTGGTTCCACACCGGGCAAGCAGTCGATGCGTCACGTAGCGGTTATCACCTTGCTGACAAACAAGCCGTAGTGCTGGGCAACGCGTTGTTGTTCCGCTACTCACCCGACACCCAAAGCGACACACTCATCGCCCCGCCAGACGTGGCGACCGCCCTTGAAATGGCTCGTTCCCTCAGCGGTCATTTACTGCGTACCGAGCTCTTCGGATTCGATAAGCATCTGAAAACCCGAACGCTGTATTCGATTGAGGAAAACCGCTACCGGGTACGCCTGCTGCAAGCGCCAAGGGACAACCAGCTCTACGCCCGAATGTTGCCACTGCTACTGGAGTCCATCAGATACCAATACGAAGGCATTATTGATGACCCGCAATGCCAGCACACCTTCAATCTGCAGCACGACACCTACGGTGCACTGACGCATGGCGCGAGCGTCCATTACGCCCGACGTAAAACCGGCAGCGATACTCCACCGTTCAGCGATGCCGACCAACAACAATGGTGGCGCGACGCTCACGATCCAGCGCAGCAGTTCTACTACCTGAACGAAACCCTTGCCGAATTCATTCATCTGGATAGCGCCCAAGGTTGGCGGCTGGGTCTGCCTTACCGTCAGCGCACCAACGCGTTGAGACTTCCCAAAGCACCCGAAGCCTTGGGGCTGTTCACAAAGGACATGACTTACGAAAAGCTCATCGAGCTCGTCAAGGGAACGGACTGGACGACCCAGAGCGTCCTGACTGGCCTGTCCTTGCAGCGCTACAAGAACACCACCGCAGAAACCCTACCGGACGGCGTCGCTCACTTCGAAGCCTTGGCCGACTATCTGGAAACAGCCGAGCTGGACGAAACAGCCCTGAAAGCCTTCAGCGTATTGCCGCAAGACGCTCGCCCCAAGGGAAAATTGCTCGAACGAAGTGGCTATCACCGCATGACCGATTTTCTCCCAGTGTCCACGTCCCCCAGAAAACTCTGGTCCGTCAAAAGCGCTTTCGTGACCTATGCCCTGCAGGAAGGCTTTTACCGGCCACAGACCTTACAGACGAGCAAAAGCCTCGATCCGACCGAGGTCAGCTACGACAACTACCACTGCTTTATCACCGAGTTCAAATTGCCCGATGGCTGCGTCACCAAGGCCATCTATGACTACCGCTCACTCCTGCCCCTGAGCGTTACCGATCCCAATGGCAACGTACAAGAAAGCCTCGTTGATGCTTTCGGCCAGGTGCTGGCCACCAGCTTTTACGGCTACAAGAGCGACAAGCTCGTCGGTTTCAAACCTATAGGTGAGTACAAACGGCCGCTATTCAAAAGCCCGGCAGACGCGATCAAACAGCACAAAGAAGCTCTGCAAGACGCCGCCACTGCCACCTATTACGCGCCGTTTAGCTGGATGGGTTGCGTATCGGCCGCAGCACTGAAGGACACAGACTGGCTAACGCGTTGCGTGATCAACCATGACTTGCTGCCGAGCGGGCATATCTGCGCTTCGGCCCGAGCCCGGTTGTCGGGTCTTCAAACCCTCATTGCCGATGAGGTGAAACTGAAAAGCGAACTCGATGCCTCGACACGTGAGCCCGTGCACGTTGCCGTACTGATCGCGGATCGGTTCCCCGATGACAACCAGAGGCAGATCCGTATCAGCGTTACCGACATCGACGGCTTCGGTCGGACGCTGCAACACAAGCAAAAGGTCGAGCCAGGAATCGCCCATGTCGTCAACGACCAGGGACAACTGACACTCGATGGATCATCAGCACGCCAGCAAGTCGCCGCACAGCGCTGGCGTGTCAGTGAACGGGTCGAATACAACAACAAGGGATTGGCGATCCGTACCTACCGCCCCTACTTCGCCGATCAACACCGCTCTATCGATGATGCGTCCTTGCGCACGTTCGGCCACCACGACCAGCAGTTTTACGATCCATTGGGGCGCCCTACCCATGCCCGTCAAGCCAAACAAAACGGTGTCTCCTATCTGCGACGACATACCCGCCACCCTTGGTACACCGTGGACGAGGACGAGAATGACACGCTGGAAGAAATCATGTCCGAATCCTCCACTACCGGAGGTGAGGCATGAACGCACGCCTTCACCGCAAGACCCCCACCATCAGCGCCATCGACAGTCGTGGCCTGCCGGTGCGGCAAGTCGCTTACTGGCGACGCAATGCAGATGACAGCGCTCAAGCGCGCATTACCCATCAGCACTACAACACTGCCGGGCACCTGATTGCGCAGTGGGACCCACGACTGTTTGCCGAAACATCAAAAGCCAATCTGACAACCGCCTACAGCCTGTCTGGCAAAGCGCTGTGGGTGGACAGCGTCGACGCCGGGTGGCGTCTGAATCTGCCAGGGGATGCCGGCCAGACGCTGCGCAACTGGGATCAGCGTGGCAGTCACTGGCAAACGAGCTTCGATAGACAATTGCGGCCGATAGCGATCCAGGAAGAGTCACCAGGGCATCCCTCACGCATCGTCGAACGCTTCAGTTACGGTGACAGCTCCTCGGATTGCGCCGAACTCAATCGGTGTGGCGCATTGATTCGCCACGATGACGGCGCCGGAACCCTGCTTATCAGTGAGTACGCACTCTGCGCCAAGCCCTTGAGCCAGACACGACACTTTCTCTTGAACGCTGAACAACCTGGCTGGCCGGCGGAGGAACAGGACCGGGAGCTATTACATGAGGAGGGAGATGGCCACGAAACGATCTGGCACTACGATGCACTGGGAGAAGTCCTCCGACAAATCGATGCCGGTCAACACCAACAGCGCTTTTCGTTTGACGTCGCCGGCCAGCTCAAAGCCGTGGGTCTGAAACTGAAAAACGCCGCGATCGAAAAAAACATCGTGAAGGATCTCGCCTACAACGCATTTGGCCAGGTTGAATCCCAGACAGCCGGGAACGACGTTATCAGCCGCGCCGTGTTCGATCCGGCCAGCGGTCGGTTGACCTCGCTCACCGCGTCCGTTTCCACCAGCACGTTACAGGCGCTGCACTACACCTATGACGCAGTGGGGAATGTGATGCGAATCGAGGACAAGGCCCAGCCCGTGCAATTCGGCAGTAACCAACGAGTCGAAGCCGTCAGCACATTCACCTATGACAGCCTCTACCAACTGATCAGCGCGACGGGCCGTGAAGCAGCGGGGCCGAACAGCCAACCCCACCTTCCCATCTCCAGCAGGACACCGATTGATGCCCGGCAACTGTTCAACTTTACCCAGCACTACGACTACGACGCTGGCGGCAACCTGACCGAACTGCGCCATGTTCGCGATCGCAACAACTACACCCGAACCCTGAATGTGGATAACGCAAGCAATCGCATCCTGTCCTGGAACCAGGGGGATGCATCGCCCGACGCTACAGCAGCCTTCGATACCAACGGTAACTTGCAATCACTGCAACCCGGCCAGTTGCTGCAATGGAATACTCGCAATCAGCTCAGCAGCGTGGTGCTGGTAAAACGCGAGGATGACCCTGATGACCATGAACGCTATTGCTATGACAGCAGCGGTCAACGCGTACGCAAGATACAAACAACCTATGCAGCGTCGGTGACTCACACCCGAGAAGTCCGTTATCTACCGGGCCTCGAAATCCGTACCCGCACTCATGAGCGCCTGGAAGTCATCACCGTGCAAACCGGGCGCTGCAGCGTTCGCTGCCTGCATTGGACCGAGGGCCAGCCGTCAGGTATCCCGAAAGATCAACTGCGCTATAGCCTTGACGACCATCTGGGCTCCAGCTCACTGGAACTCGACGACCAGGCCTGGCTGATCAGCCAGGAAAGTTATTTCCCTTATGGCGCAACTGCGTGGACGGCGTCTCGTTCGGCGGTGGAAGCCGATTACCGAACCATTCGTTATTCCGGTAAAGAGCGCGATGCCAGTGGCCTTTATTACTACGGGCACCGGTATTACGCACCGTGGTTACAGCGGTGGATCAGTCCTGATCCGGCGGGCGCGATTGACGGGTTGAACCTGTATTGCATGGTCGGAAACAACCCGCTGCGCTACACCGATCAACACGGCAACAACAAAGAAGAATTCAACCTCAAGGAAGAAATAGCGACCTACCCGAATATTTTGTCCGAAGTGCACAACAGGGTCAGTACGTTGAACTACCAGATCTATAACAGCATGCGTAAAAAAGACATCACCAAAAGACTCTTTCAAAGTTACGCCTACAACGCACTCAGGCACTTGATCTCGTTGGGAGCCGGCATACTGGCAGCGCCAGGCGGAGTAGTCGCCTCAGGGGCCGCCATGGTCAGCACCTCTTTAACGACTGACTCGATCGCCAGCAAAATTGATGCAACACGGCATCTGACGGCCGCGATATATCCACAAACTACTCGACTGGCGCCCGACGATATAGAACATGACGGCAGGACAGCCTTCTATGACCTGAACACAAAGTCCCGGAAAGCAATGAAAGATCTGGACCCACGCAACGCCAAAGGGCAAAAAAAACTATCGCTGGCGGTGACCAGTTTTATCCTGACAAAAGTGCTCAGGGTTCAAGGTGCGTGGATTCCCAACTTCGAATCGTCCACCCAGGCAACCAAAGCCTTGAACGGCATACCTGCACAGAAAATCGAACGATTGAACGATGCATTGCTTGTGCTCGATGGATATCTGGAACATGACGCCACTGCCATCAATGCTGCATTTGATACGTTGGGGGTAGAGGAGTTTTATGCCAACGGTGCGAAAGGTTCTCTGAGTCAAACCCTGGACCGGATGACGAATAATGTAGGCACGGCAGACGCCCGCACATTACGCCGCACAGAAATACAACACGAGATAACCAAAACCCGTGCAACGATACAGCGAGGAAGGGAACTGCTGTTCAGGCTTAACGAACACAACAAATCATTCGGCAGATAATCCAAACCCCATTTGAAACCAGTGAGGTCTATCAGGCCGCCGATAGACCTCGCTTTACCGAGCTCAATCAAGCACTGATCGCATTGGTAAACACCAACCGATTGCCGAACGGATCGCTGATGGTCATGTCCTGGCTACCCCAGGGCATGGCCTGAATCTGTGGGTGAGCAAAGCGGTAATTCTTGACCAGTAATTGCTGCTGGAACACTTCCAGTTCATCGGTCTCGATGCGTAGCGCCGAACCCGGCGTAGCGTCGCCGTGGTGCTCGGACAGGTGCAGCACACATTCCCCCCGCGACACCTGCATATAGATCGGGAAGTTCGCCTCGAAACAGTGCTGCCAGTCGAGTGTGAAACCGAGGAAGTCGACGTAGAACTCCAGTGCCTTGGCTTCATCGAAGATCCGCAGGATCGGGGTGGTTTTACCGAAGCTCATTGCACTACTCCCAAACTGAAAGACCCCACTATAGGTGGGTTGCATGACAGCGCTTCGGCTTGGTAATGGCTTTCTTTAATCTCACAGTGCCACTATGAGACTTGGATCAAAAGATCGCAGCCTTCGGCAGCTCCACAGAAGCATGCGTTCGGCGTAGGAGCTGCCGAAGGTTCGGGCCGCGTTCGGACGATCTTTTGATCGTCAACACTCAATGAAAGCCTGTACGCAAATCCCCTTCCCGCGTCAGAAAACGCCCAGCCCTGCCGTCATTCGCCCTGCCTTCGCGGTAACTCAAGACCCCATTGACCCACACCCCATCAATCCCCTCCGCCGCCCGTTGCGGGTCATTGAAGTCGGCCACGTCGCGAATGCTCAGAGGATCGAACAACACCAGATCCGCCCAATGCCCTTCGCGAATTTCACCGCGCTCTTTCAGGCCGAAACGCGCCGCCGACAGCCCGGTCATTTTGTGCACCGCCGTGTGCAGCGGGAACAATCCAAGATCCCGACTGAAGTGCCCAAGCACCCGTGGAAACGCGCCCCACAAACGCGGATGAGGAAACGGGTCTTCCGGTAAGCCGTCGGAACCGATCATCGATAACGGGTGGGCCAGAATACGCCGCACATCCGCCTCGTCCATGCCGTAATACACCGCCCCGGCCGGTTGCAAACGACGGGCCGCGTCCAACAGCGGCACGCCCCACTCGGCGGCAATATCCATCAAGTCGCGCCCGCCCACTTCAGGGTGTGGCGTCGACCAGGTGATGGTGATGCGGAACGCGTCGGTCACCTGCTTGAGGTCCAGGGTCGAGGAACTCGCCGCATAGGGATAACAATCGCAGCCCACCGGGTGGGTTTTCGCCGCCAGCTCCAGTGAGGCGAGCAGCTGCGGACTGCGCCCCCAGTTACCGGCGCCAGCGCATTTGAGATGGGAAATGATCACCGGGCTTTTCGCGTGGCGAGCGATCTGGAATGCCTCATCCATGGCCTCCAGCACCGGTTCGAACTCGCTGCGCAAATGGGTGGTGTAGACCGCGCCGAAGGCCGTCAGCTCTTCAGTCAGTTGCATGACTTCGTCGGTAGACGCCGAGAAAGCGCTGGCGTAGGCCAACCCTGTGGACAAGCCCAACGCACCGGCCTCCAGGCTCTCGCGCAGTTGCTCGCGCATCGCCGCAATTTCGTTCGGTGTGGCGGTGCGAAACAGATCGTCCAGATGGTTACTGCGCAACGCCGTATGGCCGACCAATGCCGCCACGTTTAACGTCGGGTTGGACGCTTCGACCGCGGCGCGGTAATCGCTGAAGCGTGGATAGACAAAGGCTGCGGACGTGCCGAGCAGATTCATCGGGTCCGGTGGATCGCCGCGCAAACTCACCGGCGAGGCGCTGATCCCGCAGTTGCCGACGATCACCGTGGTCACGCCCTGGCTGAGTTTGGGCAGCATCTGCGGTTGGCGGATCACCACCGTATCGTCGTGGGTGTGTACGTCAATGAAACCTGGCGCGAGCACTCGCCCGGCCGCATCGATTTCTTCATCGGCGCTGGCATCCTGCAAGTCACCGATGCGCTCGATACGCCCGTTCATAATCGCCACGTCGGCGGGATAACCCGGCGTGTTGCTGCCGTCGATGATCACGGCGTTGCGGATCAGCGTGTGGTAGTGCATGTCAGTCTCCCAGCGGCAGATGATCATCGCCGCCACGGTAGTCGTCGAGGGCGAGTTTGATCCGCCGCAAACGTTTTTGAAGGATCAGCCTTCGAACACCTCGCTCGCGTAACCGGCCAACTTGCTCTGGATAAAGTCCAGGAAGCATTGAATGCGCAAGGCCAGTTGCGAGTTGCGGTAGTACACCGCGTTGATCGGCTGGCGATAACCGCTGTTGGCCTGCGCCAAGAGCAACTTCAGCCGTCCGGCCTTGATGTCATCGATGGTCATGAAGTGCGACAGGCACGCAATGCCCTGCCCCTCCAGCGCCAGATGACGCAGGGTTTCACCGCTGGAGGCGCTGAGGCTCGGCTGAATCTGCCAGCGGTCGCCATGCACATGGCGCAGCGGCCAGTGGTTGAGGCTTTCAGTCTGGGTGAAGCCCAGCAGCGAGTGGTTGGTCAGGTCGGCAACAGTGGTCGGGGTGCCGTGTTTTTCCAGATACGCAGGACTGGCGAGGATGTGCAGCGGGCTGCATCCCAGCGAGCGCGCATGCAGGGTCGAATCCGCCAACGGCCCGATGCGGATCGCGATGTCGGTGCTTTGCTCAAGCAAGTCGATGATCAGGTCGTTGCTGTTGAGTTCCAGCTGGATGTCCGGGTACAGACGGCGGAACTCATCGATGTACGGCACGATTGCGTGCAGCATGAACGGCGACGCCGCATTGATCCGCAGTCGTCCGGAAGGTGTTTTATGACGCGAGGACAGACGCTCTTCGAGCTCGTCCATCTGGTCGAGAATCAGCTTGGCCTGTTCGAAGAAGTACTTGCCCTCTTCGGTCAGGTCCATGCGCCGCGTGGTGCGGTTGATCAGCGTGGTGTCGAGCTTGGCCTCCAGACGCGACAGCGTGCGGCTGACCGCCGAGGGCGTTTGCCCGACCTGTTCGGCCGCCGCAGAAATCGAACCGCACTCGATCACGCAGACGAAAATCTGCAACTCATCGGATCTGGCTTTCACGTATGTCCTCGTTTTCGGGGGCTTTGAAAAGATCGCAGGTTCATACGGTTTTGCAGCGTAGGAGCCTGCGATCTTCCCCCGATACTAGCTCATGCCTATGCCTTAAGATCGAACACCTGCTTGAGGTGCTGCTCGTAGCGCACGACGTCGGCCTCAACGTTCGGCCGCTTCATCACATCAACGCACAGGAAGGTCGGCAGGCCGCTCATGCCGAGGAAGGTATTGGCCTTGTGGAACGGGAAGTACACCGCGTCCACGCCCTTGGCTTCGAAGAAGTCGGTCGGGTCGTCGAAGGCTTGCTGCGGTGCGTTCCAGGTCAGCGACAGCATGTACTGCTTACCCTGCAACAGACCGCCGCTGCCGTATTTTTGCGAAGCATCGGAACGGGTCCGGCCGTCGCTGGCATAGAGGCTGCCGTGGCCTTTGGTGAAGACCTCGTCGATGTACTTTTTCACGGTCCATGGCGCGCCCATCCACCAGCCTGGCATCTGGTAAATAATCACGTCAGCCCAGAGGTACTTGGCGACTTCTTCAGCGATGTCATAGCCCTCGTCGATGTGGGTCACTTTCACGTCGACACCGCCACGATCCAGCACGCTCAATGCGGCTTCGTGCAGGGTGGCGTTATAGCGACCGTCGGAGTGAGCGAATTTCTTGCCACCGTTGAGCAACAGAACTTTTTTCATGGGAAGCCTCATCATCAGGGTCCGATGCGCCACGCTGTGGATAAGTCGCGGGATCGAGAAGTTTTAAAGTTGATGACGGCAGGGTATCGATGACCCTTCCCATGAATAAGCCCGAAGTCGGCAAAATACATTTGACCAAAACGCACGAATCACTAGCTGATTGTTGCCGTAGAGTTTTCTCAACCCTGACTTGAGGAGTTCTAAATGAGCGAACAACACGGTTTCATCCTGCACGCCAAAACCCGTCCGGAAAAAGCCGAAACCTTCGAAGCCCTGTTCCGCGCCTACGTCGAACCCAGTCGTGCCGAACCTGGCTGCATCGAGTACCACATGCTGCGCGATCAGCAGGACCCGACGCTGTTTATCTTCTACGAGATCTGGCAATCCCGGACTCATCTGGACGTGCACTCGAACCTGCCGCACATGCAGCAGTTTTTCGAGAACCGCATGGATTACCTGGAACGCGACTTCGATATCCGCCGCATCGACATGCTCAGCCCGTCTTCCGCTAGCCGCTGATCAGCAGATGGCCACCGAGCAATCCAACGCCAACGAAGAACACTCGCTTGAACAGCACGGCGCTGATCCGCTCTCGTAGCCATTGTCCCAGCAGCATGCCGAGCAGCGCCGGGATCAGCGCCAGCAGCGACGCACTCAGCGCGCCACCACCCAGCGCACCGCGCCACATCAGGCCGGCGGCCAGCGCCAGGGTCGACGCAGTGAATGACAGGCCGAGCGCCTGCACCAGTTGATCCTTGTTCAACCCCAACGCTTGCAGATAGGGCACCGCCGGAATCATAAAGACCCCGGTGGCCGAGGTGATGATGCCGGTCAACACGCCACAGAGCGGGGCGAGCCAGCGTTCGGTTGTGCTGCCAACCTGCAAGGTCGGCAGCAACAATCCGCTCAAGGCATAGAGCAACAACACCGCGCCAAGTCCCCGCACCACCCACTGCCCGCCGTCGACTCCCAGCCACAACGTGCCTGCGCCGGTGCCGATGACGATCGCCAACAGCATCGGCCACAGCCGTTTGACCAATGGACGCAAGTGCCCACCGAAGACCAGTTGCCAGACGTTGGTTAGCGTCGCCGGAATGATCAGCAGCGCCGCAGCCTGCGTCGGAGCCATAGCCAGACCAAGCAGGCCCATGGCAACGGTCGGCAATCCCATGCCGATCACCCCTTTGATCATGCCGGCCATCAGAAAGGTGACAACCACCAACAAAGACAAGGCCAGCCCGAGGTTTTGATAGAACGCGAGAAGTGTATTCATGGCGTTATCCTGAGCGTTCCGGGCCCCCGTGAAAATCTGCCATATACTGAGCCTGCCTCTTGTTTTGACAGAGCCTTGGTATCTGATCGTTCCCACGCAGAGCGTGGGAACGTTCTTTAGGAACTCCCATGCACTTCGACCTGATCGATCTCAAGCTTTACCTGAACATCCTCGACGCCGGCAACATCACCGCCGGCGCTGCCCGCAGCCATCTGTCACTGGCGGCGGCGAGTGCGCGAATCCGTGCGATGGAGGCTTCGCTGGGCACCGCGTTTTTCGAGCGCGGGCGCCGGGGCATCAGCCCTACACCGGCTGGAAAGGCGCTGGCGCAACATGCCCGGGTATTGCTGCAACAGGCCGAGCGCCTGCAACAGGATCTGGCGGAATACGCCAAAGGTGTCAAAGGTCAGGTGCGGTTGCTGTGCAACACCACAGCGATCACTGAATACCTGCCCGAGTTGCTGGCGGACTTTCTGTGCGAACACCCCAACCTCGACATCGACCTGCAAGAACTGCCGAGCCTGCGCATCACCCATGCCTTGCGTCAGGGGGCGGCCGACCTCGGTATCGTTTCCGATGCGGTGGACACTCACGACCTCGACACCCGAGCATTCCGCGATGATCCTCTGGTGCTGATCATGCCGAGCGATCATCCGTTGGCCGAGCATGAACCGCCGACGTTCAGCGAGACCCTGTCTCACGATTACGTCGGGCTGAATGCCAACAGCGCATTGGCGATCTATCTGGAGGAACAAGCGCTGCACGCCGGGTTGCGCATGCAGATCCGCATTCGTGCCGATGGCTTCGACGGGGTGATTCGCATGGTCACCCATGGCGCGGGATTGGCGATTGTGCCGTTGGCGGCGGTCGAGCGCTGGGCGGGTGGACAAGCGTTCAAACGCCTCGCGCTGAACGAGCCATGGGCCCAGCGAAAACTGCTGCTGTGCGCACGCTCGTTCGACGCCCTGCCCCGCTATGCCAAAGCCCTGCTGGACGCCCTATCAAAGGCGCCTGACACAACTCCGTAGGAGCTGCCGAAGGCTGCGATCTTTTGATCTGGCGCTTGCCGGCGATGGCGATTTTGCGGGTGCCATCGCGGGCTAGCCTTGCTCCTACGGTGCCGGGACGTTGTCGAAAGTGCCGGCTGATGCTTTGGCCTTTCGAAAGAACACTCCGTAGACCAACGAAAGGATCAGCAGAAAAGGCACACCAAACACCAAGGTCATCTTGAAGGCTTCGGTGAAGTAGGTGGTGATCATCACCGCGCCCATCAGCACCAGCCCCAACAGCGTGGTGTAAGGAAACAGACGCACGCGGAACGACAACTTCCGCTCGCCGTGACGCTGGTGATAGCGACGGAAACAGTAGTGCGTGAGGAAGATCATGAACCAGGTGAAGATCGCGCCGAACATGGAAATCGCCATCATCAAGGTGAAGGAGCTTTCCGGGTACATCACGTTCAACAGCGTCGCCAGCGCAATGCCCGAGCTCGACAGCAGCAAGGCGTTAAGCGGAATCCCGCTCTTGCTCAACGCGCCCATCGCCTTCGGTGCGTAACCGCCACGGGACAGGCTGAACATCATCCGCGTGGTGATGTAGAGCTGGCTGTTCATCGCTGACAAGGCGGCAATCAGGATCACGAAATTCATCACCCCGGTGGCACCGGGAATGCCGATGGTTTGCATGACCGTGACGAACGGACTCTGCGCATGACCTGCCTGAACCCATGGCACGATCGCCAACATCAGGGCCAGGGTCAGCAGGTAAAACACCACCAGCCGAACGATGGTCGCGCGAAAGGCTTTCTTCACTGCACGCTCCGGATCTTCTGCTTCACCGGCCGCTACCGCGATCATTTCCACGCTCAGGTAACTGAAGATCGACACGATGACCGCCACCCACATCCCTTGCAGGCCATTGGGGAAAAACCCGCCGTGGCTGGTGTAGTTATGCACGCCGTAATCCGGGTTGCCGGAACCAAACACCACGTACACCGCGAGAATGATGAAGCCAACAATCGCGCCGATCTTGATGGTCGAAAACCAGTACTCGAAGGTGCCAAAGGTCTTCACGCTGATGGCGTTGAGCACGATCAGAATGCTCGAGAACGAGACGATCCAGATCCATTCAGACACATTGGCGAACCAGTACTTCATGTACATCGCAACCGCCGTCACCTCAGTGCCGACCGCCAACACAATCGCCGCCCAATAGGCGTAGCGCACCAGAAACCCGGCCAGCGGGCTGATATAGAATTCGGCATACGCGCCGAACGAACCCGAGGTCGAGTGGGCCACGGTCATCTCCGCCAGACAGCCCATCAACAGCAGCGTGATGATCGCGCCAATCGCATAGCTGAGCAGCACGCTCGGCCCGGCATAGCCAATCGCATAGGCGCTGCCCATGAACAGGCCAGTGCCTATCGCACCGCCAATCGCGATCATGCTCATCTGCCCCGAAGTGAGCTGACGCCTAAGGCCATGCTCACGCTTGGAGATGGTTTCAAAACCGATGGTGTCGGTCATTTCTCTGTCCTCTGAATATTGTCTTTTTTGAAGAGAGCACATGGTTCGTAAACCGGGGGACCGTAAAAGATCGCAGCCTGCGGCAGCTCCTACACACACATTGCGTAGGAGCTGCCGCAGGCTGCGATCTTTTGTATCAGGTGACGCTGTGGCGAACCTGGAACTGCGCTTGCGCCCAAGTTTTCTGATCGAGAATCTCGCCAAGGATCTGCACCGCATCAAAGACTTCGGTAAAGCTGGTGTACAGCGGCGTAAAACCGAAGCGCATGATTCGCGGCTCGCGGTAATCACCGATCACGCCTCGGGCGATCAAGGCCTGAATCACTGCGTAACCTTCCGGGTGTTCGAAGCTGACATGACTGCCACGCTTGGCGTGTTCGCGCGGGGTGATCAGTTTCAGATCGTGAGCGGCGCAGCGCTGCTCGACCAACTGGATAAACAGGTCGGTCAGTGCCAGGGATTTGCGGCGCAGGCTGACCATGTCGGTCTGGGCAAAAATCTCCAGACCGCACTCGACCATGGCCAATGAAGTGATCGGTTGCGTGCCGCACAAGTAGCGAGCGATACCGCTGCTCGGCTCGTAGCCAGACGCCATGTCGAACTGTCGGGAATGACCGAACCAACCGGACAGCGGTTGCGTGACCAGATCGCACAGCTGTGGCGAAACCCAGACAAACGCTTGCGAACCGGGGCCGCCATTGAGGTACTTGTAGGTGCAACCGATGGCGTAGTCCGCGCCGGCCTGACGCAAATCGACCGGAACCGCACCGGCGGAATGCGCCAGGTCCCAGATCGCCAGCGCACCACATTCGTGGGTCAGCGCGGTCATGGCCTGCATGTCGTGCATGTAGCCGGTCTTGTAGTTGACGTGGGTGAGCATCACCACGGCGGTGTCCTGGTCAATCGCCTGCGCCAGTTCTTGCGGGCTGTCGACCAGACGCAAGCTGTAACCCTGTTGCAGCAAATCCATCAGCCCTTCGGCGATGTACAGGTCGGTGGGGAAGTTGCTGCTTTCACTGACGATCACCCGCCGCGTCGGCGCTCGCGTGGCCTGCACGCGCAAGGCTGCGCCGAGGACCTTGAACAGGTTGATCGAGGTGGTGTCGGTGACCACCACTTCACCCTCACCGGCACCAATCAGCCCGGCCAGTCGATTGCCCAGACGCTCCGGCAGATCGCGCCAGCCAGCGCTGTTCCAGCTGCGGATCAAACCATTGCCCCACTCCTCGGCGATCACTGCCGAAGCTCGCTCAAGCGCGGCAATCGGACGCGCACCGAGGGAATTGCCGTCGAGGTAGATCACGCCTTTGGGGAGCGCAAACTGGTGACGCAGATGAGCCAGTGAGTCTTGCGCATCGAGCGCCAGGCAATCGTTTCTTGTAGTCATTTCAGGTCCTGTTTTTTTGATGACATGCCGCCGTGTTTTGGGCATTTTTTGCGTCAGCACGATGAGCAGATAATGAACGAAGCTTTGGAGAATTTTCGTGCAAAGTGGACCGTCATATAGTAGTTATCTCGTAGATAATTCGAATCCAACTCCAAAAATCGCGGATTTATTCAAGCCATGACTCTCGACACGACAGACCTGCGGATCCTGCATTACTTGCAGCAGGATGGGCGTATCAGCAATCAGGAACTGGCGGAGAAAGTCGCACTGTCACCGTCGGCTTGCCTGCGCCGTTTGCGCCTGCTGGAAAGTGAAGGAATCATCACCGGCTATCGCGCAGTATTGAGCGCCGAACGGTTGGGCATCGAACTGGAAGCTATCGTCCATGTGTCGTTGCGACAGGACGTCGAGGACTGGCACGAGACGTTTATCAAGAAAGTACAAGGGTGGCCCGAAGTCGCCACCGCGTACGTGATTACCGGGGCCAGCAACTATGTGCTGCGAGTTCAGGCGCGCAACCTGAAGCACTTCTCGGATTTCATCGTCAACAAACTCAACCGCACCGCGGGAGTGACCGATATTCGCTCGGAAATCGTCCTGCAGAAAATCAAGGAACGAGACGAACTGCTCGATCTGGTCGCCCGCAAATAAGCCGTTGCTTAATCCCCCCCGAACACCACCCTCGTCAAAGCCCGCGCATGCGCCGGGCCTCGTTGCGCTGAAGGGTTGTGCTGGGGGATTCGTCGAATAACTTGCGGTACTCCGCGGAAAAACGCCCCATGTGGGTGAACCCCCAGCCCATGGCAATCTCCGAGATATTACGCGCCAGACCATGCTCAAGGATTTCCTGGCGCACCGCGTTCAACCGGTACTTTTTCAGATAGGCCATTGGCGACAAGGCGAAATACTTCCTGAACGCCTCGAACAACTTGAACCGCGAAACCCCCGCCGCCGCTTCGATGTCTTCCAGGTGCAGCGCTTCGCGAGCGTTGTCGTGAATGCACTGCTTGGCCCTGACCAGGTAGTGCGGCAACTTCACGCCCAGCACGTCCCGCAGCTCATCGGAGTAATTGTTCGGCTGGGCGAGGATCAGGCCTTTGATCAACGAGCTTTCAATGTCCCGCGTGAAGACGACCTGCTCAAACAGCGCGCTGCTGCGCTCAAGTTCAGCGATGAAATACCGCGCCATGCGCCACCACGAGGCCGACGCACCGTCCACCGCATCCATCACCGATTCGAAACGCAGTGGTGTATCCAGTGGGCGCTGCAACATCCCCTCCAGGGATTCACTCATGGCCGCGCGGGTGATCACCACCTGGACTTTGCGACAGTCGCCGGAGATCGCCAGCATCTGGTTTTCATTCGGCGAGATGATCACGCCTTGATCGCGATTGGATTTGAGTAGCGTGCCGTTCTTGCTCAGTTCCTGTTCACCGACCAATGGCAGGCTGAGGCTGTAGCTACTGAAGTGCTCGGCGTCTTCGATATCGACGGTCACATCGGTGCCGTATGAGAGAGTGCCCAGGGTCGTGGCCATCGACTTGAATACGTTGGCCGTGTGATGAAAACGGATCCGCTCGGGGGTCGCGGTTTCGAGACGGTGCGGCCCGCAGATACCCGACATCCAGGTCCTCGCGCCCTCAAGGTCATAGCGATCGATACGAATATCGCGAAACTGCGGATCAGTTTTGCTACTCATCACGGCGCACCCACGGCAATATTTTTTCAGCACGCTCTGACGGCGCGCCTGTGGCTTGAGTCGAGCAAGTTCCAGACCACTAAACGGCTATGCCAACTCGATGGATAGCAATCGTCTACTAAGCGGATAAAGCGCTCGCTTTAAAACCGGAGCTCGCCTTCGAACAGCACTCAAGGCTGCCCAAGACAGTACCTCAATGCTGCAAACAGGGGCGGCCGTTCATCGCTTGGTGCATGGGTCTTGAGTATTACCTGCCCACCTTGGTACACGCAGGTGTTACCCGCAAAGATCGCAGCCTTCGGCAGCTCCTACAGGTGTCCGCGTCCGGCGTAGGAGCTGCCATGGGCTGCGATCTTTCATGCCACCCTCGAACTTTGTGGACTGCCTTCGTCGACAAACCGGATAGACCCCTGCCCGCCCCACTCTCTCTAATGAGTGCACCGATTGACCTGAATAAAAAAGGTGCACACCCATGAGTGGCGAAAAAAACGTCGAGCAGTGGAAAGCGTTCATTGAAGGCTGCCTGGACTTCCGTCCGGCAGAAGGCGTGTTCCGCATCGCTCGGGATATTTTTACCGAGCCGCAACTGTTCGATCTGGAGATGGAGCTGATCTTCGAGAAGAACTGGATCTACGCCTGTCACGAAAGCGAGCTGGCCAATAACCACGACTTCATCACGATGCGCGCCGGCCGCCAGCCGATGATCATTACCCGCGATGGCGACGGCCAACTCAACGCACTGATCAACGCCTGTCAGCATCGCGGCACGACATTGACCCGCGTCGGCAAAGGCAACCAATCGACGTTTACCTGCCCGTTCCACGCCTGGTGCTACAAAAGCGACGGACGCCTGGTCAAGGTCAAGGCCCCCGGCGAGTACCCGGAAGGTTTCGACAAAGCCACACGCGGCCTGAAAAAGGCCCGCATCCAGAGCTACAAGGGCTTCGTGTTTATCAGCCTGGATGTTCACGGCGATAACAACCTTGAAGACTTCCTCGGCGATGCCAAAGTGTTCTTCGACATGATGGTCGCCCAATCGCCCACCGGTGAGCTGGAAGTGCTGCCCGGCAAGTCCGCCTACACCTACGACGGCAACTGGAAACTGCAGAACGAGAACGGCCTGGATGGCTATCACGTCAGCACGGTCCACTATAACTACGTGGCCACGGTGCAGCACCGCCAGCAGGTCGACAGCGAGAACGGCACCCGTTCCAGCGGCACGCTCGACTACAGCAAACTGGGGGCTGGCGACGCCGATACCGATGACGGCTGGTTCGCCTTCAACAACGGCCACAGCCTGTTGTTCAGTGACATGCCTAACCCGACGGTGCGCTCCGGCTACGCGACGATCATGCCGCGCCTGATCGAGGAACACGGTCAGGAAAAAGCCGAATGGATGATGCATCGGCTGCGCAACCTGAACATCTATCCCAGCCTGTTTTTCCTCGATCAGATCAGCTCGCAGCTACGGATCATCCGCCCGGTGGCCTGGAACAAGACCGAAATCATCAGCCAGTGCCTGGGCGTGAAAAACGAGTCGGACGCCGATCGCGAGAATCGGATTCGCCAGTTCGAAGACTTCTTCAACGTGTCGGGACTCGGCACCCCGGATGACCTGGTGGAGTTCCGCGAGGCCCAACGCGGTTTCCAGGCACGGCTGGAGCGCTGGAGCGATATCTCTCGCGGCAGCCACCAGTGGGCGACCGGCGCCACGCCTAACAGCGAGTCGATCGGCATCGCGCCGGCCATGACCGGCACCGAATTCACCCACGAAGGGCTTTACGTCAACCAGCACAGCAACTGGCAGAAATTTCTGCTCGACGGTCTGGACGCGAAATCCCTGAAGCTACGTGAGGTGTGAACATGAATCCGCAATTGCAGTACCAGATCGAGCAGTTTTTCTACCGTAAATCCGAACTGTGCGACGCCAAGGACTGGGACGCCTACCTCAAGCTCTTCGACGAGCAGAGTGAGTTTCACCTGCCGCAATGGGATTCCGAGCACGTCTACACTCGCGACCCCAAGCGCGAAATGTCGCTGATCTACTACGCCAACCGCTCAGGCCTGGAAGACCGCGTATTCCGCCTGCGCACCGGCAAAGCCGCGTCGGCCACGCCGATGCCGCGCACCCTGCATCTGATCAACAACGTGCGCATCAGCGAACTCGAAATGGGTGAGCTGGAAGTACGCCTGAACTGGCACACCTTGTTCTATCGCCTGGCCACGTCCGAGCAGTTTTACGGGACCGCGACTTATCGCCTCAAGCCGCACGACAACAGCTGGGTGATTACCCGCAAACACGTGTTGCTGCTCAACGACACCATCAACTCGGTGCTCGATTTCTACCACCTCTGAATCCATGGAGACCGGGGCATGAACCACAAGGTTGCGTTCAGTTTTGCCGACGGAAAAACACTGTTTTTTCCCGTGCAGGCCAACGAAATACTGCTCGATGCCGCACTGCGCAACGGCATCAATATTCCTCTGGATTGCCGCGAGGGTGTCTGTGGAACCTGTCAGGGCCGCTGCGAATCCGGCGATTACAGCCAGGATTATGTAGATGAAGAAGCCCTCACCAGCCTCGACCTGCAGCAACGCAAGATGCTGACTTGTCAGACGCGGGTGAAGTCCGATGCCGCGTTCTATTTCGACTTCGCCTCCAGCCTGTGCAATGCCGCGGGGCCTGCGCAGCTCAGCGGTACGGTCACGCATGTGCGTCAGGTCTCGGCCAGTACCGCGATTCTGCATCTGGATTTGGGGGCGGCCACCCAGCCACTGGATTTCCTGCCGGGGCAATACGCCCGCCTGTTGATTCCGGGGACCACGAACAAACGCTCCTACTCCTTCGCCAACCGCCCGAGCAGCAGCAATCAGCTGCAATTTCTGATTCGCCTGTTACCTGACGGGGTAATGAGCAATTACATTCGTGAACGCTGCCAGGTCGGCGATACAATTGGCCTGGAAGCACCGTTGGGCGCGTTCTATCTTCGCCACATCGCCCGGCCGCTGATTCTGGTGGCCGGTGGCACCGGGCTGTCCGCACTGCTGGGCATGCTCGACGAAATCGTTGCGCGCGGTAGCGAACAGCCTGTGCACCTGTACTACGGCGTACGGGACGCTACCGACCTGTGCGAAAGCGAACGGATCAATGCCTATGCTCAACGCATTCCGGGGTTTCGTTATACGCCAGTGGTGAGCGATCCATCTGCGGACTGGGATGGAAAACGTGGCTACATTGCCGAGCATTTCGATGCCAGCGAACTGCGCGACGCAGCGGTCGACATGTACGTCTGCGGGCCGCCACCGATGGTCGAGTCGATCAAGAGCTGGTTACAGGATCAAACCCTGGACAAGGTGCATCTGTATTACGAAAAGTTCACCGAAAGTAACGTCTGACGCTCACAAACGAGCGGTAATTGAATAAGCTATCGAAGTGAAACCGGGCCTGACCATAACAACTAGAAGGTAACCAGATGGCGGATGAAATACTGCAACAGGGCGTGCTCAAGCGGGGGCTGAAAAACCGGCATATTCAGTTGATCGCACTGGGCGGTGCGATTGGTACAGGGCTGTTTCTCGGCTCCGCCGGCGTGCTCAAGTCGGCAGGCCCTTCGATGATCCTCGGCTATGCGATTGCCGGTTTTATCGCCTTTCTGATCATGCGCCAGTTGGGAGAGATGATTGTCGAAGAGCCGGTCGCCGGCTCCTTCAGCCATTTTGCTCACAACTACTGGGGTGGTTTTGCCGGCTTCCTGTCCGGCTGGAACTACTGGGTGCTGTATGTGCTGGTGGGCATGGCGGAGCTGACTGCCGTGGGTAAGTACGTGCAGTTCTGGTGGCCGGAAGTGCCGACCTGGGTCAGCGCGGCGGTGTTCTTCGTATTGGTCAACCTGATCAACACGATGAACGTCAAAGTCTTCGGTGAAATGGAGTTCTGGTTCGCCATCATCAAGGTCGTGGCAATCATCGGCATGATTGCCCTGGGCTGTTACATGCTGGTCAGCGGTACCGGCGGCCCGCAAGCCTCGGTGAGCAACCTGTGGAGCCACGGCGGTTTCTTCCCCAACGGCACCAACGGTTTGCTGATGGCGATGGCGTTCATCATGTTCTCTTTCGGTGGCCTGGAGCTCGTCGGTATCACCGCCGCTGAAGCCAGCGAACCGAGGAAGGTCATTCCCAAGGCGATCAATCAGGTGGTTTACCGCGTGCTGATCTTCTACGTCGGCGCACTCACCGTGCTGCTGTCGTTGTACCCATGGGACCAACTGCTGCAGACACTGAGCGCTTCCGGCGATGCCTACAGCGGCAGTCCGTTTGTGCAGATTTTCGCCTTGATCGGCAGCAACACCGCGGCGCAAATCCTCAATTTTGTGGTGCTCACCGCGGCGCTCTCGGTCTACAACAGCGGCGTCTACTGCAACAGCCGCATGCTCTACGGCCTGGCGGAACAGGGCGATGCCCCCAAGGCGCTGATGAAGCTGAACAAACAGGGCGTACCGTTACTGGCGCTGGGCGTATCGGCGCTGATCACTATGCTGTGCGTGGTGGTTAACTACGTCGCCCCGAATGAAGCGCTTGAGTTGCTGTTCGCGCTGGTGGTCGCCTCGTTGATGATCAACTGGGCGATGATCAGCCTGACTCACCTGAAGTTTCGCAAGGCCATGGTCCAACGCGGCATCGTGCCGGGCTTCAAGGCATTCTGGTCGCCGTACACCAATTACCTGTGCCTGGCGTTCATGGCCATGATCATCTACGTGATGCTGATGATTCCCGGGGTACGCGCGTCGGTCTATGCCATCCCGGTCTGGGTGCTGATCCTGTTCGTGTTCTACCGGATTCGCTTAGCCAAAACTCGCTCGCTGTCGGTCGCTCAATAACCTTCAGCCAGTCGACAAAAAGCCCCGGCATTCGATGAATGCCGGGGCTTTTGCTTTCTGTAGCAGCTGGCGCAGCCTGCGTTCGAGCGCGCAGCGCTCGTAAATACAAACAACTCGGTGTACCTGATGCACCTCAGTGGATGATTTTACGACTGCTGCGCAGCCGAACGCAGCCTTCGGCAGCTGCTACAGGGTCCGTGCGCCGGGAATCCTCTAGCGCCTGGGTCAGAGCGTTGAACGCACGCGCCACAATTCCGGGAACAGTACGGTATCGAGCATCTTGCGCAGATAACCCACACCTTCAGTGCCGCCGGTGCCCGGTTGGAAACCGATGATCCGTTCGACCGTCGTGACATGCCGGAAGCGCCATTGACGGAACGAGTCCTCAAGGTCGATCAGTTTCTCCGCCAACTGGTAAAGATCCCAATACCGCGAAGGGTCGGTGTAGACCACACGCCAGGCGGCTTCGACCGAGGCGTCATAAGCGGTCGGGCTGGCCGGATCGCGCTCGAAGCGCTGTGGATCAATCGCCAACCCTGCGCTGACCATCAACCGAATGGCTTCGTCATACAGCGACGGTGTGGCGATGGCCTTTTCAAGCTCTGCCAACAGCTCGGGCCGGTGGGCATGCGGACGCAATAGCGTTGCACTCTTGTTGCCCAGAATGAATTCGATCTCGCGGTACTGAAACGACTGGAAGCCCGATGACTGGCCCAGAAACGGCCGGATCGCGTGGTACTCGGTCGGTGTCATGGTCGCCAGCACCGTCCAGGCATGCACCAGTTGATCGAAGATCCGCGAAACCCGCGCCAGCATCTTGAACGCCGGCGGCAACTCTCCCAGCCTGACGTGTTCACGAGCGGCCTTGAGTTCGTGCAGCATCAGCTTCATCCACAGCTCGGACGTCTGATGCTGGATGATGAACAGCATCTCGTTATGATCCGGGGACAAGGGGTGCTGAGCGCTGAGAATCTTCCCCAGGTCCAGGTAGTCGCCGTAGCTCATGGAGTCGGAAAAATTCAGCTCGGCGTTATGCCATTCTTCTGTCTGGTTGTCAGGTGAATAGGGACATTGGCTCATTGAGCAGGCTCCTCAAGTGGCGGTTTGTTCAGTGGACGCAAAATCGCTCTGACCGGACTCGCGTCCAGGTTGGCAAACCGCAGCGGCAGCGCAATCAGTTCATAGTCGCCTTCCGGCACGTCATCGAGCACGATGCCTTCAAGGATCGCCATGCCATGGCGGGCCACTGCGTTGTGCGAATCCATGGTCTTGGACTGTTGAGGGTCCAGGGACGGCGTGTCGATACCAATCAGCCGCACGCCGAGGCTCGACAGCAGGTCGACGGTTTCTTTGGCCACAGCGGTGAAATCCGGATCCCAGGCCGTCAGCGGCGCCTGTCTATAAGTACGCAGCAGGACGCGCTCGGGCAGATCCGCAAGGCGCCCGTCCAGTTGCTCGGGCCGAACCAGTGCGCCACTGTCCAGACAATGCAGTACGCGGCACGGTCCGATGTAGACATCCAGCGACACATCGCCAATAGCCGCACCATCAGCGCTGTAATGCAGCGGCGCATCGACATGGGCACCGGTGTGAGGAGACAGGGTGATGCGGCCGACATTCACCGGGCATTCAGGCCCGAAGGTCCAGACGCGCTCCTCCTGAAACGGCGTATCACCCGGCCACGTCGGCGTTGCGGTGCTCAAGGGCGGGCTGATATCCCACCACGACATTGTTTTTTTCATTGCATAGCTCTCGGCCAACTCACCCGTGGAATGATACGAGTGATGCCTGTGAATATTCTTGCGAAAACCTGCGGGAGCGCCTGAATATTTCGTACAAAGTTCTAAAAAAACGGAATTTATCAGGTGGAAATTTCAATCAGCGAAACAGACTCCTGAACGGCTTCCGAATATCCGCTTGAGCTGATTTGAACGATAGCGCGTTTCTGGATAGCTCAGTGTCGAGCACAGACAACTGACACCATGCCGGGCGCTATAGGGTGCGACTTCAGTCCTGCCTAACGCTCGGAGTCAGCATGTCCAAACCCATTACCGTTCTTCGCGATACCCATCCACTGCCGGTGCTTGACGCCTGCAAATGGGAAAAGCTCGAAGGTGACCCGCACACCGTCAACCTCAACGCCTACACCAGCGAAGACGGCAGCAAGATCATGGGCACCTGGATCTGCACGCCGGGTAAATGGCGAGTCGAGTATGTGAAGTGGGAGTATTGCCATTTCCAGGAAGGCTACTGCGTGATCACGCCAGACGGGATGGAGCCAATCCATCTGCGCGCAGGCGATATTTTCGTCATTGAACCGGGGATGACAGGCACCTGGGAAGTGGTCGAGACCGTGCGCAAGTATTTCGTTTTCGCCTGATAGAACAAAAGATCGCAGCCTACGGTGGCTGCGATCTTTTCTTTTTGCCGAATAAAAAAACGGGAACCCGCCCGACGCGGGTTCCCGGAAAAACCCCTAGTGGGGTTTGCGATAGCTGTTGATGATCGCCGAGAAGTCCTTGCCGCCTTCGCCACGTTGACTCATCGCCTGATACAACTGCTGAGCCACCGCGCCGAGCATCACCGGTTGATGCGCCTGACGCGCGGCTTCAGTGGCCAGCCCCAAGTCCTTGAGCATCAGCTCGGCACCGAAACCGCCGGTATAACCACGCGATGCCGGCGCCGTTTCAACGATGCCCGGCCACGGGTTGTACATCTCCGAACTCCAGCATCGACCCGTCGAACTGTTGATGATCCCCGCCAGCACTTGGGTATCGATACCCAGCGCATCGCCAAGGGCCATGGCTTCGCTGACGCCGACCATGGAAATCGCCAACAACAGGTTGTTGCAGATCTTGGCGATTTGCCCGGTGCCGACTTCACCGCAATGCACGATGTTGCGGCCCATCTGCGCCAATACCGGTTGCAGGGTGGCGAACAACTCCGGCGTGGCGCCGACCATGAAGGTCAGTGTCCCGGCCGCAGCACCACCGGTGCCACCGGAAACCGGCGCATCAGCCATGGCCACACCTTGTTTGGCCGCAGCGGCGGCGACATCGCGGGCGGTTTGCGGGTCGATGGTGCTGCAATCCACGGCGGGAACGCCCTTGGCGATCCCGGCCAGCACGCCGTCCTCACCCAGCCAGACGCTGCGCACATGGACAGCGGCCGGCAGCATGGTGATCACCAGCTCTGCGCCTTGCGCTGCCTCACGCGCAGAAGCGCTGATGCTACCGCCCAGTTGCGCCAGTTCGGCGAGCACGGCTTTGTTCAGGTCGACCAGGTTCAGCGAATGGCCAGCCTTGATCAGATTGCGCGCCATCGGCGCGCCCATGTTGCCGAGACCGATAAAAGCGATTTTCATGTCCGGCTCCTTAACGCAAGTTGATGGTTGTGTTCACACCGTCATTGACGCTGTCATCGTCGAACCAGCGACTGGTGACGGTCTTGGTTTGAGTGTAGAACTGCACCACTTGCTTGCCATACGGACCGAGGTCGCCGAGCTTGGAACCACGGGAGCCGGTGAAGCTGAAGAACGGAACCGGCACCGGAATCGGGATGTTGATGCCGACCTGGCCGACGTCGATTTCGTTTTGGAATTTACGCGCCGCCGCGCCGCTCTGGGTGAACAGGCCAGTGCCGTTACCGAACGGGTTGGCGTTGACCAGGGTAATGGCCTGATCGAGGGTGTCGACTTCCAGCACCACCAGCACCGGGCCGAAGATTTCCTGGGTGTAGATCTGCATGTCGGTGGTCACGCCGGAGAACAGGGTCGGGCCGACAAAGTTGCCTTTTTCGAACCCTGGAACGGTGATGTCACGGCCATCCAGCTCCAGTTTGGCGCCTTCCTTGATGCCGCTTTCGATCAGCTCAAGAATCCGTGCCTTGGCCCGTTTCGAAATCACCGGACCCACATCGGTGCCTGGCTCGCTGCCGGCATTCACTTTGAGTTTTTGCGCCAGTGCCTTGAGGTCTGGCAGCCACTGCTTGGCCGCGCCCACCAGCACCACCACCGAAGTGGCCATGCAGCGTTGACCGGCCGCGCCGAAACCGGCACCGACCAGCGCATTGAGGGCTTGCTCACGATTGGCATCGGCCAGCACCACCGCGTGGTTCTTGGCGCCCATCATCGATTGCACGCGCTTGCCGTGTTTACCGGCCAAGTCGTAGACGTGAGTGCCAACCGCGGTCGAACCGACAAACGAAACTGCCTTGATGTCTTTGTGGGTGCAGAGCGCGTCCACCACATCCTTGCCGCCGTGAACCACGTTGAGCACGCCGGCGGGAACGCCAGCCTCGATAGCCAGTTCCACCAGCAGCATGGTCGACATCGGATCCTGTTCGGATGGCTTGAGCACAAAAGTGTTGCCGCAGGCGATGGCCATCGGGAACATCCACAGCGGAATCATCGCCGGGAAGTTGAACGGCGTGATGCCGGCGCAGACGCCGATGGGTTGGCGCAAGGTGTAGGTATCAACACCGCCCGCCACGTTTTCAGCGAATTCGCCCATTTGCAGGCTGCCGATGGAGCACGCGTGCTCGACCACTTCCAGGCCACGGAAAATATCGCCTTCAGCGTCGGCAATGGTTTTGCCCTGTTCCGCACTGAGGACCACGGCGATGCGCTTGGAGTGCTCGCGAATCAACGCCTGAAGCTTGAGCATGATGCGCATCCGCGCGCCGATCGGTGTCAGCTTCCAGGTCTGGAAGGCACGGTGAGCGGCGCTGATCGCAGCGTCGACTTCCGCAGGCGTAGCGAACGGCACTTTTGCCAGCACTTGCTGGGTCGCCGGGTTGACGATGTCGTGCCACTCGGTGGTCTGGGACTCGACCCATTCACCGTCGATCAACAGCTTGACCTTTTGCACGGTGGTTTCTGGCGTGTGCGATGCGTTCATGTTCGTCTCCTGGCTTCTTGTGACTGAAGCGGTGTTGTTATCTTGGGAGCCAAGGCGAGAAAGTCGCCTTGCGATGAGGCGTGTGCCGTGAATTGGTTGTCGGACTGTTTTTGGAGTATAGATGTGCAAACTTCTAATAAGAACGCACATATAAGCCGGTCCAACATGCAAAAAAACATCACATCGTTAGGCTCATTGAACTGGGACGACCTGAAGTTTTTCCTCGAGGTCGCCCGCACCCGCAAGGCCAGCACTGCCGCCAAACGCCTGGCCGTGGATTACACCACCGTGTCACGGCGGATCAGCTCGCTGGAAGGCGCGCTGGGGACGTTGTTGTTCGAGAAGTCGCGGACCAATGGCTTTGTATTGACCGCCGAAGGCCAGCGTTTACTGGGATATGCCGAGTCCATAGAAAGCACGCTGCACATGGCGTGCGAGCAGGTGTCCGGCTCAGGCGTGGCGTTATCCGGCCACGTACGGATGGGTTGCACCGAGGGTTTTGGCAGCTTCTTCATCACCCCGCAGCTCAGCCACTTCGTCGATGCCTATCCGGCGATTTCGGTGGATATTCTGCCGCTGCCGCACTTCATCAGCCTGTCCAAGCGCGAGGCAGACATTGTCATCGCCCTGGAGCGCCCGGAACACGGCCCTTACGTCTGCTGCAAACTCTGCGACTACCGTTTGCAGCTGTACGCGACCCAGGACTACCTCGACCAACACCCACCCATCCGCCGCCCGGCAGACTTGGGCAAGCATCAATTCATCAGTTATGTCGACGATCTGGCGTTCAGCTCGGAGCTGTTGTACCTGGCCAATGTACTGCCCGGCGCCAGCGCGAACCTGCGCAGTACCAGTGTGATTGCGCAGTTCGTAGCAGCACAGCAGGGGCGCTCGCTGGCGATTCTGCCGTGTTTCCTGGCGGCCCAGGATCCACGGCTGCTGCCGGTGCTGCCGGAGGAAATCAACATCACCCGGCAGTTCTGGATGTACTGCCGCGAGGACCTGCGCAAGCTCAAGCGGATTACCCTGTTGTGGGACTACATCCGCGCCGTGACCGAGCAGAATCAGGCGTTATTGATGGGTGAAACCCGAACGATGCACTTCGCCGACTAGTCGGCGCTCACCACGATCGATACCCGGCGATTCTCGGTGCGCCCAGTAGCCGTATTATTAGGCGCGACCGGCTCGCCGCTGCCAAGACCGCGCAGTTGAATGTTCTCTTCGCGCATGCCAACGCTGGTCAGCACCTTGCTGACACTCTTGGCGCGGCGCAGAGAAAGTTGCTCGTTGTAGGCCTCTTTGCCCGACGCATCGGTGTGACCATCGATCCGCACGCGCTCAATGCCGGCACCGTGCAACGCCTTGCCGATTCGCTCGACGATTTCGGTACTTTGCGCGTTCAGGTGTTCAACGTCGCTGCCAAACAGCACCTTGCCCGACAAACCGAAGGCCCAGCCCTCCTCGGTCAACTCGAAACCCTGCTGTTTGAGCACCGCGATCTGCGCCGGGGAGAGGCCTTTTTGCGGTGCCGTTTGGCATCCGGTCAATGCCAGCACGGCCATGAACAAGGTAAGGGCGAAAAATCGCAGGGAACGTTGAGTCAGTGAAAACAAGGCTGTTAGCTCCTGGTTTGAACGTTAGCGACAAGGTGCTCCGCCCCTGCCATATATTGCCCGCCTCGAGAGAGACGTTTGGCTTGATACATTGCCGCATCGGCGGCATCGAGAAGGGCACTGGGTGTGGCGCCATGATCAGGGTAAATGGCGATGCCTACACTGAGTGAGGTCAAAACCTGGGTATCGCCCGGCAACTGAACCGGCAGTTCCATGCTGGCAATGATCTTTTCGGCAATTCGTTCGGCGTCCTCGGTTTTGTGCAGCGGTGTCAGCAGCACAGCAAACTCATCGCCACCCAGGCGCGCGACCAGATCCTCTTCACGCAGTTGCGCCCGGACCCGGGTTGCCACCGCAACCAGCACCGCATCGCCAGCGGCGTGACCGAAATTGTCATTGATGCCTTTGAACCGGTCACTGTCGAGAAACAGTACGGCAACCCGTTCATCGTGTTTGCTCGCATTACGCAACGCACGGATCAGCCGACCTTCGAAAAACGCCCGGTTCGGCAGACCGGTGAGACTGTCATGGCTGGCTTGGTGAGCCAGCGTTTCGTTTTCGTTTTGCAGGTGGGTTTGCCAGGACTCCAGCTCATCAAGCAAGGCATTGAAGTCGTTGCCCAGGCTGTCCAGCTCAGCGATTCGCGCCGGCGGCACGCGACGATCGAAGGCCCGCTCTCGGCGTGCTGCGTGAGCAACCTCGGCCAGGCTGCGCAGTGGGCCGGTAATCCCTCGTAGTTGACGGCGTGCCAGATATAGCGCGACCCAGGCACTGACCGCTGTACACAAGACAATCCCGGCCAGACCGCTCAGCAAAAAGCGCATCAGGCTGCCACCATGCCCGGTCAGCAAGATGCTGCCGACTTCCTGACCTTGATGAAGGATCGGTATGTTGATGGGCTTTTCCAGAAGTGATCGGGCGATCTGCATTTCCAATTCGGAAACCAGACCGGTTTCCGGTCGCTGCCAACGAGCGAGCAGTTGACCCTTTTCATCGAACACCTGAGCATCGGCCACTTCTTCAGTGGAAGCGATCAGCGCCAGCGCTTCGGTCGCCGCTATGTTGTCGTTGAACACTACCGCGGCTTCCACGGTGTAACTGATCGAACGGGCAATCAGGTGAAGGTTGTGATCGGCATACACCCGCAAGGCCAACACGCCAAGCAGGGTCAGGGACAAACTGGCCATGGCCACCCCAACCAGCGCGACGATCAGGTGTCCGCGACCAATGACCGAACGCAGGGTTGGGCGGTTACCGGACCTGAGAAAACTCATGGGGCCGCCGCTTTACGACGAGAGAGTTGCAAGACGCTGGGGTGAATCCGAACTCCACTGCGGGCCACCGAATCGAGGTTAACCTCGAACGACACTTGATGGTCACTGACCCGCAGGCAGAACAGGCTGCCCACCGTACATTGATCGCCTCCCTCGCTGATGCTCAGCACCGGATGGCCTATCAATGAAGCAAAGAGCGCGCTGCGCTCCTCATTGGTCAGTTTGCCGATGTAGACCGCGTCGCACTCACTGGCGATCGCCGGGTGATTGGCCAACAGTCGTCGAACGACTACGGGGCGACCCGTGGCTTGAGTGGTGCCTTTGAGCAAATCGTCGGTGTACTCGGTGGGACCGACCACACATAAACGCAATTGCGCTGGTTCTACGGGCCAGCGAGCGTAGCTGAGGATTCCCAGCACTACTTGTGTGACCGACTTCGCGCGCTGATCAGCCATGCTCACTGACGCCTCCGGTTGGGCGAAAACAGGGATGCTCAACAAACAGAAAATGCCGACCAGCAGTAGCTGCTTCCAGCCAATAATGCGTTCTGTCGTCCAGACAGCCAGCTTCATGCAGGAACTCTCGTTGATCGTTGGATGATGCCGCAACGATAGCATACCCGGTGAAATGCTCACGAAAACCGCGACCATAGATAGGCACCTAATTGTTTATAAAATCCTGAAGTAACAATTTGGGGTTTCCTATTTTTCTCTGTTTCACGCCATGTCTACCATCGGCGCCAACGTGACCTGTAACCGCACTGCGGTCCTAATAACAATAAAACTGACAGCGACGTAAATGAGAACGGATCCACCGAGATCCGACTCATGAAAACCTTTTGCTACTGCCAAAACAGCTCGACTCGGTCATGCACCGGCGTCGAACCTTGAGTAGTTGAAGGCGTCGCGGAGGTTCACCGATGAAACTGGAAATATTTCGTACCCTCTGGGGCTATAGCGCGAGCAAGGCCCAGGCACTCGATGAATTGCTGGAAGCCGGCTTCGACGGCATGGAGGCCCGCCTGCCGCTTGAGGCCAGTGAGCGAGCCGAGTTCGGTGCCTTTCTAAAGGCCAATCGAGTGGGTTACATCAGCACGGTTTTTACCGCCTACGATGTATTGCCGGAACAATCCGCGCCACCTGCCGAACACCTCCTCGATCTGGACAAAAAACTCGCTTGGGCTGCCGAGCTCAATCCACGCTTCGTCAACGTACTGGCCGGCAATGACCGCTGGCCGTTGGCGCAGCAGGTGGAGTTCTTCGGCCAGGCCATGACGCTTGCACGCAAGCACGGGCAAGTCTGCAGCTTCGAAACCCACCGCTCACGCTCACTGTTCAACCCCTGGCTGACCCTTGAGCTCATCCGGCAGCTACCCGACTTGCTGTTCACCAGCGATATCAGCCATTGGGTCGTCACCTGCGAACGTTTGTTGAATGACCCGGCGGATGACCTGAGTGCCTTCGTCGAGCGCGTGCACCATATTCAGGCCCGAGTCGGTTATGACCAGGGCCCGCAGGTTCCCCATCCTGCTGCTCCGGAATACGCCAGGGAACTGGCCTTCCATCAACAGCACTGGGAAGCCATCTGGCGCTCCCAACAGGCTCGCGGCTATCAGGTCAGCACCCTGACACCAGAGTTCGGTGCCGATGGCTACTTGCATCACCTGCCTTTCACCAATGTACCGGTCGCCGACTTGTGGTCGCTGAATATCTGGATGGCGAAAACAGAACGCGAACACTTCGATCGTTTCAACCACTCAACCCTTGCGTGAGGTGTTTGCAACATGCCTGAGAAGATAAATAACAGTGCGCCCCAAGCGAACTTCAAGAGCATTCCGGTGGTGGATATCGCCGGCCTGTTCAGTATCGAACGGGAACATCGACTAGCCGTTGCTGAACAGCTCGGTGTGGCCGCCAGTGACGTCGGCTTTCTCTACATCACCGGTCACGGCATTGAACCGCAGCTGATCGCCAACTTGCGCCAGGCGGCCAAGGACTACTTCGATCAGCCCTTCGACACCAAGATGCAGCATTACATCGGTACTTCGAAGACTCATAAAGGCTATGTCCCGGAAGGCGAAGAGGTGTACGCCAAGGGCAAACCGGATCACAAGGAAGCCTTCGACATCGGCTTCGAAGTCCCGGAAAACGACCCGCTGGTGCTGGCTAACACTCCGCTGCTCGGGCCGAATGAATGGCCGTCGCTGCCAGGTTTCAAGGAAGCAGTGCAGGCCTACTACGCGGCGATTTTCGCCCTCGGTCGACAGCTGTTTGGTGGCTTCGCTCTGGCCTTGGGCCTGGAGGAAGACTATTTCGACAGCATGGTCACCCGGCCGCCATCGAAGCTGCGTCTGATCCACTACCCGTTCGACGGTGCGGCTCAGGACGCGCCAGGGATTGGTGCACACACCGACTACGAGTGCTTCACCATTTTGCTGGCTGACAAACCCGGACTGGAAGTGATGAACGATCTCGGCCAGTGGATCGATGCACCGCCTGTTCCAGGGGCATTCGTGGTGAACATCGGCGACATGCTCGAAGTGATGACCGCGGGTGCATTCGTTGCGACCGCTCACCGCGTACGCAGCGTCAGCGAAGAGCGCTACTCCTTCCCGCTGTTCTATGCCTGCGATTTCCATACCCAGATAAAACCCCTGCCAAGCTTCGCCAAGGCAGAACACGAGTATGAGCAGATCACCATTGGTGAACACATGTACGGCCAGGCTCTGCAGACTTACCAATACCTGCGCAAGCGGGTGGAAAACGGAGAAATCACGTTGCCGGAAAAGGCGCGTAAGCCTTCGAGTTTCGGGCACCTGAAAAATCAGACACAACCATCCTGATCATTGCTGTCGGCCACTACTTTTCTAATCGGAGTCACCGAAATGCTCAACAAAAATAGCCGTGCTGCCCGTTTGTCCCTGCTTGCCGCCAGTCTGTTCTGCGCAACCGCCAGCATGGCTTCCACCGCCACACAGGGCCAGTTGAAGATCGGTATGGAAATCACTTATCCACCGTTCGAATCCTATGACAGCCAGAAGAATATTGTCGGCTCCGATCCAGAACTGGCTCAGGCCCTGGCCAAGCAGATGCAAGCCAAGGCAGAGTTCGTCGATACCAAGTTCCCTAATCTGATTTCCGGCCTGAATTCCGGGCACTATGACGCGATCATCTCCGGCATGTACATCACGCCCGAGCGTCAGACTCAAGCCATGACCATTGGCTACGCCGTGACTGGGGCGGCGATCATGGCACCGAAAGACAGCGGTTTGAATGCGCAAACCCCTGAGGAACTCTGCGGCCTGAAAGTCGGGCTCGAACAAGGCACCACCTGGGTCGCTCAATTGAAGAAACTCTCGACCGAATATTGCGTGCCGAACAACAAGGGCGCCATCACTGTCAGCGAGTTCCCGTCGGCACCGGAAGTGACCCAGGCCCTGCTGTCGAAAAACATCCAGGCCCAGATGGAAATCGCTGGCGCGGCGAAGATGATCGCCGAGCACACCAACGGCCGTGTAGTGGTCACCTCCCAGCATCTGGTCTATCCGCAAACCCTCGGCATCTTCGTCAAGAAAGGCAACGACGAGACCTATCAGGCGCTGCTCAAAGCGTTTGATGCCGCCAAAAAAAGCGGTGACTACGCAGCTATCCTGAAGAAGTACAACCTGGAAGAAGCGTCCAACTAAGGCTACGCCCCTTCGCGGCCAGCACGCGCCTACAAAAACACCGCTCCCCATGCGGGAGCGGCTTACCCGCGAAGATTTCACTGCGGTTTGAGGTACTTATGCAATTCGATTGGACGTATTTCTTCTCCCTGTTCGCAGATTCTGCCTTCTGGCAAGCCTGTATCACCGTGATCGAGCTCAGCTCCCTGGCCTGGTTCATCGGTATGTTACTGGGGTTTCTCCTGGCCTCGGCCAAGTTGTCTGCTTCCCCCTGGCTTAAATTACCGTCGGCGGTTTACATCTGGTTCTTTCGCAGCATCCCGCTGCTGGTGCTGGTGGTCTTCGTCTACAACCTGCCGCAATTATTTCCGATGACCGGTTCGGTACTGTCCAACCCGTTCTACTCCGGGTTGTTCGCACTGGTGATCACCGAAGCGGCGTATATGGCAGAGATCCATCGCGGAGGCCTTATCTCGGTAGCCAAGGGTCAGAAAGAAGCCGGGCGCGCGCTGGGTATCAGCTTCCTGGGCTTGCAGCGTTTGATCGTGATACCTCAAGCCTTTCGCATTTCCCTGCCCACGTTGATCAACGAATACATCACCGTGGTGAAACTGACTTCGCTGATCTCGGTGATATCCCTGACCGAACTGCTCACCGTCGGCCAGCGCCTGTACGCGCAAAACTTCCTGGTGATGGAAACCCTCGGCGCGGTAGCGGTGTATTACGTGTTTATCGTGAGCGTGTTCGGCTGGTTTTTGCACCGACTGGAACGCTATCTGGATCTGAACCAACGCAAACCACAGACCCTCGACGAAACTGCCGTGGCCCGACTCAAGGCACAAATCCAGCCTCTGACCGCCACGACTGGCCTCCCATCCAGCCACGGCGCTGCACCGGTTCTGCAATTGGAAAAAATCCACAAGCGCTATGGTAATCACGAGGTGCTCAAGGGCATCGACCTTACGGTCGGCAGTGGTCAGGTGATCTCGATCATAGGCCCGTCAGGCTCAGGCAAAACGTCGTTGATCCGAACCATCAACGGCCTGGAAAGTATTGATCAAGGGGAGATCAAGCTGTTCGGCGAAAGCTTCATCAGCCACGACGACACCCCCAACAGCGCCCGGGTTCGCAGTGGCGTGCGGCATATCGGGATGGTTTTCCAGAACTTCAACCTGTTCCCCCATCGCTGCATTCTCGACAACATAACCCTGGCGCCGCGCTACCACGGCAGTGCCAAGCCCTTGAGCGAACAACGCGCCTATGCACTGCTGGACAAGGTCGGACTGCTGGCCCACGCACACAAATACCCGCATCAGCTTTCTGGTGGTCAGCAGCAACGGGTAGCGATTGCCCGAGCATTGGCCATGGAGCCGAAGATCATGCTGTTCGACGAGCCGACTTCAGCCCTCGATCCAGAGCTGGTGGGCGACGTATTGAATGTGATCCGCGATTTGGCAAAAGAAGGTATGACGATGCTGATCGTGACCCACGAGATGGACTTCGCGATGTCGATTTCCGATCGGGTCATTTTCATGGAAAACGGGCATATTCAGCTGGATGCAAGCCCATGCGCCATACGCAATGAACGGGCAGGGGAACGGGTCCGACGCTTCATGGGCCTGCCCTCCCGGGAAATACTGCTGGCGGCGGAGTAGAAGGCGTGGGAGCGGGTCAAGTGTTGGTGACGGGAGGCCAAATCCCCTCGCCACCGTCACTGCACCGGCTCATCCCAGCTCCAGCATTAACCCGCTCAAGCGCTTGACCTTGCGTCGTACGGCTTCTTCAAAAATCCCGGTACGTGGCTCGATCAGGCTGAACCAGTCCTTGGCGCGGGTGATGCCGGTGTAGATCAGCTCTTTGGTCAGCACCGGGTTCAGCGCATCCGGAAGGATCAACGCCGTATGCGCGAATTCGGAACCCTGGGATTTGTGCACGGTCATGGCGTAGACGGTTTCCACGTCGTTGAGCCGACTGGGCAGAACAAACCTCACACCACCCTGACCATCATTACGCGCAAAAGCTACGCGCAGCACCTCGCGTCCTGCTTCCTGGCCATCACGCTCAGGCAATTTCAAAGCGATACCGATGTCGCCATTCATCAGGCCGAGGCCGTAATCGTTGCGCGTCATCAGCACCGGACGCCCTTCGTACCATTGCTGATCACTGTCGATCAGGCGCGCCTTGAGTAGCGCGCCGGTAATACGCTGATTCAACCCCTCGACACCCCACGGTCCCTTGCGCACGGCACACAACAGCTGGAAAGCGTCGAAGGCCTGCAAGACACTGCGCGCCCACTCAACCCAGCAGGAGTCGTCGGGAGGTGAGTTGAAGGACGGTCGCTGGTTTCGCAAAAGACTCAGGTAATGCCGATAACCCTGCGGTCCTTCGCCGTGGCCTTCGAGCAACAACCGCTCCAGTGCCCGGTCCTGCTCACCCTTGAGGGCCAGCGAAAACAGATCGGCATGACTGCGGGCAGCCAGCAACTTGCGAGCCTCATCGGCCTGCTGCTGATTGACCCAGCGCGCCAGTTGACCAATGCCGCTGCCTTCGCCAAATCGCCGCGAGTGACGCAGCATCACCACCTGCTGGGCCAACGGGTGACTGGCATCGACGTCTTCCTGCAGACCGCAGGAGCTGAGGTCTTCACCACTGACGGCCTCCAGCCAGTCGCGGGTCTGTGGACTGTACCAACCGGCCTCGGCATCGCGGCACAGATCACCGAGTACAGCGCCGGCTTCCACCGAGGCCAACTGATCCTTGTCACCGAGCAACACCAACCGGGCATGTATCGGCAATGCATCGAGCAGATTGGCCATCATTTCCAGATCGATCATCGAGGCTTCGTCGACCACCAGCACATCCAGCGGCAGGCGATTACCGGCGTGATGGCGGAAATGCCGGGTACCCGGCCGACTGCCGAGCAGGCGGTGTACCGTGGTCACGTCAGAGGGGATTTTGTCTCTGACATTATCGGCAACTTGCAGCGTGCGAACTTGCTGACTGATGGACTCTGTCAACCTCGCGGCGGCCTTGCCCGTGGGTGCGGCAAGTCGAATGCGCAGTGGCTTGCCCACCTCCACGGCAGGCGCCTGGAGCAGGGCCAGTAAACGCACGACCGTGGTGGTTTTGCCGGTTCCGGGCCCGCCTGTGACGATGCTGAATGCACCCCGGGTGGCCAGGGCACAGGCGAGTTTCTGCCAATCAATCTGCGCACCGGAACTGGCCTGGCCAAACAAGCCACTCAGGCGTTCGGACAGATCATCAGGCGCTGGCTCATGAGCGACAAGACGTTGGCGCAGCGCACTGTCAATGCGCCGTTCATACGTCCAGTAACGGCGCAAATAAAGTCGCTTGCCGGACAACACCAACGGACGCTGCATTGCTTCGTCACCCCCATCGGCAGCCAGCGCCACAAGACTGCTGGACGCCAGGACCTTGCACCAGTGAGCGCCCACCAATGCTTCAAGCAATTGCGACGGCAACAACAGAGTGCCGGTCTGCAGATCGCCTTCCGGCGGCAAGGAAAGCGCAAAGTCCGGCTCCTTGAGCGTCTCGAACAGATCGAGGCACACATGCCCGTGCCCCAGTTGATGGCTGGTCAAGGCTGCCGCCAGCAACACCAGCGGATCACCGTCGGGGGCCAGTTCGTGGAGGAAGGCGACAAAGGCTCTATCCAGCGCCCGCAGCCAGCCACGCTCGACCCAGCGCTCCAGCAGCAGCAACAAGTCGTCGGCACGGCTCAGTGGCGTCAGTAGCGCAAGGCTCTCGGCCGTCAACGGTGTGGGTAACAAATCGGCGAAGGAACGACTCATAGCAATACACCCTGCTCCCAGGCCGGTTCAGGCTTGGGTTCTGGTTTTCCCTGGAACAGCCGGTCCAGACGTTCGATCAATTCCCGTGGCGGACGGGTGAAATACACACCTTGGCTTGCAGCCCGGGTCCCCCGCAGGAACAGGTACAAGGCGCCGCCCATGTGCCGATCGTAATCGTAATCAGCGAGCCGAACCTTGAGCTGGCGATGCAGCGCCAGCAGATACAGCACATATTGCAGGTCGTAACGATGATCGAGAATCGACTGTTCCATTGCTTGCTCGGTATAGGTCGAATCGTCGGCACCAAGCCAGTTGGATTTGTAATCCGCTACGTAGTAACGCCCAGCGTGCTCGAACGTCAGGTCGATAAAACCTTTGAACATGCCGTTGAGCAACACTGACTCGACGAGCACGCGAGGGGCACCGTCGTGGGTGTATTGGCGCACCAGTTCGTCGAGTTTCAACACATCGACTTTGTGGCTGGCAAACCAGAACTCCATCTCGACCCGGTACTCGGTCAGTTGCTCGAACACCACGGGCGGTTGCTCAGCGCCGATGCGTAATGGTGCTTGCAACAAGTGCAGTAGCCAGTCGCTCAGGGTGGTAATCCAGCCCTCCCAACCACGGCGATTGCAGCGACGCGCAATGGCGTTTTCGATGGATTTCGGGTCTGCGGTGAAACCTTCGTCACCCGCCCACTCCAATAATCCATGGAGAAAAGTCCCAGGATTAGGCCCACGCGGGAAGCGATGGATATCGCCACCATTGGCGAACACTTCGCGTGGCGCATCCGGATCAAGTCGCTCATCGTCGAAGAGTTTTTGCGCTTGCGGACTTTCCGGCGCCTCGTCGCTGCCAGTACTCAGACTGTCGCCGATGCGCAATGCACTGTAGGAAGCGATCCACCAATTCTCGGCTGCCTTGCGCTTCGGTATCCGCGGTGCGAGCAACATTGCCTCATTGCGTGGTGGGTGAAAACGTTCGCCTGTGGCTTCAGGTATTTCGCCATAGTTCAACGCCGCGCAATTTTGCTGCAGATCTTCCAGCCAACGCTTCAGGCCCGCCGATTCGGCCAGCTTGTCGCCGCCGCCCAGCAGATAGCCCAGTGCCGACAGGTGCAGAACCGAGCTGTTGTTATTGCCGCGCTTGAGGTCAGTGACGCCCAGCCAGCAAGCGTGTTGGGCGCGGGTCAAGGCTACATAAAGCAGACGCAAGTCTTCGGCCAGACGCTCATCGTCAGCCTGAGCAATCAGCTCGGGGGTTGGGCTCAGGGTTACCTGGGCCTTGCCGGTCGCGTCGTGGTAATGCAGCGGTAGACGGCTGCCATCCACGGGTTTAGCTGAACAGATAAATGGCAGAAAAACCAACGGATACTCAAGCCCCTTGGACTTGTGGATGGTCACTACCTTGACCAGCTGTTCATCGCTTTCCAGACGTAGAATCTGCTCTTCGCCGGCCTGCCCCGACAACGCCAGATGCTCGGACAAATGACGGATCAAGGCTTGCTCTCCATCGAGCTCGGCGGCGGCTTGTTGTAACAGCTCCGAGAGATGCAGCAAGTTGGTCAGTACGCGTTCGCCATCGCTTCGAGCAATCAAGGTCTGAGGCATTTCGAAATCGTGTAGCAAGCGTCGCAACATTGGCAGGACGCCCTGACTGCGCCAGATCACCCGGTACTCGCGAAACTGCATAACGCGCTTCTCCCAAGCCAGCTCATCCTGGTTCAAGCGTTCCAGCTCTGTCAGTGACAGATTCAGCGTGATGCTGGCCAGCGCTGCACGCAGCGGCCGCTCAACATCCGGTTCGGCGCAGGCCTTTAGCCAACTCAACAGGTCGTGAGCCTCTTGGGCCGCGAATACCGAATCCTTGTCCGACAGATAAACACTGCGCACACCCCGCGCGGACAACTCATTGCGTACGGCCTGGGCTTCTTTACCATCGCGCACCAGAATCGCGATATCCGCCGGGAGCAGCCCCTGTAGATTCTCTGTCCCCCGAACAAAACCCGCACGCCCCTGCTGTCCGCCATTGAGCAATGCAGTGATTTCACTGGCGCAAGCCGCAGCCAGTTGCTGTCGGTATACGACACCGGACAATGGCTGCTCGCTGGGCAGTTGCCAGATATTCAGCGCCGGTACTGCCTGACCGTTGATCTGCAACGACTCTTTGCGACCCTGAGACTCGACCGGTAGAAATGGAACCGGGTTTTCGCCACTTTTCTCACGGAACAGAAACGCACCACGCCCCAGCTCACGGGCTTCGGCACGCTGGAACACGTGGTTCACCGCATCGACCATCCCATGACTGGAACGGAAGTTGGTACCTAGGGTATGCAAGCGACCACTCGTCGCCTGACGCGCGCGCAGGTAGGTGTAGATATCGGCACCACGGAAGGCATAGATCGCTTGCTTGGGGTCGCCGATCAGAAACAGCCCGCATTCCGGGTTGTTGTCTTCGATGCGATAGATGCTCTCGAAGATCCGGTACTGCACTGGGTCGGTGTCCTGGAATTCGTCGATCAGTGCGACCGGAAACTGCTCGCGGATCAACGTCGCCAGGCGCTCACCACCTTCGGCTCGCAATGCGGCGTCGAGCCTCAACAACATGTCGTCGAAACCCATTTCAGCACGACGACGCTTCTCTTCTTCAAAGCGTGCACCCACCCACTGCGCGGCATGTTTCAGGACAACTGCGTCCGGGGTCGGCAATGCATCGAGACTGGCTTTCAGGCCTGGCATGGCATCCAGGCCGGGGTGACTCGGTGCCTGGCCTTTCCAGGCCTCAGCCATGCCATCGGGCGTCAGACGATTGAAGCCGGTGCCGATATCCAGCTGTTCAAGGCTTTCATCCTCGGCCCAGGCGCCGATTTTCTCGAACCAGGGCTCGAAGTAACGCGCTTGCATCTTGCGTCCGTCGACAGACTTGCTGGCAACGCCTTGCAGACAGATATCACGCAACTCCTGCGCCCATTGGCGCCAAGGTGCCTTGAGTTCCAGCAACGCGTCACGCCGCTCTTGCAAGCACTCGGTGATCAAGTCGGCTGGCGCCTTCCCCTCGTCAGTGTCGCGCTCACTGGCGAACAGTCCGCGCACCCGTGGCAACAAGGCAGCCGGACCGCCCCAATGGGTGCGAACCCAGTTCAGCGCATCACCTTGCATTGGATAGCAAAATAGCCGCCAGTAATCGCGCAGTACTTCGCCGAGCAAATCGCTGTGGTCGGTTTCCAGGGTTTGGGTAAACAGGCTGCCACTATCGAATGCGTGCTCACGCAGCATCCGTTGGCACCAACTGTGGATCGTCGAAACCGCAGCCTCATCCATCCACTGTGCAGCGATATCCAAACGGTTCGCACAGCCGGACCACTGCTCGGGAACGAACTGCGCACGTAACTCGGCAATCAGGCTGTCTGGTGCTGGAGTTTCGTCGCGGAAAAACCGCGCAGCCTCTGCAAGGCGAGTACGGATACGTTCACGCAGTTCCTTGGTGGCAGCGTCGGTGAAGGTCACCACGAGGATTTGCGGTGGCAGGAGCTCACGACCAAATCCGGCAGACTCGTCACCGTGGCCAAGCACCAGGCGCAGATAGAGCGCGGAAATTGTAAATGTCTTGCCGGTACCGGCACTGGCTTCGATCAGCTGGCTACCGCGAAGCGGGAAGGCTAATGCCAGAGGGACTTTCGCCGTCATGAGTGCGACTCCTCGCTGGTCAATGAACACCAGGGAGCTTCGAGCAGAGGACGGTAGAGCGCGTCACACCAATCGACAAAGGTTTCATCGGTAACCAAGGCATTGTAATCGGCAAACTGGCGAGCCAGTGCTGGACTTTCACGGCGCTCGCCATCGGTAGTCTGACCGTCACCTTCATAGGCCTTGCGAGCGGCAGCCTCAGCTTTGACCGGATCAGTCTGCCCCAACCAGGCGAAAGCAGTTTTTGCCGCTACGGGCAGTGGCTGGCGCATACCTGATTTCCAGGCCTGCAACAGATTGCCGAGAGTTTTCAGCGCGGCGTCTTGCTCGACAGGTGCGAGCAGCAAGGTATCGTCACTGGCCACCAACCCTGTGGTCATCGACAAACCGCTCGCACAGGCCACCAAATGGTTAAGCCAAGGGCGGGTCAGACGATGCCATTTGCGAGTCTTGATCGAGCCAATGCTGTTGGGGATCGTAGTGACAGCCAGCAGCCCGCCATCGCCACGTTGATGAAGACCACTGAGCCAGCCTTCCAGGCTCACGCCCTGCAATTGAAGCGTCACCGGTAATGCACTGTTTTGCGGTGTCGGCCATAACACCAGCAGCTGTTGATAACGCTGCAGCAGATCCGGTAGCGGTTCGATCAACTCACGTTGCAAGCACTCACCGAAACCGGCCATCGGCAGCAGGCCGCTGTCCTGCAACCTTTTGGCCTGCGCATGCAGAGCTTGCTCAGGTTGATCCAGATTAGTCAGTGCTGCTTCAAGCAAGCTGTCGCTCAGACTGTAGCGTTGCAACGCGTCGAGCACGAATGGTTCTTCGTCTGCCAAGGGAGCTTCAGCCGCTTCGAAAAACACCTTGAGACGCTGACTGAAAAAATGGCGGACGGGGTTGCGCAGGAAATCCTGAAGCTGACCAAGACTCAGTGGCTCTTCCTGAACATAGGCATCAAGCATTGCCAATGCTGGAGCGCGGTCGTGGTGCTCATGCAACAGTTGCCATTCTCGGGCATAGCTGAACAGTTTATTGCCTTCATGGAAATAACGGGCACTGAATGGTTGTAACGGATGCTCCTGAGTCATCGCCTCAAGGAGTTCCTCGCTATCATCGGCGAGCTCCCAGCCGTTAGCCAGATGGTCACGCAGCTGACCGATCAATACCGATGCGGGACGCTCGCTATTGTCGCGAATACTGCGACCGACCCAGCTGATGTAAAGCTGATCTCGCGCCGAGAGCAAGGCTTCGAGCAACAGATAGCGGTCATCCTCTCGCCGCGACCGATCACCGGGGCGGTAATCGCTGCCCATCAGATCGAAGTCCAGTGGCGGTTGCGCACGCGGATAATCACCGTCGTTCATGCCCAGCAGGCAAACAAGTTTGAAAGGAATCGCCCGCATCGGCATCAATGTGCAGAAATTCACTGCACCTGCCAGGAAGCGTTGGGACAAGCGACCCTGGTCGAGACCCGCCAACCAGGCTTCACGAACCACCGTCAGCGGCAACTCGTCCTGTAAGCCAACCGATTCGCAGGTCTCCAGCCAGGTTTCGCGGAGCAACTCGAGCTGAGCCAGCAGATAGTCGTCGTGCTCATTGCTCGCGAGGAAAAATAGCTGCATCAACGCTTGAAGACGCACGCCCCATTGCTCGGGCGATGCCGGTTGCGTGAGCTCTTCGTGAGCGATCTGCAAAGCATCGAGTAAAGCTACCAACGGGCCGATCAGTGCGGCATCCAGACCGCCGATTTCATCATAAGGTTCGATGCCATCGCAGGAATGACCACTGCCAACGGCATAACCTAGAAGCATGCGACGCAAGCCAAAACGCCAACTGTTTTGCTCAAGCTCATCTGGTAAACCAAGACCGGCGCGCTGTTCAGCGTTCATCCCCCAGCGAATACCAGCCCCTTCGATCCAGCGATGCAATGTCGGCAGATCGCGCTCCTCTACTCCGAATCGAGCGCGCAATGCCGGAACGTCCAACAAGTCGAGGATCTCACTGACCGGGAAACGGCTATCAGGCAGCTTGAGCAAATGCTCGACTGCGATCAGCAGTGGATCGCGGCCACGCTGGCCCTGGTCAGTCAACGTAAAGGGGATAAAGCGCCGGTCTTCTCGCTCAAGTTGACCAAACACGGCACGGATGTGCGGGGCGTAACTGTCAATGTCTGGGACCATCACAATCACATCACGAGGGCGCAACTGCGGATCAGCGCTGAAGCGCGCGAGCAACTGATCGTGGAGTATCTCCACTTCACGCTGAGCGCTATGGGCAATGTGAAAACGGATCGACTCATCATGCTCCAGATCGACCGCTGGCCAGAGCAGGCGGGTTTCATTCAGCGGACGTAACTCGAGTATGTCGTCCTGTAATTGATTGAGCATATTCAACGGCCGGCTTTCGCTGAAAAGGTCGATGCGCCCGTCGCGAAAAGCTGATCGATAGCTGTTGGGATCGTCATAGCTGTCGAGCAGGTTGATGTAGTCGCGCCCTTGTTTGCCCCAGGCTGCCAACAGCGGGTGAGCATGTTGATGCAGGGTTTGAGGGTCAAGCACGACCGGCATGCCGGTCCTGCGCGCCTGCCGCTTGTATTGGTGCCTTAAAAGGTCTTTATCGGCGACGATGTCGGCCCAGTGGTGACGACATGGGTTGTGCACACAAAGCAGAACCTGGCTGAAGCGAGCCAATCCCGCGAGTGCTTCCAGAGCTTGAGCGGGTAGCGAAGAAATACCGAAAACGATCACTCGAGAAGGTAACCCTTTAGGTGCAGTGTCCAGGCCAGTGATTGTCTCTATGAAGCGTTGGTGAACGCCTGCGCGGCTTTGTGCCATGCCTTGCTCACCCACATCCAACAGCAATGCTCGCCACAACTCAGCTTGCCAACAGTTGGCCGACGTTAGCGGTTTGACCTCACCTCTGCCGTTACGCAGTTGATGGCGGCCTGCGGCCCAGTCTTCCAGCCAGTCCGCGCGGTACACCTGATATTGGTCAAACAGATCCGCGAGCCGCTCAGCTAGCTGATAGCGTTTACGCAGATCGGTATCGTGAGTCAGGAAGCGTTGCAGCGGTTCGAAGTACGGTTGATCGATCAGCTCCGGCAACAGGCGCATCAGACGCCAGGTCAGCGGTGCCTTGTCCAGCAAGGACTTCGCTGGAATCTCCTCACGTCCGAGCACCGATCGATAAAGTTGCCACATGAAGCTGCCGGGTAACTGCACATCAATGGCCGCGGCTATACCACAGCCACCCATATCGTCATCTTCAGGGTCTTCGGCCAACGCCAGCTTCAACCATTGGGCAATACCGTTGCTCTGCACCAGAGCGATTTCATTTTCCAGGGGAGCGAGCGGATAACGCCGCATCCAACTGACCACCAGACTACGTAGCTCGTCCAGGCGGTTGCCGTGAACCACCATAAAACCAGCACTGAGGAACGTAGCGTCCGCCATAAGGGTTTCCTTGGAAAATGCAAAAGCTAGGGCCGAACCTTAGCATTGTAAGGTGACGGTGACAGCCGGGAGCTGTCCGATGTTGCTGTACGAACTTTCTCGCAGGCAAAACAAAACCCCTACCTGCATACGCAGATAGGGGTTTCGGAATTTAATCTTGACGATGACCTACTCTCACATGGGGAAACCCCACACTACCATCGGCGATGCATCGTTTCACTGCTGAGTTCGGGATGGGATCAGGTGGTTCCAATGCTCTATGGTCGTCAAGAAATTCGGTAGCCAGGTCGTCACTTGCGCAACGCTCCAGCGAATGGGTATGTGATAGCTCGGTGTCTTTGTGAATCGCAAACTTTCGGTTTACTTCGTCTTCACACACCGCAATCTGGCGCCCTTTCGAGTCACTAAATTGCTTGGGTGTTATATGGTCAAGCCTCACGGGCAATTAGTATTGGTTAGCTCAACGCCTCACAGCGCTTACACACCCAACCTATCAACGTCGTAGTCTTCGACGGCCCTTCAGGGGACTCAAGGTCCCAGTGAGATCTCATCTTGAGGCTAGTTTCCCGCTTAGATGCTTTCAGCGGTTATCTATTCCGAACATAGCTACCCGGCAATGCCACTGGCGTGACAACCGGAACACCAGAGGTTCGTCCACTCCGGTCCTCTCGTACTAGGAGCAGCCCCTCTCAAATCTCAAACGTCCACGGCAGATAGGGACCGAACTGTCTCACGACGTTCTAAACCCAGCTCGCGTACCACTTTAAATGGCGAACAGCCATACCCTTGGGACCGGCTTCAGCCCCAGGATGTGATGAGCCGACATCGAGGTGCCAAACACCGCCGTCGATATGAACTCTTGGGCGGTATCAGCCTGTTATCCCCGGAGTACCTTTTATCCGTTGAGCGATGGCCCTTCCATACAGAACCACCGGATCACTAAGACCTACTTTCGTACCTGCTCGACGTGTCTGTCTCGCAGTCAAGCGCGCTTTTGCCTTTATACTCTACGACCGATTTCCGACCGGTCTGAGCGCACCTTCGTACTCCTCCGTTACTCTTTAGGAGGAGACCGCCCCAGTCAAACTACCCACCATACACTGTCCTCGATCCGGATAACGGACCTGAGTTAGAACCTCAAAGTTGCCAGGGTGGTATTTCAAGGTTGGCTCCACGCGAACTGGCGTCCACGCTTCAAAGCCTCCCACCTATCCTACACAAGCAAATTCAAAGTCCAGTGCAAAGCTATAGTAAAGGTTCACGGGGTCTTTCCGTCTAGCCGCGGATACACTGCATCTTCACAGCGATTTCAATTTCACTGAGTCTCGGGTGGAGACAGCGCCGCCATCGTTACGCCATTCGTGCAGGTCGGAACTTACCCGACAAGGAATTTCGCTACCTTAGGACCGTTATAGTTACGGCCGCCGTTTACCGGGGCTTCGATCAAGAGCTTCGCGTTAGCTAACCCCATCAATTAACCTTCCGGCACCGGGCAGGCGTCACACCCTATACGTCCACTTTCGTGTTTGCAGAGTGCTGTGTTTTTAATAAACAGTCGCAGCGGCCTGGTATCTTCGACCGGCATGGGCTTACGGAGCAAGTCCTTCACCCTCACCGGCGCACCTTCTCCCGAAGTTACGGTGCCATTTTGCCTAGTTCCTTCACCCGAGTTCTCTCAAGCGCCTTGGTATTCTCTACCCAACCACCTGTGTCGGTTTGGGGTACGGTTCCTGGTTACCTGAAGCTTAGAAGCTTTTCTTGGAAGCATGGCATCAACCACTTCGTGTTCTAAAAGAACACTCGTCATCAGCTCTCGGCCTTAGACTCCCGGATTTACCTAAGAGTCCAGCCTACCACCTTAAACTTGGACAACCAACGCCAAGCTGGCCTAGCCTTCTCCGTCCCTCCATCGCAATAACCAGAAGTACAGGAATATTAACCTGTTTTCCATCGACTACGCTTTTCAGCCTCGCCTTAGGGACCGACTAACCCTGCGTCGATTAACGTTGCGCAGGAAACCTTGGTCTTTCGGCGTGGGTGTTTTTCACACCCATTGTCGTTACTCATGTCAGCATTCGCACTTCTGATACCTCCAGCAAGCTTCTCAACTCACCTTCACAGGCTTACAGAACGCTCCTCTACCGCATCACCTAAGTGATACCCGTAGCTTCGGTGTATGGTTTGAGCCCCGTTACATCTTCCGCGCAGGCCGACTCGACTAGTGAGCTATTACGCTTTCTTTAAAGGGTGGCTGCTTCTAAGCCAACCTCCTAGCTGTCTAAGCCTTCCCACATCGTTTCCCACTTAACCATAACTTTGGGACCTTAGCTGACGGTCTGGGTTGTTTCCCTTTTCACGACGGACGTTAGCACCCGCCGTGTGTCTCCCATGCTCGGCACTTGTAGGTATTCGGAGTTTGCATCGGTTTGGTAAGTCGGGATGACCCCCTAGCCGAAACAGTGCTCTACCCCCTACAGTGATACATGAGGCGCTACCTAAATAGCTTTCGAGGAGAACCAGCTATCTCCGAGCTTGATTAGCCTTTCACTCCGATCCACAGGTCATCCGCTAACTTTTCAACGGTAGTCGGTTCGGTCCTCCAGTTAGTGTTACCCAACCTTCAACCTGCCCATGGATAGATCGCCCGGTTTCGGGTCTATTCCCAGCGACTAGACGCCCTATTAAGACTCGCTTTCGCTACGCCTCCCCTATTCGGTTAAGCTCGCCACTGAAAATAAGTCGCTGACCCATTATACAAAAGGTACGCAGTCACCCAACAAAGTGGGCTCCCACTGCTTGTACGCATACGGTTTCAGGATCTATTTCACTCCCCTCTCCGGGGTTCTTTTCGCCTTTCCCTCACGGTACTAGTTCACTATCGGTCAGTCAGTAGTATTTAGCCTTGGAGGATGGTCCCCCCATATTCAGACAAAGTTTCTCGTGCTCCGTCCTACTCGATTTCATGACTAAGAGATTTTCGCGTACAGGGCTATCACCCACTATGGCCGCACTTTCCAGAGCGTTCCGCTAATCTCAAAGCCACTTAAGGGCTAGTCCCCGTTCGCTCGCCACTACTAAGGGAATCTCGGTTGATTTCTTTTCCTCAGGGTACTTAGATGTTTCAGTTCCCCTGGTTCGCTTCTTAAGCCTATGTATTCAGCTTAAGATACCTAACTTATGTTAGGTGGGTTCCCCCATTCAGACATCTCCGGATCACAGTCTGTTTGCCGACTCCCCGAAGCTTTTCGCAGGCTACCACGTCTTTCATCGCCTCTGACTGCCAAGGCATCCACCGTATGCGCTTCTTCACTTGACCATATAACCCCAAGCAATCTGGTTATACTGTGAAGACGACATTCGCCGAAAATTCGCAATTTAACTCACAAG
>NZ_JBIUVW010000007.1:0-97500 GCF_044743155.1 Pseudomonas sp. NPDC087697 | reverse complement strand
GTCCCCTGCTTTCTCCCGTAGGACGTATGCGGTATTAGCGTCCGTTTCCGAGCGTTATCCCCCACTACCAGGCAGATTCCTAGGCATTACTCACCCGTCCGCCGCTCGCCACCAGGTACAAGTACCCGTGCTGCCGCTCGACTTGCATGTGTTAGGCCTGCCGCCAGCGTTCAATCTGAGCCATGATCAAACTCTTCAGTTCAAACATCTTTGGGTTTTGAGAAAACCCTAAACTTGGCTCAGCAATCGTTGGTTACATCTTTGATTTCTCGCGGAGTAACTTGTGATGCTGACAATCTTGTTGACTATCAGTCTGACTGCACAAGCACCCACACGAATTGCTTGATTCAGTTGTTAAAGAGCGGTTGGTTAAGATCTTTCGTCTCAACCGAGGCGCGCATTCTACAGCAGCCTCTGTTGCTGTCAAGCGGTTATTTTCAGAAGTTTTCAAAGTTTCCTTTGCAACTTCAACCACTTGCGCTTCCGATCTCTCGTTAGCGGGAGGCGAATTCTACAGCGTTACTCGCTGCTGTCAACACCTCTTTTTCAACTCCTTCGGGCTTCGATGAACTGAAGCGTAACCGCTGCCGAAAACTGCGTAACTCTTTGTTTACCAAGGAGTTTTCCGTTTCGACTGCGCCGGAAGAGGGGCGAATTATAGACAGATACAATTCGTCGTCAAGCTCTAATTTTGGTTTTCTATGCTTACTGGCGAAAGCGGCCGATCAAACACCGCAATCCACCTGATCCCACTACGCTTAATAGAGTCTGCCCAACGAGCAACCCCGCCATGAAGATCTCCCTGAAGCTGGCCGTGTTCAGCATTGCAGCAACCTTGTTCTATCTCGGACTCGCCATTCTCGGTTTGGGTGGTTTTGCCGCGTTCTTCTCTCATCCGGCCCTGGTGGTCATTGTCCTTGCGACGCTGGTGATGACGGGACTGGCGCTGCTGACAGAAGGCAATTTGAGTTCCGGGGAACGTGAAGACCGTGCCAACCGGTGGGTGCTGCCGGTATTCGGCGTGATCGGTCTGTTGTCTGCATTTGTACCGGCCTATACCGACCGAGTGGATTTCTGGACCTTCGGTGGCGAAGGCATCCGCTGGGTTGGCGCGCTTCTATTTATTGCGGGGGGCGCGTTGCGGATGTGGCCAGTGTTCGTACTCGGCAAGCGTTTCAGTGGCCTGGTCGCCATTCAGCCTGGGCATACGCTGGTGACTGAAGGTATCTACCGAACGCTGCGTAACCCGAGTTATCTCGGGATGCTGGTCAACGCGCTGGGCTGGGCGCTGGCCTTTCGCTCCAGCGTCGGGGTCGTGCTCACCGCCCTGCTGCTCCCAGCCCTGATTGCCCGTATAAATGCAGAGGAAGCCTTGCTGCGTAGTCAGTTTGGTGCCGAGTACGAGGCTTACTGTGCGAAAACCTGGCGGCTTATCCCCAGGGTTTACTGAGATCGGACCTCGGCGCCGGCGCCGGCGCAGCCCCGCAGCCCCGCAGCCCCGCAGCCCATCTAGCGGAAGCCAGCCCCAACGCCGCCACGACTCAACATCCGAATCTACACTCCGGTTTCATCCATTGGAAAAGCAAGCGCCCTTGCACTTCAATGGGAGATTGATTTGTGGTTGTCAGACACCCAACCCTGTTCTGGAGTTCGCCCCGATGCTGAGCCTCGACTTCTTCATCACCTCGTTGATTGTCGTCTTGATCCCCGGTACCGGGGTGGTATTCACGATTTCCACGGGACTCACCGCCGGCAAACGCGCAAGTCTCTTTGCCTCATTGGGTTGCACGGCCGGGATCGTGCCTCATTTGCTAGCCTCGGTGCTGGGCTTGTCGGCGATTCTGCACACCAGTGCGCTGGCGTTTCAGGGCTTGAAGTTCGCCGGAGTCGCCTACCTGCTGTACCTGGCCTATGCGACGTGGCGTGATCGCTCAGCCTTTGCGATCGCCGATGTGTCGAACACGATGAGCGCTGGTCGACTGGTGCTCAGGGCCTGCCTGCTGAATGTGCTCAACCCCAAACTTACGATTTTCTTCCTGGCGTTTCTCCCGCAGTTCATCATCTCAAACGGTCCGGCCCCTTCGCTGCAAATGCTCACCCTGAGTTCTGTGTTCATGCTGATGACCTTTGCGGTATTCGTCATCTACGGGCTTCTGGCCAATGTGTTCCGCACGGCCGTGATCGAGTCGCCCGGCGTGCAGAACTGGCTGCGACGCGGCTTTGCCGCAACCTTCCTAGCACTGGGACTGAACCTGGCGTTTGCGCAAAGGTGAAGACCTGCCTGAATCAGTGGGCAAGCTCCTCGGTCAATCCGATCTAAACTGGTTACACCCCCTGTTCAGCGGGACTCTCGACCGAGGGCAACGACATGAACCGCAGCGATGTACTGATCGTTGGCGCCGGCCCCACAGGGCTGGTCCTGGCGCTTTGGCTCAGCAAGCTGGGAGTCCGGGTGCGCATTCTCGACAAAACCAGCGCACCCGGCACCACTTCGCGCGCCCTGGCGGTTCAGGCTCGCACACTGGAGTTGTACCGCCAGCTCGACCTCAGTCAGGCCGTGGTGCAGAACGGACACAAAGTGCCGGCAGTCAATCTGTGGGTCAAAGGTGAACCGGTGGCGCGGCTACCCTTCGAGGATATCGGCAAGGACCTGACCCCCTACTCGTTTCTGGAAATATTCCCGCAGGACCAACATGAGCGACTGTTGATCGAACGCCTGGAGAAGTTCGGCGTGGTGGTCGAGCGCGACACCGAACTGACCGGATTCATCGAACATGGCGGCACCATCACCGCGCAGCTACTCCTGCCCGACGGGCAAGAGCATACCTGTCAGGCCTGCTACCTGGCGGGTTGTGACGGCGCTCGTTCTACCGTGCGCAAGACACTCGACATTGGCTTTCCCGGTGGTACCTACCAGCAAGTGTTTTATGTCGCCGACGTCGAGGCCTCCGGTCCGGCGCTCAATGGGGAATTACATGCGGATCTTGATGAAGCAGACTTTTTGGCGGTTTTTCCGTTGGCCGGCGAAGGCCGTGCACGGCTGATCGGAACTGTGCGCGACGAACGCGCGGAGAAGGCCGAAACCCTCAAGTTCGAAGACGTCAGCAGCCGGGCCATAGAACACCTGAAGGTTCAGGTGCACAAGGTCAACTGGTTCTCGACCTACCGGGTCCATCACCGGGTAGCGGACACCTTCCGCTTCGGGCGTGCCTTTTTGCTGGGCGATGCCGCCCATGTGCACAGCCCCGCCGGCGGCCAGGGCATGAACACCGGCATTGGCGATGCAATCAACCTGGCCTGGAAGCTCGCCGCCGTACTCAACGGCGCAGCCAACGACAAACTGCTCGACAGTTATGATGTCGAGCGCATGGCGTTTGCCCGGCGACTGGTGGCGACCACCGACCGGGTGTTCAGTTTCGTCTCCGCTGAAGGCGCAATGGCCGATCTGATACGCACCCGCGTTGCACCGTTTCTGCTGCCAAAAATGGTCTCATTTGAACTGGCGCGCGAGTATCTGTTTCGTACGGTGTCGCAAATCACCCTGAATTATCGCGGGATGCCTCTGAGCGAAGGCCACGCGGGCCATGTTTTCGGCGGTGATCGCCTGCCCTGGGCGCATGACAGCGAGACCGATAATTTCAACAGCCTGGCAAGCCTGAACTGGCAGGTTCACGTGTACGGCGACACCAGCGAAGAAATGCTTGCCTGGTGCGCCGAACATCATCTGGCCCTGCACATTTTCGACTGGCATCCGACCCACGAAGCCGCCGGGCTGGCGCGCAACGGCTTCTATCTATTAAGGCCTGACAATTACGTGGCCATCGCCGACCTGTCTGCCGACCCGAAAGTCATCGAGCGTTACTTCCGGGACCACGGGATCAAGCCGTTCCTCTGGTAACAACGGCATGCCAGCGGCTTAAATCCCGCTCAACGCCAGGTCCATCGCAAAGTAGGTGAAGATCAGGTCCGCACCCGCTCGCTTGATCGCGCCCAGGCTCTCGCGCACCACGCGGTCTTCATCGATGGCACCGGCGGCAGCGCCGAACTTGATCATCGCGTACTCGCCACTCACCTGGTAAGCCGCCAACGGCAAACGCGACGCTTCGCGGATATCACGGATGATGTCCAGATACGCACCGGCTGGTTTGACCATCAGTGCATCTGCGCCTTCCTGCTCGTCAAGCAGCGACTCACGCACGGCCTCGCGGCGGTTCATCGGGTTCATCTGGTAACTTTTGCGATCACCTTTGAGCGCGCTGCCGCCGGCTTCACGGAACGGGCCGTAGAGTGCCGAGGCAAATTTGGTCGAATAGGCCATGATCGAGGTCTGGCTGAAACCGGCTTCGTCGAGGGCCCGGCGAATCGCCTGGACTTGACCGTCCATTGCCGCTGAAGGCGCAATCACGTCCGCCCCGGCACGCGCGGCAGCGACGGCTTGCTTGCCGAGGTTGATCAGGGTTTTGTCGTTGTCGACCTCACCCGAGTGAATCACCCCACAGTGGCCATGATCGGTGTACTCGCAAAAACAGGTGTCGGACATCACGATCATCTCCGGCACCGCGTCCTTGCAGATCCGCGCCATGCGCGACACCAGACCGTTTTCGTTCCAAGTGTCGCTGCCGCTGCCATCCAGGTGGTGGGAAACCCCGAAGGTCATCACTGACTTGATGCCGGCCCGCGCATAGCGCTCGATTTCCCCGGCCAGTTTCGACTCTGGAATCCGCCGCACGCCGGGCATGCTGGTAATCGGCACGAAATCGTCGATTTCTTCTTCGACAAAGATCGGCAGCACCAGGTCATTGAGGGTGAACTCGGTTTCCTGGAACAGGCTGCGTAACTGTGGATTACGACGTAAACGGCGCGGACGGGCTTCGGGGAACTGGCTGGACATGGGATTTCCTGGCAGGAGGCCAACGGCCTGGACAAGACAAAAGTCATAAAGGAAGGGAGCTTATGCCCCTCTCCCCCACCGATACAAACGTAAGTTCAGGAACAGTTTGTTTCCGAATCCGTAACAGTCTGGCTCTTGTCAGCGAAAAGCCTCGGGCTCCGCCAGCAGACTCTTGATCGCGACGTAATGCCACTCCAAGGCATTGTGCTGGAGTGGCGTTGTTTGCCGTTACTTGGGAATTTCCAGCCCGCGAATCACTGCCGGCCGTGCCAGGAAGCGTTCCAGTACACGCAACACATTCGGGAAGTTCTTGATCCCGACCAGATCCCCCGCTTCATAGAAGCCGATCAGGTTGCGCACCCAAGGGAAAGTTGCAATATCGGCAATGGTGTAACGCTCGCCCATGATCCAGTCGCGGCCTTGCAGACGTCCGTCGAGCACCTTCAGCAAACGCTTGCTCTCGTCGACATAACGGTCACGCGGACGCTTGTCTTCGTAGTCCTTGCCGGCAAATTTATTGAAAAAGCCCAACTGGCCAAACATCGGTCCGATGCCGCCCATCTGGAACATCAGCCACTGAATCGTCTCGTAACGCGCAGCCGATTCCTGCGCCAGCAGTTGCCCGCTTTTGTCGGCGAGGTAGATCAGAATCGCCCCGGACTCGAACAACGCCAGTGGCTGATCATCCGGCCCGTGGGGGTCCAGGATCGCAGGAATCTTGTTGTTGGGGTTCAGCGACAGAAATGCTGGAGACAGCTGATCATTGGTGTCGAAACCCACCCGGTGCGGCTCGTAAGGCAAACCGGTTTCTTCGAGCATGATCGAGACTTTGACGCCGTTGGGCGTTGGCAAGGAATAGAGCTGTATCCACTCGGGAAACTGCGCAGGCCATTTTTCGGTGATCGGGAATGCAGACAGATCGGTCATGGTGAACATCCAGTGACAATTGAATGGCAGAGGGTGGGCCTTGGTTGCGGCAGAAGTCAGGCCTTTACGGCGGCTAGATTATAGGAACGGCGTTGGCCGGGGCAGGTTAAATCAGAAACATTCTGTCGATAACCTTCCCGGCAGCCAGCCCGGTCCCGCAGATAAAGTAATGCGCGCCGTTTCGAATCGAACCAAAGGGTGCCAGCGGACTCTCAAGGCTGCCCTTGCGTTAGACACATCGGCCCCACGACATGAAAAGCACTTGAAGCCGAGCGCTCTCAGTGTGATGTTTTGTCAGCCTTAATCGAATGCGCTGAAGAATAATAACTCAATGAAAAAGCACCTGAACTTCGTTAAAAACCTGAAACCGCGCACCGTTGTGTTCTGTGCGGCCTTGCTCATGACCTGCGCCCTGTTCCTGGCGCTGAAGGCCAGTGAGAGCTGGGCTCAACCTGCAGACGGCACCCAAACCCTGGTGTTTTTACGTCACGCAGAAAAGCCAGCTGGTGGTCTCGGACAGCTGAACTGCCAGGGCCTGAACCGCGCGATCAAACTGGCACAGCTACTGCCTGAGAAGTTCGGCAAGGCCAATTACGTGTTTGCCGCCAATCCGACGCGCAACGTCGAGGAAGGCGAGTTCGACAACTCCTACAGCTACCTCCGTCCGCTGCTGACCATCAGCCCCACCGCGATCAAGCTCGGGCTGCCGGTGAACATCGAGTTTTCGGTCAACGACATCGGCGAAATGGCCGACGAGTTGCTTCACGACAAGTACCACAACTCGATCATCTACACGGCCTGGTCCCATGGCTATCTGCCGGAGTTGATCAACAAGGTGGCTGAAGAGGCCACCGGTGAAACACGCCCCCTTCTCGACGATTGGCCATCCAGCGATTTCGACTCGCTGTACGTGCTGACTCTGACCTGGCACAACGGCAAGGTCACGGTGCTCAGCCACAGCTATAAGCAGGAGCTGAACAACGGCCCGCAGACATGTCCGACATAATGGGTCGGCTTGTGCCCACCGTTATCCGGGCCGCTGGACTAGACTGCACTGGAGTATGATGCCCCACTGTCCCTATTGTCCGGAGCCTCTGCATGTCCAACTCCTTAGCGGCCCCCAACCGGGGCTTGACGCTCTGGTGGAAACCCGCCCTGTTCCTGCTGGTCGCCTGTATCGGCCTCTACTACGTCAAGTGGTCGCCCTACTACCTCAAGGCCTTCGCCGCCGCCGATAACCACAGCATCGGCGCCTCGATCCTCAACGATGAACAAACTGCACCGCTCGCCGCTGCACTGGCGTACGCCAAGGTGTACTTCCTGGCGATCTGGAAAGCGGCCGTACTGGCGGTGATTCTGGGTTCTCTGTTGCAGGTATTGATACCGCGAGACTGGCTGCTGCGGTTGTTCGGCCGTGCCGGTTTTGCTTCGACCTTGCGCGGCGGGTTGTTCGCCCTGCCAGGCATGATGTGCACCTGCTGCGCCGCGCCCGTGGTGTCAGGCATGCGCCGTCAGAACGTCTCGGTGGATGCGGCGTTGGCGTTCTGGATTGCCAACCCGGTACTCAACCCGGCAACGCTGGTGTTCATGGGCTTCGTACTCGGCTGGGGCTTTACCGCCCTGAGGCTGGTGGCGGGGATTGTGCTGGTACTGGGTGTTTCGTTGGTCGCCCAACGCATCTCGCGCCCCGAGTACATGCCAGAGGCGGCGCTGGAAGCAGTGGCCGAAGCCACCCGCACAACCGACGCACAACCCTTCCTGAGCCGCTGGGCGCGGACCTTGTGGCAACTGTTCTGGACCACTATTCCGATCTACGTGCTGGCAGTACTGGTTCTGGGCGCCGCCCGGGTCTGGCTGTTCCCTCACGTTGACGGCGCGATGGCTGACAGCTTGCTATGGCTGATACCACTGGCCATCGTCGGCACGCTGTTCATGATCCCCACCGCCGCGGAAATCCCCATCGTGCAAACCATGATGACCCTGGGTTTGGGTACCGCACCGGCCGTCGCGCTACTCATGACCTTGCCGAGCATCAGCCTGCCGTCACTGCTGATGCTGCGTAAGGATTTTGACACCCGAGTGCTGGTGACCGTGGCCGTGCTGACCATGTTGATTGGCGTGATTTGCGGGCTGATCGGGGCGTTGGTGCTTTAAAGGGGATTGCAGGCGCTGATTAGCCAGCGCCTGCGTCTCGGTTTTAACGGTTACCGCGCTCATGCAAGTACTCAAGCACGGCGGTCTGCTCGCCAACGAACTCGATTCGAGCGCCTTTCTTCTCGCGCTGGAAGGCGTACATCGGGTCGTAATACTCTTTCAACAATCCTTCGATCCAGCCACGATGCAAGTCCACTGCACCGCTGCGCACCTGCTCGGCCAACGCGGCCTCCATCAATTCGAACATGCGCTGATGACGCTCGCCGCCCAGGCGTTTGCTGATGTTGTTCAGGCTTCCCAGTAAACGCTCAGAGAACTGTGCGAATCCTTCATCGCCATACACAGTGATGAATTCCGCACATAGATTCACCACGTAATCACGCAAAATTCGCTCGACCCGACCCTGCAGGCTGTCTTCAAGCCAGACCATCGGAAACTGCTGCATGCCCTGATACAGCGCAAGTGGCAAGGCACAGCTGCCAACCATACGGCTTTCATCTTCGAGCACGAACTGCTCTATGCCACGGGCGCGCTTTTTCAGCACGTCCACCGCCAGGCGATTCTCGAAGTCGATATTGGTGGGCTGCCCGGTCGCACGTTTACCGAAGCTGGAACCGCGATGATTGGCGTGACCTTCAAGGTCCAGACCATTGTTCAAACGGGTGAGGACATCGGTTTTACCGGTGCCGGTCATGCCGCCGAGCAAGACAAAGTCGCACTGTTCGACTGCCTGATCGACCGTTTCCAGCAGGAAAGTCCGCATCGCCTTGTAGCCGCCACCGACCCGAGGGTAGTCGATGCCCGCCTCGTCCTTGAGCCATTGCTGAACAATCTGCGAACGTAAACCGCCGCGAAAGCAATACAGGTAACCGTCGGGATTAGCCCGGGCAAAATCAGCCCAGGCCTGGATACGCGCAGCCTTGATCTCGCCCGAGACCAACTGATGCCCGAGCACGATGGCGGCCTGCTGGCCTTGCTGCTTGTAACAAGTACCAATGCGCTCACGTTCGTCGTCCGTCATCAGCGGCAGGTTGATCACCCCGGGGAACGAACCCTTGGTGAACTCGACCGGCGCGCGGGTATCCATCATCGGCCGGTCGTTGAGGAAGATGTCGCGGTAATCAGTGAAATCGATGGGCATCAAATCACCTCTACCGCGTTGCCCTGTCGCTCAACCAACTCACCGATCGGCGCGAGGTTCAGCCCCAGTTCAGTGGCAACGGCAAGAAACTGCTCATTGCCCTCGGGTGTCACGGCAATCAGCAAACCACCGCTGGTCTGCGGATCGCACAACACGCGTTTGTGCAGTTCCTGCACACGTCCGACCTTGTTGGCGTAGCTGTCGAAGTTACGCAGAGTACCGCCTGGCACGCAGCCTTGATCGAGGTAGTACTCGACACCCGGCAGACGTGGCACCCGGTCGTAATAAATACGTGCGGTCACAGCACTGCCATCGGCCATTTCCACCAGATGCCCCAGCAACCCGAAACCGGTGACGTCGGTCATCGCGGTCACACCATCGAGTTTGCCGAAGCGGCTACCGGGTTTGTTCAGGGTGCACATCCAGTCACGAGCCAGGCCCACATCGCTGGCGCGCAGCTTGCCCTTCTTCTCGGCTGTGGTGAGGATACCGATACCCAGCGGTTTGGTGAGGTACAGCAAGCAACCAGCGGTGGCGGTGTCGTTGCGCTTCATGTGGCGCTTTTGCACCAGCCCGGTGACCGCCAGACCGAAGATCGGCTCCGGCGCGTCGATCGAATGCCCGCCGGCCAATGGAATACCCGCCTCATCACAGATCGAACGGCCGCCGCGAATCACCTCCCGGGCAATCTCCGGCGCCAGCACGTTGACCGGCCAGCCGAGAATCGCAATCGCCATCAACGGATCACCGCCCATGGCGTAGATATCGCTGATGGCATTGGTGGCAGCGATGCGGCCGAAGTCGAACGGGTCATCGACAATCGGCATGAAGAAGTCAGTGGTCGACACCACGCCACGCTCGTCGTCGATGGCATACACCGCCGCATCATCGCGCGATGCATTGCCCACCCAAAGTTTTGGGTCGAGATTCTGCGCGCCGCTACCGGCCAGAATCACCTCCAGCACCTGAGGCGAAATCTTGCAGCCACAGCCTGCGCCGTGGCTGTACTGGGTCAGGCGAATCGGCTCGCTCATGGGAACAACCTCTGGAATTCTAGATCTGCGATTCTAGCAGAGCACGGTGCAAGAGCTGACAGAGCCCGTCCCGCTTTCGAACAGACGCGCTCGCTGATGGGGCAAATTGCTAACCAAAACGTCAGCTAATTCACAAAGTTTCCATTTATTTCAATCGCCTATTCCAAGTTGGTCCGCAACATGCAAACGTTTGCGCTAGTAACTTGAACGGTTCATCAGCGCATCAGCGTTCAAGTTCTACCAACCACTGCACGAACAGGGATTTTCAATGCACGTCACTTTCAGACGCACCGCGTCCTGCCCCACTTTTGCTGCATCCTTGCTACTAAGCTCCGTTACGGGGCTACTCAGCTCCGCGGCCCTGGCTCAAGAAAAAACTGTTGATGAGTCCGCCCAAGGCGAGACCCTGAGCGCTGAAGCCAGCCCACCGAAAAAGGGCGCGTACCTGTCGGACTGGTTCAATCAGGACCTGACGCTGATCGGCAGCAAGGACATCCGCTTCGGCCCACAACCGGCCGACGACGTTTACCTGGAGTACGAGTACTTCGGGCGCAAGGGGCCGTTCGAACTGTATGGCTATATTGACGCCCCGAAGATCCTCGGCATCGGCAACAGCCATGACAAAGGCGTCTGGGATCACGGTTCGCCGTTGTTCATGGAGCACGAGCCACGTATTTCCATCGACTACCTGGCCGGTCGCAGCCTGGCGGTCGGGCCGTTCAAGGAATGGTATGTCGCGTTCGACTGGATCTACGACCACGGCAGCAGCACCGCCAATCGCGCCAACACGCTTTACAGTGGCCTGGGCACTGACATCGACACCCATTCGCGGGTCAACCTGTCGGCCAACTTCTACGGGCGCTATCAGTGGGAGAACTACGGAGCCAGCAACGAATACTCGTGGGATGGTTATCGCGCCCAGTTGAAGTACATCGTGCCCATCGATAGCTTCAGCAATGGCGCGTCATTGACTTACATCGGTTTCACCAACTTCGACTTTGGTTCAGACCTGCACAAAGACAATCCGGCGCGCACGGCCAACGCCACCGTGGCCACTAACGTATTGCTCTATTCATTCACGCACCTGCGCTTCACCTTGGTCGGGCGTTACTTCCATAACGGCGGCAACTGGGAGGATGGCAGCGAGTTGAACTTCGGTGACGGCAACTTCCGCGCTCGCTCCAATGGCTGGGGTTATTACGCGGGTGTCGGGTATCAGTTCTGAGTGGCAAGCTGGTTCGTTTTCAACATCTACCAAGGAGGTTCCATGCACACAGTTACACGCCTTTCTCTGTCAGCCGGTCTGGCCTGCAGCGCCCTGTTCTCTTCCAGTGTCTGGGCGAGCGAAGCGCCGATCACGCCGAAAGTCATGCTGATCAGCATGTTCGCCCCGGAAGCGCAAAACTGGATTGATCGCCTGGAGCTCAAGCAGGAGATCCGCGTTCCGGGACTTTCCGCCGAGTACCCGAACATTCGCTGCAATACACAGCAGGTTTGCCTGATGGTCACCGGCATGGGCCAGACCAACGCCGCGGCATCCACGCTGGCATTGGCCCTGTCACCGAAATTCGATCTGCGCAAAAGCTATTTCCTGATCGCCGGAATTGCCGGCATCAACCCACACCACGGCACCATTGGCACCGCCGCGTGGGCGCACTATCTGGTGGAGTTCGGCACGCAATGGGAAGTGGATTCGCGGGACGCTCCTTCGGCGTGGCCGACCGGTTACATCGGCATCAACACCAAAGGTCCGAACGAAAAACCGCCGCTGGACTACAAGACCGAAGTCTTCGAGCTCAACCCGAAGCTGCAAGCCAAGGCCTTCGCCCTGAGCGCGAAAGTAGCACTCAGCGAAAGCAAGGAGTCCGTCGCGTGGCGGGTGAAATACCCCTATGCCCCGGCCAATCAACCACCGGTGGTCACTCAGTGCGACACCCTGGCGGGCAATACCTGGTTTTCCGGAACACGCCTGAGCGAACGCGCCGAAGTCTGGACCCGGTTGCTGACAGACAACAAAGGCGTTTATTGCACGACTCAGCAGGAAGACAACTCGACGTATGAGGCGCTGCTGCGCGCAAGCCGTGAAGGTCTGGTGGATATCCAGCGCTTGGCCGTGGTGCGCGCCGGTTCCGACTTCGACCGTCCGTATCCGGGTTACAGCGAAGTCGACAACCTGCTCAAGTACGCCGATCAGGGTGGTTTTGTGCCGGCCCTGGAAAACCTCTTCCGCACCGGAAACCCGCTGGTGCAGGAGATTCTGAAGAACTGGTCGGCGTGGGAGAAGGGTGTGCCTGAGGCGTGAGGCTACGCCCGTAGGAGCTGCCGAAGGCTGCGATCCGTTGATTTTCGACGTTAGCGTGAAAAAGATCGCAGGCTACGCCAGCTCCTACGGGGCAGCATCACGGCAACAAAATCACCTTATCGCCGCTGCCCTGATTCACCTCGGCATAACGCTCAAGCCCCTCGGCCAGTGGCGACTCCACCAACCCTTCCGGTAGCGGCAACAATCCTTCATCGAAGAACCGACCAAACTGCTCAAGCATCACAGCGCAGGCTTCGACGCCGTACAGCAATGAGTTGATCCCGATCACCGAACCGCCACGGCGATACAACGCCAGCGCCGGCAGTTGCACATGCCCGTCGACCGGTGCGGCGATGATTGCGATGCGGCCGAAAGTGGCCAGCGCCGCTACCGCCGCCGGTAGCCAGAAACCTGTGGTGTCGAAAATCACGTCGGCACCGCCCGCGAAAACCGCATTGACCTGAGCGCCCAGCGCCTCCGGTGTTTCCAGCTGAATTGTATTAAAGCCTTGGTCCTGCAAAGCTTTGACCTGCTCGGGACGTCGCGCCGCCGCCAACACCTGGGCGCCGCGAATTTTTGCCAGCGCCAGCGCCGCGCTCCCCACCGCACCGCCACCGATCACCAGCAAACGGGTTTGCGCGGTCACCAGGCTGCGCTCCAGCGCATCCCACGCCGTGGTGTATGGCACGCCAAGACTGGCAGCCTGGGCAAAGCTCAAATGCGTCGGTTTGAGGGCGATGCCCTTGGCCGGCAGCTTCACGTATTGCGCATGGGAGCCATCGGCGAAAAAGCCCAACTCGCGGCCCGTGCCCCAGACTTCCTGACCGATCAGCGCTTGCGGACCTTCAATCACCACACCGGCAAAGTCGCGACCGGGAATCCGCGGCAGCGTGGTGTAGGGAAAACGTCCGAGCACGTTCTTCACGTCGCTGGGATTCAGGCCAGCAGCCTTTATCTGCACCAACACTTCGTTGGCGCCCGGAACCGGGGTCGGCACCTCAACGAAATGCAGGGCCGCCAGATCACCGGTTTTATCGAATTGCAGTGCTTTCATGGGAATGTCTACCAGATAAATGAAGGGATTTCAGGAGATCCAGCCAGCAACCAACTGCCGCCCCATGGGCCACAACTGCTCGCCAGCCAGCATGCCCAGCAACCCCACCAGCGCGATGGCCGGTGGCGCGGGCGAGCGGAAATCCAGCGCGCCGTAGAGCAGGCCGACGCCAAGACCAATAGCCAGTGAAATGAGGTAGTTCATGCTGAACTCCGTGCAATGGGGGATGCACAGAGTCTAGAGAATCGCCGCTAAAGCGATCGGCCAAGTACTTCAGGATTTCGGCCAAATGCCCTTCTACGGCGCCGAGCTGGAATCGCCTTCGCGGGAAAACTGCGAGGGTGGAACACCCAACTCGCGGCGAAACATGTCGCTGAAGCTGCTCGCCGAATAGCCCAGCTCACGGGCGATTGCGCTGACCGGCACACCCTGGATCAGCTCGGCGACCGCAATCGCCAATTGCACCTGACGCCGCCACTCGGCAAAACCCATGCCCAAGCCATCCTTGAACAACCGCGCCAGGGTCCGCACGCTGGCGCCGGCATTTTCGGCGTGCTGCTCAAAGGGGATGTCCAGCGATGGTGCGGCCATGACCGCCTGACAGAGATTGACCAGCCGCCGCTCGCTGTTGCCCGGCATGGGAATTTTCAGCAACGAACGTTTCGCCCGTTTCAGCTCCAGCAATGCCAGCCCCACCAGCGCCTCGTAGTACTCCGCCGGCCCACTGTCGCCCTGCTCCACCAATCCGAGGATCAACTCGCGCAGCAAACCGCCGACCTCGATCACCTGAACGCTGCTGTCCAGAGTCGCGGCCAACGCCGGACGCAGGTAGATATTGCGCATCTGCAAGTCCGACACCACGCGAATCCCGTGCACGACGCCCGGCGGTAACCAGACCGCCCGTTGCGGCGGTACCACCAGCGTTTCGGCCGGAGTCTCGACCCACATCACCCCGCTCATCGCATACAACAACTGACCCCAGACATGCTCGTGCGGCTCTATATACAAGCCGCGCGGATAGGTGCGCGCCAATGGCTGCACCGGCACATCGGTGTCACTGAGATCAGGCGGAGCGGCAAGGGCCATGGGCAAGGATCGTGATAAAGGGCGAAGACCTCATGGTAACGAGGCACCGCGATTGCTGCCAGTTGACACGTCTGCTCAACGTGGAGCGCAACCGGCTCCACGTTCAGGCAGAGGTTTTCAGCCGTGAACCCCCTTGGCGCATTGGCAACCCGCCGAGGTGCAGGCTTCGCCGTGTTCATGATGCTTGGCGCAACCCTCACAGCAATAGTGTTTGCCGTGACGGACGATAGAGTGCTCACCCAGTTTGCACGTGCAGTTGGGACAGGCGCAGGTCGTTGCTTTCATCAATCTGACTCCATACGTGTGGTCGTCCAGAGGCGGCACCAATGCCGCACCTGAGCAGTGACCGCACCCGACGACGTGATACGCGGCCCTCGCTCACCTTTTAGGGTAGTCGATGGCGAGACGAAGCCGGGTATGCTGTGGCGACTGCCATTGACCAAGGACTTGTCCGTGCTGCTTCTGAAACTGTCGCTGATCCCCGGTTTTCTCTTGTTGATTTCCCTCGCAGGCAAACGCTGGGGACCGAGCGTAGCCGGTTGGTTGTCAGGATTGCCGGTGGTGGTGGGGCCGATTCTGTTTTTTCTGGCAGTTGAGCAAGGTCCGGCCTTCGCGGCGCAAGCGGCGACAGCCGCCCTGTCAGCGATGTTTGCGATGATCGCCTTCTGCGTGGTTTACGCCCAGGCGGCGCAAAAACTCGACTGGCCTGCGGCATTGATGATCGCCCTGCTGAGTTGGGCCACGGCGGCCGTGGTGTTGTCGCTGATTCCAGCGTCGCTGGTGTTTTCGACCCTCGCTGCGACCACTGCGCTGCTCGCGGCACCTTATCTGTTTCCGTCAGTCCAGCCCTTGGCTTCAGGTCCTGCGCCGAAGTCCGACAAACTCTTGCTGCGCATGCTGGCCGGGGCGCTTCTGACCCTGGCGGTGACCTTGCTCGCCAGCACCGTTGGCGAACGCTGGAGCGGATTGCTCGCGGTGTTCCCGGTGCTCGGCAGCGTCATGGCGGTGTTCTCCCAGCAAACCCGAGGGCCGGCGTTCACCGCCGCGTTACTGCGGGCCACGGCCACCGGCATGTACTCGTTCGCGGCATTCTGCCTGACGCTGGCGTTGGCACTGCCACATTGGGGGTGGGGTGCATTCGTCCTCGGCGTGGCGGTGTCCCTTGGCATGTTGCTGATTACCAAGCGGCTGGCCGCGCCATCGCGTGGTAACGCCCGACAAATGCCCGAAGTGGCGATCGAACGAGTACCGGCCAAGCACGTTGGCGGTGCTGATACTTCACTCAAGCCTTGATCGTGACCTCACGTCGCCTCTCGCGCCATGACTCAAGATCGCGCTGGAGTGATCAAGGTTGGCCGTGGGATGATCGCCGCCACCGCGCGATTACCCCGGAGAGTTTGCATGTCGTTTACTAAAAAAGCCGTTGTCCTGTTCCTGACAGCGGTCACCAGCTTCGCTGCCGTGAGCGTTTACGCCGCCAAGCAACCGGCCGCGAAAACCGCACCCGCGCAAAAAATCTCGGCGCTGGGCGGCAAATTCGCTTTCACCCTGCCCCAGGGTTTCATCGCCAACCCACTGGCAGGTGGCGACGCGGCCCAGGGTACTTCCGGCGCAGAAGGCACCATGTACACCAATCAGGCGAGCAAAACCGTACTGATCGTCGCCGAAAACACCTTGCCCAACGGCCTGAACGTCAAAGACAACGACGCCGCATTTCTCGATGAGTCAGTGTCCGGTTTTGCCACTCAGCAACGCGAGGCTTTGTCTGACTTCAACAAACAAAGCGAAAAAAGCCTGACCGTCAAAGGCCTCGGCCTGCGTCAGATCGATAGCACCGCCACCCAGGGCGGTGGCCCGACCCTCAACACCAGCCTGCTGGCTGGCTCCGGCACGCGCATGATGCTGATCCAGATCATCTCCCGCGCCGACGACAAGGCTGGGCATGCGGCACTGGTCAAACAGATCCTTGGCGATAAATAAGCCCCCGGCTACTGATTGATCCGCAGCAGCCAGGCATTCAAATCCTGCATTTCGGTCGCACTGATGGTGTGGCCGATGCCCGGATAAGCATGAAATTCAGGCGTGAGCGCAATGCTCTGCAACAGGCTGCTGGCCTCACTGCCATCGCTGTAGGGCAGCTTCAGGTCAGCGGTCCCGTGACCGATGAAAATCGCCAGTGGCTCAAGCGCCTTGTCGGCCTTGAGCTGCGATCGCAACACCGGCAGAACCTTGCCACTCAACGCCGCAATCCCGCGCACCACGTCGGGATGACGCAAGGCGACTTCATACGACATGATCGCGCCTTGGCTGAACCCCACCAGAAACACCTTATCGGCCTCGGTGTGATACTTCTTCGCCGCCTGCGCGACGAAATCGACAATCAGCGCGCTGCTGCTGTTCAGATCGTCGGTATCACCGTCATAAGCGCCTTCGCCCTTCTTGCGAAACCACTGATAACTGTCCTCCTCCACCGTCTGCGGCGCCCGCATTGACAGGTACGTGTACTGCGCCGGCAACTCATCCTTGATGTCGAACAGGTCCTCTTCGTTACTGCCAGAACCATGAAGAAAAATCACCAACGGCTGATTGCGCGAATCAGGGTTCGATTGCTCAAGGTACGGCAACGGCAAATCACCGTTGAGCGCCGCGTGGGCAACGGAAGACACCAGCAACATCAACACAGCAAAAAAACGAAACATGGACCTTCCCAGAAATACGGCGAATTCGCCCCAGAGCCTAACACCACAAGAAGCACCTCCGAAAACCGCCCCTAAACCACTCAGGCCGGCTGTCAGACCGCCAAGATCAAAAGATCGCAGCCTGCGGCAGCTCCTACAGATATCACCCACCCACAATGAAGCGGCGTGCCCGCTCCCACCACTCAACAGGCCGAGCGTTAGCTCGCCTGCCGCTGTTGATCTTGATCCACCCGCCCCTTCGGGAGGCCGAGTGGAGGTGTTCAGCAGGGGGTTGGCGCGCAGCGCCGTACGGCGCAGCCGGACACATCGAGAGGAGGTCGTCGCGCAGCAGACCGTAGGCGATGCCCCCTGATGGACACCGAAGCGAGGGAACCCCGAGCCCCAGCGAGGGGCCGTACGCTCGGGGCGAAGACCTTTGCTTCCTTTGGGGCGTTTGCCAAAGGGAGTTGCCGTAAGGGCGAAACCGCCAGCCGCCGTTACCGCAGAAACGGATATGTACACCAGCAAAAGACAGGCCGGCTATCAGGCCGCCTAGACCAAAAGCTCAATCGTTGACCAACTTCCCAACCCGAATCGCCTCCCGCCCCGCCACTTTCGCTTGCCAGGTACCCGGCTGCGTATACCGCCCACGATCCAGCGCAAACAACACCCCACTGGTCCCGGCACACACCACCGTCACCCGATCACTCAACGGATCAACCACCTCAAACAACGCATCGCCCTTCTCGACCCACTCACCCGCCTCACGCAGAAAACTCACCACCCCGTGATGCGGCGCAAACAGATACTCCGTCCCCTCGAACGGCACCCCCTCACAGCACTCGCTTGGCGCTTGCGGCCACTGCCCGGCAATAAAACCCTGCTCCGCCAGAAACCCAAGGATCGCCTCGCAATTGGCTTGAGCCTGATCAACCCGCGTGTCGCCCATGCTCCCCAGCTCCAGCGTCGTGGCAAGGTTGGCCGGTGGAATCGCCGCCTCTGGAAACGCTTTGGCCAGCCGCAACCACGGCGACGAGCAGGACTCATCGAACGAACTGCCACCGGAGTCTTCACACAACAACGCCACCCCGGCCTTCAACCGCGCCGCCAGAGACTGCCACTGCGGCCAGTGTTGCGGCAGCGCATAAAGATGGATGGCTGCCTCGAAATCGCAATGCAAATCCAGGGTGATGTCAGCCTCACAGGCATGACGCAACAACAACCGATGCAAGGCCTCCAGCTGTGACGCCGGTGCCGGCAACCGGTCGAGGACCTGACCCATGGTCTGGCGGATCAACACAATGTTGGCGTCGGCGTCGCTCCCCAACTGCGAACCGATCAACTCACCCACCGGCCCGCTGAGTTCGTAGAAAGCCCGGTTGAAATTCTTCCCGCTGCCCAGCTCGAAACGGCCCATGTGGGCGCTTTGCAGATGCTGGTCCAGGCCAATCGGGTTGGCCACCGGCACCAGTTCGATAACGCCGTTGAGCTGGCCCTGGGCTTCGAGTTCGGTGAGACGCTTTTTCAGCTCCCAGGCCGTACGCATGCCCGGCAGCTCATCGGCGTGCAGACTGGCCTGAATGTAGACCTTGCGCAAACCCGCGCCAAAACGAAACACACTGAGGCGGCGCTCGGTGCCGAGGTGGCTCCAGGGCAGTTGATGATCGATACGTTGCATGGCGGGCTCCTGTGTTGAGCCTCGTAGGAGCTGCCGAAGGCTCGGGCCGCGTTCGGACGATCTTTTCAGATCAAAGGATCGCAGCCTTCGGCAGCTCCTACGAGGTAATGTGTCGGGCAGAGTGATTCATATGGGCACAAAAAAGGTGGCCACCGCGTCAACGGTAGCCACCTTTTTGAACGGAGAAATTATTTTCCGTAAACGTCGAACTTGAAGTACTTGTCCTGCACTTGCTTGTACTTGCCGTTGGTGCGGATTTCGTTGATGGCGGTGTTGAACTTGTCCGCCAGCTCTTTATCGCCTTTGCGCACCGCAATACCGGCACCACCGCCGAAGTACTTGGCGTCTTCGTATTCCGGGCCAACGAATGCGAAGCCTTTGCCGGCGTCGGTTTTCAGGAAGCCGTCATCAAGGTTGACCGAGTCAGCCAGCATCGCGTCGAGGCGACCGGAGGTCATGTCCAGGTTGGCTTCCTGCTGGGAGCCGTAGCGCACCAGGTTGATCCCTGCCGGTACCAGCACTTCAGTGGCGAAGCGGTCGTGGGTACTGGCGCGCAGCACACCGACTTTCTTGCCTTTGAGTTCGGTCAGCGGGTCTTTGATGTTGGTGCCTTCCTTCATCACGAAGCGTGCCGGGGTGTGGTAGTACTTGATAGTGAAGTCGACGTTCTTCTTGCGGTCGTCGGTGATGGTCATCGACGACAGGATCGCGTCGATTTTCTTGACCTTGAGCGCCGGGATCAGGCCATCGAACTCTTGCTCGACCCAGGTACATTTGACTTTCATCTGCTCACACAGCGCGTCGCCGATGTCCACGTCAAAGCCGCTGAGTTTGCCTTCAGGCGTCTTGAACGAGAACGGTGGGTAGCCGGCTTCAATCCCCAGACGGATCGGCTTGGCATCTTCGGCCACGGCCGAAAGGGACAACACGGACAGTGCCAGAGCACCGAACATCACTAGCTTCTTCATTTATAACTCCTGTGTGCGGAGACTCTTATTGGCAGCATTCGATGGGTAGCTTGTGGCTAGTATTTATCGAAGTGGCCGGCAGTCTAGAGCTGCACCCAGGATGCAAATTGTGCATATGCGACAAATAGTTATAAAAAAGCAATCGAGGTGTTTCACCCGGTAATTACGTGCGCCAGCGCGGTGCAACGACCTTCAGAAACACCTCGTTTTCAGTCAAGATGCCGCACGTACCGACGGAAAAAGCCGAGCGCACAATTCACTGCCACCTGAGAGCCGCGCCATGCCCGAGCATTCGACCTCGTTGAACCTGATCCAGCACCACCCCGCCGAAGGCCCGGGTGCAATTGACGATTGGGCCGAGTCCCGGGGGCTGACGCTGAAGGTGTTTCGCGCCGATCTTGGTCAGCTTCCGCCAGCAGGCGCTGCGCCGGTAATCATTCTGGGCGGGCCCTATGAAGCCAACGCAGGTCCCGAGTGGCTGGCCGAGGAACGTCGGTGGCTGGCCGCCAGCCTCGCGCAGGGCGCACCAGTGTTCGCCATTTGCCTGGGCGCGCAGTTGCTGGCCCTGAGTCTGGGTGGGAACGTGCGGCGAATGGCCCAGACCGAAACCGGCTGGACCTCGGTGACCTTCGCCGATGGGCGCGCATTGAAGGTACTGGAATGGCATGAGGATGCGATCGACCTGCCGCCAGATGCACGGTTACTGGCCAGCAGTGCCTTGTGTGAGCAGCAGATGTACGCCGTGGGCTCGACCCACGTGGGATTGCAGTTTCACCCGGAATGGAACGCCGAGTCGGTCGCGCTACTCAATGCTCACTTCGGCGAAGAGTCGCCCCTGCCCCGGGATCAGGACGACAGCACCGCTTACCGCCAAGTGTTCGACTGGTTGCAAGCGACGCTCGATGAATGGCACGCGGCCGTGTCCAGGGTTTAGCACTCCCCTGTGGCGAGGGAGCTTGCTCCCGCTCGATCGCGAAGCGGTCGCAATAAAGTTGATGCGTTTTCCTGATAGAACGCATCGGCAGTTTTTACGACTGCTACGCAGCCGAGCGGGAGCAAGCTCCCTCGCCACAAGAGCTCACTCGACAATGTGTCGTGATCAGCACTCGCATCCGATGGCCGCACTGGCTTGCCGTTCAACCGCGCGGCTCAACTCAAAGCCTTCATCCAGCCACCCGGTTACTCCGCCGATCATTTCCTTGACCGGGTATTCCAGTGCCGCGAGCTTCACCGCAGCCTTGTTCGCGCCATTGCAGTGAGGACCGGCGCAATACACCACGAACAGCGTGGTTTTCGGGTAAGCCGCCAGTAGTTCAGCGCTGATCAAGCGCTGAGGAATGTTGATCGCGCCCGGCACATGACCGCGCTCGAACGCCAACGGACCGCGCACATCCACCAGAACGAAATCCACGTCGCCGGCCTGCTGGCTGCCAAAGACGTCGGAACAGTCGGTTTCAAAGGTCAGGCGGTTGCTGAAGTGCATCAAGGCAACGGCGGATGGAGCGGCAGGAATGTCGCGAACCAGGCTGGTCATGGGTGTTCTCCAAAGCGTGTGTGGGCGTAGGAGGACTGTATCCAACTCGCCGTTACCGCTACAGTGGCGCACAAGACACTCACTGGGAATTTTCCGCCAAATGCACATTGAACCCGGATTAGTCGCAATTCTGGCCTACGACGGTCTCTGCACTTTCGAGTTCGGGATTGCCGTGGAGATCTTCGGCCTGGCGCGACCGGAGTTCGATTTTCCCTGGTACGAACACCTGATCGTCGGCGTCGATCAGGGACCGATGCGCGCCATGGGCGGCATTCAGGTATTGGCGGACGGCGGTATGGAACTGCTGGAAACCGCGCGGACCATCATCATCCCCGGTTGGCGCAGCCGCACTGAGGCGGTACCCGAGGCGCTGCTTATCGCTCTGCGCCAGGCGCATGCCCGTGGAGCACGGCTGCTGTCGATCTGTTCCGGGGTATTTGTACTCGCGGCCACGGGGTTGCTCGACGGGCTGAGCGCGACGACTCACTGGCGTTATACCGAGGAGCTGGCCGAGCGCTTCCCGAATATTCTGGTCGACCCCGACGTGTTGTATGTCGACGCGGGTCAGTTGATCACTTCCGCCGGCAGCGCCGCCGGCATTGATGCGTGCCTGCACCTGGTGGCGCGGGACTTCGGCACCCAGGTCGCCAACTCGGTGGCACGCCGACTGGTGATGTCGCCGCAACGTACCGGCGGCCAGGCGCAGTTCATTCCCGCCCCCGTCAGCCGCACGCCGCGCAGCGATCTGTCGCGCGTCATGCAGTGGGCGCGCGAGCGCTTGCATGAACCGCTGGGCGTACGCGAACTGGCGAGCCAGGCGGCCATGAGCGAGCGAACTTTTTTGCGACGTTTCAGCGAAGCCACCGGTGCCTCGCCCAAATCCTGGCTGCAACAACAACGGCTGGCACGCGCCCGAGAGCTGCTGGAAAGCAGCGCCCACAACACCGAATCCATCGCGTTGCAATGCGGTTACCGTTCGGTGGAGAGTTTCCGGGTGGCGTTTCGCAGCGTGGTCGGGCTGCCGCCGTCGGTGTATCGGGAGCGGTTTGGCCGCGAGGTGAAAGCGCTATCAGTATGAGGGGTGGCTGCAAATGCACTCACCCGCAAACACAGCAGCACTGCGTTTGCGGGTGAGGTACAGCGACGGGACTCAGTGCCCGCTGCGCATCATTTCATTGGGTACGTATTTGCCGATTTCGAACTTGCCGATCGCCGCACGGTGCACTTCATCCGGGCCGTCGGCCAGACGCAGCGTGCGTTGCATGGCGTACATGTAGGCCAGCGGGAAATCGTTGGAGACACCCGCGCCACCGTGGATCTGAATGGCCCGGTCGATTACCTTCAAGGCAACGTTCGGCGCAACCACTTTGATCTGGGCGATTTCGCTTTTCGCCACTTTGTTGCCCACGGTGTCCATCATGTAGGCGGCTTTGAGGGTCAGCAGCCGCGCCATATCGATTTCCATCCGCGAGTCGGCGATCTTGTCGATATTGCCGCCCAAGCGCGCCAGCGGTTTGCCGAATGCGGTGCGGTTGATCGAACGTTTGCACATCAATTCCAGTGCGCGCTCCGCCATGCCGATCGAGCGCATGCAGTGGTGAATCCGCCCTGGGCCCAGGCGCCCCTGGGCGATCTCGAAGCCACGGCCCTCACCTAACAGCACATTCTCGTAAGGTACGCGGACGTTCTCGAACAGCACTTCGGCGTGACCGTGAGGCGCGTCGTCGTAACCGAATACCGGCAGCGGACGGACGATCTTCACGCCGGGAGTATCCACCGGCACCAGGATCATCGAGTGCTGCTGGTGACGCGGTGCATCGGGGTTGCTCAGGCCCATGAAAATCAGGATTTTGCAGCGTGGATCGCACGCGCCGGAGGTCCACCACTTCTTACCGTTGATCACCCATTCATCGCCATCGCGCACCGCACGGGCGGCCATGTTGGTGGCATCGGAGGACGCCACGTCCGGCTCGGTCATGGCGAACGCCGAACGGATCTCGCCGCGCAGCAGCGGTTCCAGCCAGCGGTGTTTTTGCTCTTCGTTGGCGTAACGCACCAGCACTTCCATGTTGCCGGTGTCCGGCGCCGAGCAGTTGAATGGCTCAGGCCCGAGCAAGGATCGGCCCATGATTTCCGCCAATGGCGCGTATTCCAGGTTGGTCAGGCCGGCGCCCAGTTCGGACTCCGGCAAAAACAGGTTCCACAAGCCTTCGGCCTTGGCCTTGTTTTTCAGCTCTTCCATGATCGCGGTCGGCTGCCAGCGATCGCCTTCGGCGACCTGACGTTCGAACACCGCTTCGGCTGGATAAACATAAGCATCCATGAACGCAGTCACGCGTTCACGCAGTTCCTGGACCTTGGGGGAATAGGCGAAATCCATGGGCAGCTACCTTTTTTGACGAGGTGTTGAAGACGTTGTTGAGGTCATGAATCGATGCTAGATCAGCTACGAAAATTTACCTAGCCTATTCTCGGCGTGTATTAACATTCATCACCGATATATGATCGGCTGATCGAGCCCACCTGCTCCTATAACAAAAGCCAAGAGCGAAACGCCATGAATCTAAGCAAGGTCGACCTCAACCTTTTCATCGTTTTTGACGCGATCTATACCGAAGCCAACCTGACCCGCGCCGGGCAGATTGTCGGCATTACCCAGCCGGCGGTGTCGAACGCTCTGGCCCGACTGCGCGAGACCTTCAACGACCCGTTGTTCGTGCGTACAGCCCAGGGCATGGTGCCTACGCCCATGGCGCAAAACATCATCGGCCCGGTACGTAACGCGCTGTCGCTATTGCGGGTATCGGTGCAGGAAAGCCGGATTTTCAACCCGCTGCAGGCGGTCAAGACCTACCGCATCAGCATGACCGACCTCACCGAAGCGGTGATCCTGCCGCCGCTGTTCCAGCGCCTGCGACGGCTGGCGCCGACGGTGATCATCGAGAGTTTCCTGTCCAAACGCCGCGAGACCACCAAGGAGCTCGCCGCTGGCCGCCTGGACTTTGCCGTCGATGCCCCGCTCAACACCGACCCGCAAGTGCGCCACGTCAAGTTGATGGAAGATCGCTACGTGTGTGCCATGCGCAAGGGCCATCCCATGGCGAGCAAGGAAAAGTTCAGCCTCGACGACTACCTGTCACTGACCCATGTGCACATTTCCAGCCGTCGTAGCGGCCTGGGCTATGTCGACCTGGCCTTGGGCAAAATGGGCATCCAGCGCAAGATCGCCCTGCGTTCGCAGCATTATCTGATGGCCTCCCAAGTGTTGCAGCAGACCGATATGGTGATGACCGTGCCAGAGCGTTTCGCCCGACGTCATGATCTGCACGCCTTTAATCTGCCGGTCAACGATGTGCCGCCGGTGGAAACCCACCTCTACTGGCACGAAAGCACCGACCAGGACCCGGCCAACCGCTGGATGCGCGAGCAGATGATCGAGTTGTGCCAGCAAGTGACGGCGCATGAGAAGAAGCTGGATAAGCCGTTGGCTTGAGAAGATCAAAAGATCGCAGCCTGCGGCAACTCCTACGTTGGAATACGATCCCCTGTAGGAGCTGCCGCAGGCTGCGATCTTTTCCAGCTTGACGTTCACGTCAACCTGGAATTAGCTTAGCGCCATGACCTCTTTTTCGAGCGCGCCCATGAGCAGCCAGACCTACAGTATTTCCGACCTCGCCCGCGAGCTCGACATCACCACCCGCGCCATTCGTTTTTACGAAGAGCAAGGCCTGCTCAGCCCCGAACGCCGCGGCCAGGAACGCATCTACTCGCCACGCGACAAGGTCAGCCTGAAGCTGATCCTGCGTGGCAAGCGCATCGGCTTTTCCTTGGCCGAATGCCGCGAACTGATCGAACTCTACGACCCCACCAGCGGCAATCAGAAACAGTTGCACAGCATGCTGGCGAAAATCACCGAACGTCGTGAACAGCTTGAGCAGCAACTGCTGGACATCGAGCAGATGAAACTGGAACTCGACACCGCCGAAGAGCGCTGTGTTCAGGCGCTGGAACAAACGATCAAGAGCCAGCAGGCGGTCCAATAGCCGTCAGAAAATCCAGAGTGGGAGCGGGCTTGCTCCGGGCGGCGATCCGACGAAAGCAGACTTACATTCAACATTGAAATTGACTGACCGACCGCTTTCGCAAGCAAGCCCGCTCCCACTAAGGCTCTCTGAACATTCAAATAATCACAACAGGTCCATTGCCATGTCCCTCCCCACCCACGTACGCCTGATCGAAGTCGGCCCACGCGATGGTCTGCAGAACGAAGCCCAACCCATCAGCGTCGCGGACAAGGTGCAGTTGGTCGATGCACTCAGTGCCGCAGGCCTTGGCTATATAGAAGTCGGCAGTTTCGTGTCGCCCAAATGGGTGCCGCAAATGGCCGGCTCGGCCGAGGTTTTCGCGCAGATCCAGCGCAAGCCCGGCGTGACCTACGGTGCGCTGGCGCCGAACCTGCGCGGGTTCGAAGACGCGATCGCGGCTGGGGTCAAGGAGGTCGCGGTGTTCGCCGCCGCGTCCGAAGCCTTCTCGCAACGCAATATCAATTGCTCGATCAGCGAAAGCCTGGAGCGTTTCGCGCCGATCATGGAGGCCGCCAGACAACACGGGGTCAGCGTGCGCGGTTACGTGTCTTGCGTGCTCGGCTGCCCTTACGAAGGTAACGTGGCACCAGAGCAAGTCGCGAGGGTCGCACGCGAGTTGTACGCCATGGGCTGCTACGAAGTCTCCCTCGGTGACACCATCGGCACTGGCACCGCGGGCGCGACACGCAAGATGTTCGAAGTGGTTTCAGCCGATGTACCACGGGACAAACTGGCCGGGCATTTCCATGATACCTACGGTCAGGCCATGGCCAACATCTACGCCAGCCTGCTGGAAGGGATCGCGGTGTTCGACAGTTCCATCGCCGGCCTTGGCGGCTGCCCGTACGCCAAAGGCGCCAGCGGTAATGTCGCCACCGAAGACGTGCTGTACCTGCTCAACGGGCTGGGCATAGAGACCGGTGTCGACATGGAGAAACTGATTCTGGCCGGCCAGCAGATCTGCACCGTGCTGGGTCGCCCTACCGGTTCACGCGTGGCGAAGGCCCGTAGCGCGAAGTGATGTGTCGGGGGTGTTACCGCCCCCTCAACAAAACGAGTAACACGGAAACAATCTGACTGAATTTTTATGAGCGAATCATCCTACAAAATATTAAATCGTTGATTTTAAAGGATTTTATAAAATTGGCATGGCTTCTGCTATCTCTATGGCATAACAAGAATAAAAAGCAGCAAACCAAATAAAAATAAGACGTAACGACTCTGACATAACAAAAACAACACGGCAGAGACGCAGCTAACAGATTTTTTTGGAGAAGGTGTGCTTTTCAGGGTGCTGCTTGCAGTAACCCGCAACCGGGCAGAGAACAATAAAACTACCTTCAGGTAGCTCCCGAACTGGTTGGATCGCTTGGCGAAAAGGCAGATCAGCGCTCAAAAAAATACGTTTGCTCTTGACCCCGGATGGGGGTCGCCCAAAACAGCTGTAAAGGGTCACGGTTGCCAAAAACAACAACAGACCGCCCCTTAATAATAAAAAAAGAGCACGCAACGACAAATTAAAGGGGAGCTTCGGCTCCCCTTTGTGCTTTCTGGCGTTTGGCCAAACCTGTAGGAGCAAGGCTTGCCCGCGATGGAAACGCCTCGATCCAACAGGGAAACCGCGTCATCGTTCATCGCGGGCAAGCCTTGCTCCTACGGTTTATCGCGTAACTCCTCGATACTGATCTCGCGCATCCGGAACTTCTGGATCTTGCCGGTCACGGTCATCGGAAACTCCTCAACGAACTTGAAGTAACGCGGTGTCTTGAAGTGCGCGATGCGCTCCTTGCACCAGGTTTGCAGCTCCTGTTCGCTAACGCTATGGCCTGGATGAAACTTGATCCAGGCAACGATCTCCTCACCGTATTTCTCGCAGGGAATGCCGATGATCTGCACATCCGCCACTGCCGGATGAGTGAAGAAAAACTCTTCCAGCTCACGCGGGTAAATATTCTCACCACCGCGAATGATCATGTCCTTGTTACGCCCGGCGATGCAGACGTAGCCGTCCTCGTTCATGGTCGCCAGATCGCCGGTGTGCATCCAGCCAGCCTGATCGATCGCTTCGGCCGTGCCCTGCGGGTTGTTCCAGTAACCAAGCATCACACTGTAACCGCGGGTGCACAGCTCACCGATGGTCCCACGGGGCACGGTATTGCCCGCCTCATCGATGATTTTGCTTTCCAGCTGCGGCTGGGTGCGGCCGACCGTGGTGACACGCAACTCCAGGTCATCTGACGGACCGGTCTGTAACGACACCGGACTGGTTTCCGTCATGCCGTAGGCAATCTGCACTTCGCTCATGTGCATTTCGCTGATGACCCGGCGCATGACTTCAATCGGACAGGTCGCCCCGGCCATGATCCCGGTACGCAGCGTCGACAGGTCAAACTCTGCACGGCGCGGTTGATCGAGCATGGCGATGAACATGGTGGGCACACCGTACAACGCGGTGGCTTTCTCTTGCGCAACGGTGGTCAGCGTTAACAATGGGTCGAACGCATCGTTGGGGTAAATCATGGTGCTGCCATGGGTGACGCAACCCAAATTACCCATGACCATGCCGAAGCAGTGATACAGCGGAACCGGAATCACCAGACGATCATTGGCGGTCAGCCCGAGGCTCTCGCCAACCATGTAACCGTTGTTGAGGATGTTGTAGTGACTGAGGGTCGCGCCCTTGGGGAAACCAGTGGTACCTGAGGTGTATTGAATGTTCACCGCCTGATCGAAATGCAGACTGTTTTGGCGCGCCTTGAGCTGTTCGACCGGCACCCCGGCACCGAGATCTGCCAGTTGCGACCACGGCAGGAAACCTGATGGCGGCTGCGCATCGAGGCTGATCACACCGCGCAAATCCGGCAGGCGTTCGGACTGCAAGCGACCAATGGATTGCTCGGCCAGTTCCGGCACCAGACCTTGGAGCATCGCGTGGTAATCGGAAGTCTTGAACGAGCCGGCACACACCAGCCATTGGCAACCGGACTGTTTCAGCGCGTACTCAAGTTCGGAACTGCGGTAGGCCGGATTGATGTTGACCAGAATCACCCCGATTTTCGCGCTGGCGAACTGGCTGATGCACCACTGCGCACAGTTTGGTGCCCAGATGCCGAGACGGTCGCCGGTCTGCAAGCCCAGCGCCAGCAATGCTCTGGCGTGCAAATCGACGGTTTCGGCCAATTGCGTCCAGCTAAAGCGAAGTTGCTGATGACGCACCACCAATGCTTCGCCCTGCGGATACTTCGCGACGGTGTTATCGAACGCCTGACCAATGGTCATCGCCAGCAAGGCTTTGTCCTGCGAGCCACGGCTGTAGCTGTGCTGTGGGTGAGCACTGTGTTGATCCATGACGACCCCTATTGTCTTTTTTGTAGGAGCGAGGCTTGCCTGCGATAGGACCGCCGCGGTTTAGCTGAAAGTCCGCCCTATCGTTCATCGCGAGCAAGCTCGGCTCCTACAGAGTCGCTCAAGTTGACGTTAACGTAAAGGGTGATTGACAGCCATTCGTCACAGGCTTACGTTAACGTAAAGGTGACAGCCGATTCGGCGTACTTCGCAGGCCGAATCTCCATTTATAAAAACAAGTTTGAAGGTGCCCCCATGAGCTATCCGACTCTGAACTTTGCCCTAGGCGAAACCATCGACATGCTGCGTGACCAGGTGCGCGCCTTTGTTACCAAAGAGATCGCCCCGCGCGCAGCACAGATCGATATCGACAACCTGTTCCCTGCTGACCTGTGGCGCAAATTCGGTGACATGGGGTTGCTGGGGATTACCGTTCCAGAAGAATACGGCGGTGCCGGTCTGGGCTATCTGGCTCACGTGGTGGCCATGGAAGAAATCAGCCGCGGTTCGGCGTCGGTCGCCCTTTCCTACGGCGCGCACTCCAACCTCTGCGTCAACCAGATCAACCGCAACGGCAATCACGAACAAAAAACCAAGTACCTGCCCAAGCTGATCAGCGGCGAACACATCGGCGCCCTGGCCATGAGCGAACCGAACGCTGGCTCCGACGTGGTGTCGATGAAACTGCGCGCCGACAAACGTGGCGACCATTACGTGCTCAACGGCAGCAAGACCTGGATCACCAACGGCCCGGACGCCAATACCTACGTGATCTACGCCAAAACTGACCTGGAAAAAGGCGCCCATGGCATCACCGCATTCATCGTCGAACGCGACTCGAAAGGCTTCAACCGCAGCAACAAATTCGACAAGCTCGGCATGCGCGGTTCGAACACGTGCGAGCTGTTCTTCGACGACGTTGAAGTCCCGGAAGAAAACATCCTCGGCATTCTGAACGGTGGCGTGAAAGTGCTGATGAGCGGCCTCGACTACGAGCGCGTGGTGCTCTCCGGCGGGCCAACCGGGATCATGCAGGCCTGCATGGACCTAATTGTCCCGTACATCCACGACCGCAAACAGTTCGGCCAAAGCATCGGCGAATTCCAGCTGATCCAGGGTAAAGTCGCCGACATGTACACCCAACTCAATGCCAGCCGCGCCTACCTGTACGCCGTGGCCCAAGCTTGCGAGCGCGGCGAAACCACCCGCAAGGACGCTGCCGGGGTGATCCTCTACAGCGCCGAGTGCGCCACGCAAATGGCCCTCGATGCGATCCAGATTCTGGGTGGCAACGGCTACATCAACGAATTCCCGGCAGGCCGTCTGCTGCGTGACGCCAAGCTGTATGAAATCGGCGCGGGCACCAGTGAGATTCGTCGCATGCTGATCGGTCGCGAACTCTTCAACGAAACCCGCTAACGGAGCTGTCCATGGCAATCCTGCATACCCAGCTCAACCCCCGTTCAGCGGAGTTCGCCAGCAACAGCGCGGCAATGCTTGCCCAGGTCGACGCGCTGCACACCTTGCTCGCTCAGGTCCAGCAAGGCGGCGGCGCCAAGGCTCAGGAACGGCATACCTCACGCGGCAAGTTGCTGCCCCGTGAGCGGATCAATCGCCTCCTCGATCCTGGTTCGCCCTTTCTGGAAATCAGCCAACTGGCGGCTTATGAAGTCTATGGCGAAGACGTGCCGGCAGCCGGGGTGATCGCCGGCATCGGCCGGGTCGAAGGCGTCGAATGCATGATCGTCGCCAACGACGCGACGGTGAAAGGCGGTTCGTATTACCCGCTGACGGTGAAAAAACACCTGCGCGCCCAGACCATCGCCCAACAAAATCGCCTGCCGTGCATCTATCTGGTGGACTCCGGCGGCGCCAACCTGCCGCGTCAGGATGAAGTGTTCCCGGACCGTGAACACTTCGGCCGGATCTTCTTCAACCAGGCCAACATGAGCGCTATGGGCATTCCGCAGATCGCCGTGGTCATGGGCTCTTGCACCGCCGGTGGCGCCTATGTGCCGGCCATGGCCGACGAAGCGATCATGGTCCGTCAACAGGCGACGATTTTCCTCGCCGGCCCGCCGCTGGTGAAAGCCGCAACCGGTGAAATCGTCAGCGCCGAAGACCTTGGCGGTGCCGATGTGCACTGCAAGATTTCCGGCGTGGCCGACCACTATGCCGACAGCGACGAACACGCGCTGGCGCTGGCTCGGCGCAGCGTGGCCAACCTCAACTGGCGCAAGCTCGGCGAGTTGCAGCAACGCACGCCGATCGCCCCATTGTTCGCCAGCGATGAGCTGTACGGCGTAGTGCCGGCCGATGCCAAGCAGCCGTTCGATGTACGTGAAGTCATCGCGCGTCTGGTCGACGGTTCGGTGTTCGATGAATTCAAAGCGCTGTTTGGTACGACGCTGGTCTGTGGCTTCGCGCATTTGCACGGCTACCCGATCGCGATTCTCGCCAACAACGGCATCCTCTTCGCCGAAGCCGCGCAGAAAGGCGCGCACTTCATCGAACTGGCCTGCCAGCGCGGGATTCCATTGCTGTTCCTGCAAAACATCACCGGCTTCATGGTCGGTCAGAAATACGAGGCCGGCGGCATCGCCAAGCACGGCGCAAAACTGGTTACCGCCGTGGCCTGCGCCAAGGTGCCGAAATTTACCGTGATCATCGGCGGCAGCTTCGGCGCCGGTAACTACGGCATGTGCGGAAGGGCCTACGATCCGCGGTTCCTGTGGATGTGGCCAAACGCGCGAATCGGCGTGATGGGCGCCGAGCAAGCCGCGGGCGTGCTGGTACAAGTCAAGCGCGAACAGGCTGAACGTAGCGGTCATCCTTTTTCTGCCGCTCAAGAAGCCGAGATCAAGCAACCGATCCTCGATCAGTACGAAGAACAGGGCCACCCCTACTACTCCAGCGCCCGCTTGTGGGACGACGGCGTCATTGACCCGGCGCAAACCCGCGACGTACTGGCTCTGGCCTTGTCCGCATCGTTGAATGCACCTATCGAACCGAGCCGCTTCGGCGTGTTCCGGATGTGATCTGGAGAAAACCATGAGCGACTTCAACACCCTGGAACTGCTGACCGACCCGCGTGGTTTCGCCACGCTGTGGTTGAGTCGCGAGGCAAAGAACAACGCCTTCAACGCCGAAATGATCCGCGAACTGATCCTTGCGCTGGACAAGGTCCAGAGCGACCCGAGCCTGCGTTTTCTTCTGGTGCGCGGGCGCGGCAAGCATTTCAGTGCTGGCGCTGACCTTGCGTGGATGCAGCAATCGGCCGAACTCGATTACCACACCAACCTCGACGACGCCCGCGAACTGGCAGAGCTGATGTACAACCTGGCCAAGCTGAAGATCCCGACGCTGGCGGTGGTACAAGGTGCGGCCTATGGCGGCGCACTGGGCTTGATCAGTTGCTGCGACATGGCGATTGGTGCCGATGACGCGCAGTTTTGTCTGTCAGAAGTGCGCATCGGTCTGGCACCCGCGGTGATCAGCCCGTTTGTTGTGCAAGCCATCGGCGAACGTGCAGCACGCCGTTATGCGCTGACCGCTGAACGCTTCAGCGGCCAACGCGCTCAAGAAATCGGTCTGCTCAGCGAAAGCTATCCGACCACTGAGCTTGAGCCGCAGATCGAGCGCTGGATCAGTAATCTGTTGCTCAACAGCCCTCAGGCCATGCGCACCAGCAAGGACTTGTTACGCGAAGTCGGCAACGGTGAGCTGACCCCGGCGCTGCGGCGCTATACCGAAAACGCCATTGCCCGAATTCGCGTCAGCCCTGAAGGTCAGGAAGGCCTACGGGCGTTCCTGCAAAAACGTCCGCCAAGCTGGCAGCCCGAATCCATCACCAAGGAGCCGCGTTGATGAGCGCCCCTGTTCTCACCACCTTGCTGGTGGCCAACCGTGGCGAAATCGCCTGCCGGGTAATGCGCACCGCCAAGGCATTGGGCCTGACCACCGTGGCCGTGCACAGCGCCACCGACCGTGACGCGCGGCACAGTCGCGAAGCGGACATTCGCGTCGATCTGGGCGGCAGCAAAGCTGCTGACAGTTACCTGCAAATCGACAAACTGCTCGCTGCCGCCAAGGCCAGTGGCGCCCAGGCAATTCATCCAGGTTATGGCTTCCTCTCGGAAAACGCCGGGTTCGCCCGCGCCATTGAAGCCGCCGGTTTGATTTTCCTCGGCCCACCCGCTTCGGCCATCGACGCCATGGGCAGCAAATCCGCCGCCAAAGCCCTGATGGAAACCGCAGGTGTACCGCTGGTGCCGGGTTATCACGGCGAAGCCCAGGACCTGGAAACCTTCCGCGACGCCGCCGAACGCATCGGCTATCCGGTGCTGCTCAAAGCAACGGCTGGTGGCGGCGGCAAAGGCATGAAAGTGGTCGAGGACGTCAGCCAGTTGGCCGAAGCCCTGGCCTCGGCGCAGCGTGAAGCCCTGTCTTCATTCGGCGACTCACGGATGCTGGTGGAAAAGTACCTGCTCAAACCACGTCATGTGGAAATCCAGGTCTTCGCTGATCAGCACGGTAACTGCCTGTATCTCAACGAACGCGATTGCTCGATTCAACGTCGTCACCAGAAAGTCGTCGAAGAAGCCCCGGCGCCCGGCCTGAGCACGGAACTGCGCAAAGCCATGGGTGAAGCGGCAGTCCGTGCGGCGCAGGCTATCGGTTATGTCGGCGCAGGCACCGTTGAGTTTCTGCTGGATTCGCGCGGCGAGTTCTTCTTCATGGAGATGAACACTCGCCTGCAGGTCGAGCACCCGGTCACTGAAGCCATCACCGGCCTTGATCTGGTCGCCTGGCAGATTCGCGTCGCCCAAGGCGAGCCGCTGCCAATGACTCAGGCGCAGGTGCCGTTGATCGGCCATGCGATTGAAGTGCGCTTGTATGCCGAAGACCCAAGCAATGATTTTCTGCCGGCCACCGGCCACTTGGCGTTGTACCGCGAGTCAGCGGCAGGTCCGGGCCGACGCGTCGATAGCGGTGTCGAGGAAGGCGACAGCATTTCGCCGTTCTACGATCCGATGCTCGGCAAGCTCATCGCCTGGGGCGAGGACCGCGAGCAGGCACGTCTGCGGCTGCTGAGCATGCTGGATGAGTTTGCCATTGGCGGACTGAAAACCAACATCAGCTTTCTGCGCAGAATCGTCGGTCACCCGGCCTTCGCTGCGGCTGAACTGGATACCGGATTCATCCCACGCTATCAGGAACAATTGCTGCCAGCGCCAAACGAACTCAGCGATGAATTCTGGCAGGCTGCCGCTCAAGCCTTTGCGCAAAGCCAGGCACACACCGTACGCACTGATGACCCGAGTTCGCCATGGGCCGTTGGCAACGGTTTCCGTGCCGGGTTGCCGGCAGAAATCACGCTGCACTTGAGTTGCGAAGGGCAAGACCGGGCAATCACCCTGACCCCGGCCGACACACGCAACGCCGAGCTCAATGGTGAGCAGCTGCTGGTCGAGCATCACGGCTTGCGCCGTCAACATCGCGCAATCCGCCATGGCGAAAACATCTACCTGCAATGGGAAGGTGAGCTGCGCTGCATCAAGACTTACGACCCTATTGCCGCTGTGGAAGCCAGCCATAGTCATCAGGGTGGCCTGACCGCTCCGATGAATGGCAGCATTGTGCGAGTACTGGTGGAACCGGGGCAAACGGTCGAAGCCGGTGCGCAACTGGTGGTACTGGAGGCGATGAAAATGGAGCACAGCATTCGTGCGCCCCATGCTGGCGTGGTCAAAACCTTGTATTGCCAGGAAGGCGAGATGGTCAACGAAGGCAGCGCGCTGGTGGAGTTGGAATAGTCGCGGTCTGATGACAGGTCCTACGCCGTAGGACCTGTTTGACTAGGGTCTGTACGAAAACGCGCAGGCAGTTTTCGTACAGAGCCTAGAACTTGGCCGTTGCCTGCACCACCACACCAATGATTCGGCACTCGTCGGTAAACAGGGCCTTCGGGTAAGTCGGATTCAGCGGCACGAGATAGCGTTGCCCGCCCTCTTCTATCAGCTTGCGAAAAGTCGCTTCGGCGCTGTCGGACCACTGCACAATCACCAGTTTGCCGGGCACGGCTTCAACCGCCGGGTCGACCAGAATCAGCATGTCTTGCGCAATACTGATACCGCTCGGCGCAGTCATCGCATCGCCGACCACCACCAGCCAGAACGCCGGACCTTGGGCGTGATAATCCGATAACTCGTAGCGGCCCTTGGTGTAAGCGGCCGGTGCGGGCTCGCGCACTTCGCCAATGCCACGCCAATCACTGACCGGGTAGCGGAAGTACGGGTTGTACTTTTGCGCCAGCGACACTTCGTAATCGCCCTCTTGCGCATCGTCCTGCGCAATCTCGGGCTCCCTGATCACCAGGGCGACTTCGAGAAACCCCAACCCCAACTCCTGAAGCACCCGGTTCATGTCCTCGAGGCTGGGCTGGCGACGTTTGTTCAGCCAATGGCCGACGCCACCCTGAGACATTGCGAGGCGCTCTGCGAGCTTTTCCTGAGTGATTTTGAGTTCACTCATCTTGGCCTTGACCAACTCAATCCATTTATCCATGGGCGGAACAATACTTCGCGTGGTCGGACCCTCAACACACACATTGTAGTATTTAATTTTTCGTCATGAATACATTTAGTACTAGGATTCAGATTACTCATTCGCCCCACCCACGGAGCAATACCCAGCATGGATATCACCCGCAAAGACACGACTGAACCGGAAATCGACGCGAATTTCACCTCGCTCAAAGGCTGTGCAGCCGCCCAGCGCGCCCTCGACTATTACTTGAAACCAACTGTTTCAGAATTCGAAGTCGCGGAACGATTCTTCGATGTAAACCGTAACATCAGCAGTGAAGAAGCTCTGGTCCATGCGTCGGACTTGCTGCGCTGTGCAGCCGCGACTGCTTATGAGTCGGCAGACAACCTGCATGGCGCAAGCCGCGATCTGGCGTTTTCAGTGGTACACATGATCGACATGGCCAAGGCCATGGTGGACAGGTCCCTGGACGGAGACCAGAAAGATTGAACAGGAAAAATCGAAGTGAACGCTGCGATTCGACTCAAGCCGCAGACGTTTGGGAAAGCCACAGGAAAAATTTTCCAATGAGGCGGATGAAAACATTTGACTTGCAAATGATAATGATTATTATTGCATGCAGCTGATCGCGAAATCAGTCGATAGACCAAGAGACCTTAGGTCGGACTCCTGGAATATCTCCTCATCAGGCTAATCACGGTTTTTGACCCGGCTTTTTGCCGGGTCTTTTTTTGCCAGTTATTCTGGCTATGGCTTCAGGCTAATGAAGACTGGTGCTGCTAAATTCGATGGCGCGGATGATATCAAAAGAGCATCTTTTTGCAACAGACCGTTCAAGTACGGGCTTTAGGCAGCAAAAAATAGCACTTGAGAATCAATCGCATAAACACTAAGCTGCGGCTGCGTCAAGGACGACGCCCCCCGTTTATCCCCCCGTAAATTGCCCTCGGTTTTCACCCCCTTGCGTGTAAAGTAACAGCCATAAAAATCATACTCAGGAATAGATTATGACCGTGGCTCACCGCTCCTTTGATATCACCGCCAACTTCGACAGCGGCAACATCGAGGTGCTGGACCTCAGCAATCCGTTACAGGCCTTGCTGGCCATCAAACCAGACACCCGCAGTCAGCATTTCCAATGGTTTCACTTCAAGGCCAGTGGTCTGCACGTCGGCCAGGAACATTGGTTTCGACTGAACAACGCCAGTAAATCCTCCTACAACAAGGCATGGGACGGTTACCAGGCGGTGGCCTCATATGACCACGTGAACTGGTTCCGCGTACCGACGATCTTTGAAGGTGACTGCCTGCGCTTCAGCCTGGAAGCCACCGAGACTCACGCCTGGTTCGCCTACTTTGAACCCTACAGCCGCGGACGCCATGACTGGCTGATCGAGCAAGCGCTGGGCAAGGCTGGCACCGAACTGCTGGCCACCGGCAAAAGCGTCGAAGGTCGCGATATTCAACTGCTGCGCAAAGGTAGCGGCGCCGAAGGCCAGCGCAAGGTCTGGATCATCGCCCAGCAGCATCCTGGCGAACACATGGCCGAATGGTTCATGGAAGGTGTCATCGAGCGCCTGCAACAGCACATTGACCCTGAGTTGAACAAACTGCTGGCCAGTGCCGATCTGTATCTGGTCCCGAACATGAACCCGGATGGCGCCTTTCATGGCCACTTGCGCACCAATGCCATGGGCCAGGACCTCAACCGCGCCTGGCAGAGCGCGAGCCAGGAAATCAGCCCGGAAGTATTCTTCGTTCAGCAGCAGATGGAGAAGTACGGCGTCGACCTGTTCCTCGATATCCACGGCGATGAAGAAATCCCCTACGTATTCACCGCTGGCTGCGAAGGCAACCCGGGTTACACGCCACGAATCGCGAAACTCGAAGAACACTTCCGCAGTCATCTGAAACACCTGACCCGCGACTTCCAGACCACCCACGGCTACACCCGCGATCTGCCGGGTCAGGCCAACATGAAACTGGCTTGCAATAGCGTCGGCGAGAAATTCGATTGCCTGTCGCTGACCCTTGAAATGCCGTTCAAGGACAACAATGACGCACCGAATGCGCGCACCGGCTGGTCCGGCAAACGTTCGATGCAGTTGGGTAAGGATGTGTTGTCGACGGTGGCGGAGATGGTTGGGATGTTGCGCTGATGTCGCTCAATGGCTGCATGCCCATAGGCGTGCAGCCATTTTTCACTCGACGGGGATACGCCGACAATCCTCTGGCCCGAGCAAACGCCCATCCTCGGAACGCAACTCCAAAAGCCTGATTGGCTGACCCTTCTCGCGATCCACCATCCGCGAATGCGGCTCCCCCGCCTCAAAGAAAAACGCCTCGCCCCACTGTCGCAAGCCGATGATCAGGGTGAACAGGCCCTGCCCTTTTTCCGTCAGCACATATTCCTGATAGGCGCTGCCGTCCGATGCCGGGACCACGTCAAAAATCCCGTGGGCCACCAGCGAGCGCAGGCGCGCAGACAATATGTTCTTGGCCATGCCGAGGCTGCGCTGGAACTCGCCGAAACGCCGAATGCCGTCGAAGGCATCGCGCACGATCAGCAATGACCACCAGTCGCCGATGGCGTCCAGCGAACGCGCGACCGGGCACTCGGCATCAGCAAAGGTTGTGCGTTTGACCATGATTGAACTCGCAGGCTGACAGCAGAAAATGTGGTTGCAATATAAAACCAGTCTCTCTACCGTACAACTGGTTTTAATTTGAAACCACATTCGGAGTCCGGCATGAAACCCTCCCATCCCTCTACGCACCTCAGCAGCGGCGTCGTTCTACTGTTCGCCATCGCCTGCGGGCTGGCAGTCGGCAATGTCTATTACGCCCAGCCACTATTGGACGCCATGGCCCAAGCGTTTGACATGGACCCCGCGACTATCGGCATCGTCGTGACCCTGACCCAAGTCGGTTATGGCCTGGGCTTGCTGTTGTTGGTGCCGCTGGGCGACCTGCTCAATCGCCGACGTCTGATCGTGACTCAGACACTGCTCTCGTCCGTCGCCTTGCTGATGATCGCCCTGGCCCCGAGCAGCCTCTGGCTGTTGATCGGCATGGCCCTGACCGGTCTGTTGGCGGTGGTCACTCAGGTGTTGGTGGCTTACGCCTCCACATTGGCGGTGCCTGATGAGCGCGGCCGGGTGGTGGGCGTGGTGACCAGCGGGATCGTGGTCGGTATTCTGCTGGCCCGAACGGTTTCCGGTGCGATGGCGGATCTGGCCGGCTGGCGCTCGATCTATGTGTTGTCGGCCGGTTTGACACTGCTGATGGCGCTGCTGTTGTTTCAGGTATTGCCCAAACGCGAACAAACCCAACCGGCCAGCCGCTATTGGAGTCTGATCGGCTCAGTGTTCGTTCTGTTCAAAGAAGAAGCCGTGCTGCGTCAGCGCGCCACTCTCGCCCTGCTGACATTCGCCAGTGCCATGGTCCTGTGGACGCCGATGGTGCTGCCGCTGAGCGAGCCGCCCTTGTCACTGTCCCACAGTGAAATCGGCTTGTTCGGACTGGCCGGTGCCGCCGGTGCCTTGGCCGCCGCACGCGCCGGGCATCTGGCTGATCGCGGCCTGGGCCACTGGACCAGCGGACTGTCGCTGCTGTTGATGCTCGCCTCATGGCTGCCGATCGGTCTGACCCAATCGTCACTCTGGGCATTGCTGCTGGGAGTGATCGCCTTCGATCTCGGCTTGCAGGCCGTGCACGTGACCAGCCAAAGCATGATCTACAGCGTACGGCCCGAAGCCCAAAGTCGGCTGACTGCAGGCTACATGCTGTTCTACTCGATAGGCAGCGCTCTGGGTTCCATCGGTTCGACAGCGATCTATGCATGGGCCGGTTGGCTGGGCGTCTGCTGGCTGGGCGCGGGGATCAACGCCGTGGCGCTGGTCTATTGGCTGCTGACACTGAAAAGCGGCGCACCCGAGCGCTGCGCCGTGCCGGCCGATCAGTGATCCTTGCCGTGCAGCATGCTGTCCAACACCCCATCACGCCGCACCCAGCCATGGAACAACGCCGCTGCCAGGTGCGACAGAACGGTCAGAAACAGCAGGTACGCCAGATAACCATGAGCCGTGCGCAGGAAGGCAAACAGCAGCGCATTCGCTGGCACAATCGAGGGCAGTTGCCACGAACTGCCGAGCATCACCGGATCCCCCGCCGCCGAAATCATCGCCCAGCCCAGCAACGGCAGGATCAGCATCAAGGCGTAAAGCAGCACATGCGATGCCTTGGCCGCCAGCACTTGCCAGCCCGGCAAGTCTGTCGGCAGCGGCGGTTGGCGGGTCGAGAAGCGCACAAACAGCCGCACGATCACCAACAGCAAAATCGCCACGCCCAACGGCTTGTGCAGATGGATCAACCATTCATGGCGTTCGGACACTGACGCAACCATGCCGGCACCGATAAACAGCATGGCGATGATCATCACGGCCATCAGCCAGTGCAACAGCCGCGCCAGTGGAGCGAAATGATGAGGTTGCGCGCTCATTGTGGCGACTCCTGTTTGGCGGTGGGCAACTGGCTGACTTCATGGGTACGACGCAGATAAGAACTGGCATAAGCCGCCGAACGTGCGGCCAGCAACGGATCATCGGAACCCTCGATGCCGCTCGGCAATACCAACGGGTCGTAGTTGATGTCGCGGCACTCACCGTCGTTTTGCGCCTGAGTGCTTTCCAGCACCAGGGTCCCGGCGTTCAAGACCGTGCGCTCACCCAGCCAGGCCTTGCTGGCGTCGTTGGTCGGGTCAGCAGGCGCGGCCAGCGTGATATTCAGCTGCCAACGCAGCGGCCCGGTCTTCAAGCGCTGGAGCAGCTCCTTTTCGAGGAAGTCCGCACCGTCAGGGGCGGCGTTGGTGCCCGCCGCGTCTTGCGCCACGGGAACCACGCTCCACCGCACCGCCTGACGCTGGCCTGCCGCGTTGACCAGATAAAACGCATTGATGCCGTTGTAGGTCTCGGTCGCGTAACTGGCCGACGGCTTGGCGGTCTTGACCCATTGCAGGAAAGGCGCGGTTTCCGGGTGTGCAGCGAAAAACGCTGGCACGCTGGCAGGATTGGGTTTGCCGGTGGCCGGATCGGGCGTCTGGGCTTGTTGTAACTGATAGAACGCTTCGGGTGTACCCACCGGGAACACCGGCATGCTGTTCATCCCCGTGCGCCATTGCTGACCGTTGGCCTGCTTGAAGCGCAACGCCAGGCTGCGGATCGGTACGCTGCTGTCCGGCGCGTAGGGATTGCCACTGGGCAGCGCAAAACGCCCCACGACTGGCGTTCGCACCGCGCTGAAAACCTGGGCGGTTGAATACGGGCGCGCCTCACTGCTGCTTTCGAAATACCCGACCACGCACACGCCTTTGGCGTGATTACGCCGAAACCCCAGGTGTACGCCGTTGTTTTTCTCCAACACGTCGACCAGCGCTTTCGGCGTCAGACGCTGTGGGTCAAACGAGCCATTGACGTAGGCAAAGGCCCCGGCCAGTGCGGCGACTACCGCGCCGATACCGGCCAGACGCAAGGCCAGGCTCGCGCTGCTCAGGGGAATTTTGTCGGGCCGTGGCGGTGGTGAACGATCAACCATGAATATCTCCAGGGCCGTGGGCCGCCGGTGGGAAGGATCAATCAGACGAAGCCCACGAAGGTTTATTCCATGGCCCGGTTTTTATTTTTCCAACGCTGGAATAACCTCCAATGCCGGGCGTCTCCCTAGTCCAACGCGTAAAGACTAGCCAGCATTCCATGAACGATCTCGACGAACCGTTACGTGAACTCATCCCCAGGCTGCGGCGGTTTGCCGTGTCGCTGACGCGCAACCCCAGCAACGCTGACGATCTGGTGCAGTCGTGCCTGGAGCGGGCGCTGTCGGGTTGGGGCGACAAACGCCAGGACGGCGATTTGCGCGCCTGGCTGTTTTCGATTCTGTATCGGCAGTTTCTCGACGCTCATCGGCGTTCGAGGCGCTATGCGCGAATGCTTGAGTTCTTCACCGGTCGCGACGATGCGCAGCCCTCGGTCGAGCGCACGGTGTTGGCGCAATCGACGCTGCAAGCCTTCGACAAACTGACCACCGAGCAACGCGCGCTGCTGCTTTGGGTCTCGGTGGAAGGCTTGAGTTATAAGGAGGTCGCCGAGATTCTCGACGTCCCCACCGGCACTGTGATGTCTCGCCTGTCCCGCGCCCGCCAGGCCTTGCGCCAGCTCAGCGACGGCGAAATCACCAGCCCTTCTTTGCGGATACTCAAATGATCAGCATGCCCCCAAGCGTTAATGACTTGCACGCCTACGTCGACCATCAACTCAACGACGTGGACCGGCGCCTGGTGGAAACGTACCTGGCGGCCAACCCGCACATTGCCGAGCAGGTTCAGGCCTGGCAACAGGATACCCAGCAACTGCGCGCAGCCTTGAGCGGCGCCTTGCAGCAACCGCCCAACCCGAACCTCGACCCACGCGTGATTCGCCAGCGCCTGAAACGTCAGTCCCGCCGCCACTTGGCCAGCGCCGCCGTATTACTGATCGCAGTCAGCGTCGGCGGCCTGAGCGGCTGGCAAGCACGGGAAATGACCATGACAGGCATGACACCGCCGATGACCGATGCGATGCAGGCATACCGGATGTTCGCCCAGCAAGGCATCCTGCCGGCCGATTACAAGGTCCTCGATGACGGCGATATGCAGAGCTGGCTCGACCGTTACTTCTCCCAGGCCAATCGCTTGCCGAACCTCGCCAACTCGGGGTTCAAACCGGTCAGCGGACGTTTGCTGAGCACCGACCAAGGGCCCGCAGCGATGGTGATGTACGAGGACCAGAGTGGCCGCAAAATCAGTTTTTACATCCGCCCGCCAGGCCCGAAGAACAGCCTGCTGCCACGCGGCAGTCGTAGCGACGGCGAGTTGCAGGCTGAGTACTGGTCGGGGGCCGGGTACAACTATGCGATGGTCAGCGAAGCCCGGGATCCGGCGACGCAAATGCTCAAGCAGATGCAGAGGTTTTAAGACTTGCATAATAATCGGCTAAAAACTCAGCGACTTTCATAGGCAAAAAGCTGTACCGACTGTCTATTTTTGTCGAACAATCCATGACTTTCATCGACACCGGTGGAAGGAAAATTCACCGTTTGGTTAGAATTGCACCGCCATCGCTCAGGGGGAGCAGGCAAAAAGACCAGGGGGGGACAACACTTGGCCGCTATCCCGCCAAACCGTTCACGACTCAAACCACGTTGGCCGGCCCTGCACAGGCTCTTCGGCAAGCCCCTCGTCGACCCTGCAAACAACAGCGCAAACGGCCAGGTGATCGACGATTACTTTCGCCACAAGGCCCACGGTCAGGGCTACACCCTCAGTCACAGCCAGCAACGGGTGATCGACTGCATGGCGCAATTGGCGAATGCGCTGCCGGGCAGTTGCGTCTCTGCGCAGGCAACTCGAAGCCTTTACCTGCACGGCGCGGTCGGCCGAGGCAAGAGCTGGTTGCTCGATGGGTTTTTCCAGGCATTGCCGGTTGCCGAAAAACAACGTGTGCACTTCCATGACTTTTTTGCGCAACTGCATCAGGGCATGTTCCGCCATCGTGCACAGACCGATTCGCTGGCGTGCACGCTGAATGAACTGCTCAGGGATTGCCGCGTGCTGTGTTTCGACGAGTTTCACGTGCATGACATCGGCGACGCGATGCTCATCACCCGGTTGTTCAAAGCGCTGTTCCAGCGCGGCATCCTGCTGCTGGTCACGTCCAACTATCCACCCCAGGGCTTGTTGCCCAACCCGCTCTACCACGCACGTTTCAAGCCGGTCATCGACCTGATCCATTCGCGTATGCAGGTCATGGAAGTCGGCGGCCCTCACGATTACCGCAGCCAGGTGCGAACCCATTCGCAGCAGGTGTTTACCCAGGGCCAATACATTTGGCCAACCACGGCGTCGCAACGTCAGGCCTTGAAGTTGCCTCAACAGGATGCTTCGGCTATTGCCCTACCGGTCGGCACTCGCCAGCTTCAGGCTCGGCATTGGGAAGATCGAACCATCGCGTTTACCTTCAACGACCTGTGCGAACAACCGACGGCGGTCATGGACTACCTGGAACTGTGCCGACGCTTCGACACCTGGATCATCGACGCCCTGCCGGATCTGGCGGACTGTCCGATCGCCACTCAACAGCGTTTCATCAACCTGATCGACGTGCTCTACGATCAGGACAAACGCCTGATCCTGCTCGGCGAACGGCCGTTGCGCGAGCACTTGGGCGGCGACGCCATCGACCTGGCGCGTACCCGCAGTCGTCTGGGACAACTGGTGGACGTCGGGCCGGCGCTATAAAGCGTCCAGGGCAGCGGGTTTTGCCGTTATCATGGCGGCGCTTTTTTTGTGGGCTACACGCCGTTCTCTTCTCATTGGTTGGATGTGTTCATGCATACCCTTGCACAACTGCAGGCCGGCGCGCTTGCGGGGCTCAAACGTCTGGATCTGTCGTGCGGCCTGACTGAGTTCCCCGAGGAAATCTTCGATCTGGCGGATTCGCTGGAGGTGCTCAACCTCAGCGGCAATGCCTTGAGCAGCTTGCCGGATGACCTGCATCGCCTGACGCGTCTGCGCGTGCTGTTTTGCTCGGACAATCAGTTCCGCGAACTGCCGACCTGCCTGGGTCAATGCGCACAACTGACGATGATCGGTTTCAAGGCCAATCGCCTTGAGCGAGTCCCGGCCGCCGCGTTGCCGCCACTGCTGCGCTGGCTGATCCTGACCGACAACTGCATCAGCGAGTTGCCGAGCGAATTGGGCGAACGGCCACACCTGCAAAAACTGATGCTGGCCGGCAACCACCTGCAAAGCCTGCCCGCGAGCTTGAGCCAGTGCCATCAGCTGGAACTGATCCGCATCGCCGCCAACCGAATGACCGAATTACCGCAGTGGCTGCTGACATTGCCGGGGCTCGCATGGCTGGCGTACGCCGGCAACCCGCTGGAAACCGAGGCCGATGCCGCCGCCCTCGAAGCCACGGCGAACATTCCCTGGTCGCAGTTGCACTTGCAGCAACAACTGGGCGAAGGCGCGTCCGGGGTGATTCACCAAGCGTTGTGGGAGCAGCCTTCACAGCCTGAGCGCAAGGTCGCGGTGAAACTCTACAAAGGGCACATGACCAGCGACGGCTCACCGCTGCATGAAATGAATGCCTGCATCACCGCTGGCATTCATCCCAATCTGATCAAGGTCGAGGGCCGGATCGTCGGGCATCCACAGGCGCAGGCCGGATTGGTCATGCACTTGATCGAACCGAGCTATCACAACCTGGCGGCGTTGCCGAGCCTGGCCTCTTGCAGTCGTGATGTTTACGCAGAGGACACCCGCTTCAGTGCCACAGTGGCACTGCGGATCGCCAGCGGCATTGCCTCGGCCGCCGCGCACCTGCATCAGCAGGGCATCACCCACGGCGACCTGTATGGCCACAATACGCTGTGGAATGAGCACGGCGATTGCTTGTTGGGCGACTTTGGCGCGGCGTCCTTCCATGCCACCTCAGACACGCTAGAGACGCGCGCGCTGCAACGCATCGAAGTGCGGGCGTTCGGGATTCTGTTGGGTGAGTTGCTGGAGCGGATCGACTCAGGTTTGAGCGTTGAACGCCGTGAGCGCTTGATGGACTTGCAGAGCCGCTGCTGTCAGCCGGATGTGCTGGCGCGCCCAGGATTCAGCGAGATCGTGCGCGAGTTGGCCGCCTGCCAATCGAATCACTAGCGGCACATTCAAACCCTGTGGCGAGGGAGCTTGCTCCCGCTGGATGGCGAAACCGTCCCAACAACGACGACTGCTGCGCCGCCGAACGGGAGCAAGCTCCCTCGCCACAAATCAGCTCACAAACCGACAGTACGGTTTAACCCGCCAACCCGACAAACATGTCCTGCACGTCGTCATGGTTATCGAGGCCTTCGAGGAAGGCTTCGACTTCTTCCATTTGCACGTCGGTCAAACCGCTGACCGGGTTCTTCGGCTTGTAACCGAGCTTCGCCGACAACACCGTGAAACCCTGCTCAGGCAAGGCTTTCTGTACCGAGTCGAGGTCGGTGGCTTCGGTGATGAACAGGGTCGCGCCGTCTTCGCCCGGCTCGAAATCCTGTGCACCGGCTTCGATGGCGGCCATTTCCGGATCGGCATCCGGGGTGTCCGGGGACGCCTCGATCATGCCAACGTGGTCGAAGTCCCAGGCCACGGAGCCGGAAGCACCCAACTGCCCTTTACGGAACGCTACGCGGATTTCCGCTACGGTACGGTTGATGTTGTCGGTCACGCATTCAACGATCAGCGGCACCTGATGCGGGGCGAAGCCTTCGTAGGTCACACGGTGATACTGCACAGTTTCGCCGAGCTGGCCCGAACCTTTCTTGATTGCACGCTCCAGGGTTTCACGCGGCATCGAGGCTTTCTTGGCCTGTTCGACCACCAGTCGCAGGTGCGCGTTGGTGCTGATATCAGCGCCGTTACGTGCAGCAATGGTGATTTCTTTCACCAGTTTGCCGAAGATCTTGCCCTTGGCGTTGGCTGCCGCTTCTTTGTGTTTAACCTTCCACTGTGCGCCCATTACTCACTCTCTTGATCTGTGGCGCCGAGACATCTATTGGCCGACGCTTTGCGCAAGTTTATACGGCAAAAAGTTGGCAATCGACCAAAAAGTGTTGTGAGCGATCGACATCGTCACAACCTGTTGTAGGGCTTTTCTGAAATGTCGGTTTACCGTGACTATTGGGCGCCAGTGTTTCGTAACCTCTGTGCCCCGTACTTCAAGGCAGAAGAGTGTTTGATGCGCAACAACATGGAAAGTCCCTTCACCCTGACGCTCACCGAGCTCGCCTTGAGTTTTCAGGTCCGACAGTTCAGCGGTCGCGAAGCCCTCAACCAGATCTATCGATTCGACATCGAAATGCTCGGCCCACTGCCGGCAATGAATCTGGATCAACTGCTACATCAGCCGGCATTTCTGCGCCTGAGCCACAACACTGGCATTCACGGCATCATCCACAGCGCCGGCTTGCAATACTGCGGCGCACAGCAGATTGGCTACACCCTGAACCTGGCCCCCCGCCTGCTTGCGCTGGAGCAACAGCGCTGTCGACGGGTATTCCAGCAACTGAGCGTGCCAGAGATCCTGCGCCAGCTGCTGGCAGAGCATCGACTGCCGCCCGACAGTTATCGTTTTGAGCTGCCAAACGGTGAGTATCCGCGGCGCCCGTTTTGTATTCAGTACGATGAAACCGATCTGCACCTGTTGCAACGGCTGTGCGAAGAGGAAGGTATCCACTTTCACTTCGAACACCAATGCGAGGGGCATGTGCTGGTGTTCGCCGATGACTGTGAAAGCTTTGCGCAGCAGCCGGTCGAGAGTGCTTTTCACCCCAGCGCGTTGAATGCCGAACAGCCACGGATCAGCCAGCTCTTTCAATGCCATAGCCGACCGACCACAGGGCCGCAAACCACCTTTCAACAGCACGCCAGAACTGACCTCGCAACCACCGAACCTGAAGACTCTGCAAACCAGACAGACCTCGACAGCCTGCACCCAACGGGCCGAATCACTCCCCAAAAGGCCCGGTGCAACCAGTTCGGTCGCCGCGAGCTCGAGCGGCTGCGCAGCCTGCATCGCCAGATCCAGGGCCACAGTACACTGCCCGAACTGCTCAGCGGCCGGCTGCTGCAAGTCACCGGGCATCCCGTTCCGGCGTTCAACGATCAATGGTTGTTAAGCGAAGTGCTGCACCTGGGCAAACAGCCTGATGTCGACACGGCGCTGCCTGAAACCGAGGGTTATCGCAATCAATTCAAGGCCATTCCCTGGTCAACCGCGTTCCGACCGGCCCTCAAACATTCCAGGCCGTGTATCAGTGGTTACCAGATGGCTCAGGTCCTCGGCCCAGCAGGAAAGCCGCCGCACGTCGACGAACACGGGCGAATCAATATCTGCCTGTGGCCTGACCCGCAATCCGATGGGCAAGGCTCCTCAAGCATCTGGTTGCCGATTGCACACTCCGGGACGGGGCGCACGAGCTTGCCACTGGCTGGCAGCGAGGTGCACGTGAGTTTCCTCGATGGTGATCCTGATCGACCGGTGCTCTGCGCGGGCATCGCTTGCGTACCACCGGGCGAACCGCTACAGAGGGGCAATGAGCAGGAGCCATCGCCGACTTGCTGGAGCGGCGAGATCTATTTGTTCGAACGGCCTCCCGCCACCACCGAACGCCTGGCAGACACCACGTGGTACATCGTGCGCATGCCGCGTCCCAGGCTCAAGGAACTCGGGAGCCTCAACCGTGACGATGTGGTGATGACCGGTAAAAGCCGGGCACTGGGCAACCTGTCGCTGACGAATGAACAGAAACAGCGCCTGACCAGCGAGTTCGCCCGTACCCCTAAACAGCTCTGCCTGCTGTATCCAGGGCAATGCGTGGCGCTGGCCGATTACTTCCAGCAGCACTGGAACAGCGAGCAACGCCTGAGCTTTATCAACAATACCAACCCTGCCAGCACTCAGCGTCCGCCTCGCGAAACCCGTCTGCTGTTCGATTGGCTGGTGAACCGTCCGGACGCTACTCCCTAGGGTTTGTTGACGTTCAGCGCCGACGTTTCTGGAAATGGTGCGCGAGAGCCTTGTGTAGTCAGTACTGGCCTCATCGCGAGCAAGCTTTGCTCCTACAGACGCCGCTGTACGTAGGAGCAAAGCTTGCTCGCGATGGCCGCGCCGCGGTCTGTCATCAAGTCGGTGCCAAGCCGAAAAACGCCTGTATCAAGCGCAGATCCCGGCGCCGCTCCATGCAGCCGATCATGTGCCGGTTGACCAGCCCTTCGCCAATAATCGGCACCGCCCGCACACGCGGGTCGTGGCTGACTTCCACCGAAGACACCACGCCCACCCCCAACTCGGCCGCCACCGCCTCGGTCACCGCCTCACGGCTGTCCAGTTCCAGCAGCACCCGAGGATTGACCCTGGCCTGGGCGCAAGCCTCATCGAACGTGCGACGGGTGATCGAACTCGGCTCACGCAACACCATGATCACCTGATCCAGTTGCTTGAGCGCAACCCCTTCGTGCAGCGTCGACCACGGGTGCCCCTCCGGCACCAGCGCGCAAATCCGTGACTCGCCCAAGGCTTGCAGGTGCAAGCCTTTGCGCGGCTCGACCTCGGTCAGCACCGCGACATCGGCGTGCTCGGACAACAACGCCGCGAGGGTTTCCTGGGCATTGCCCAGCCGCAGGTTCACGGTGATCCCCGGATACCGCGCACGCAGGCTGGCGAGCATCGGCATGACCATGTGCGGGCCGTCCGCCGCCACTTCCAGGCGACCGGTCAACAACTGCCGGCTGGCCTCAAGCATCACTTGTGCCTCTTCGGCCAGACCGAACATCGCTCGGGTGATGGCCGCAAGCTTGATGCCCTCCTCCGTCAACTCGACCCGCCGCGCGGTGCGCCGCAGCAGGGTGATCTGATAGTGCTCCTCCAGCGCCTTGATATGCCCGGTGACCGCCGGTTGGCTGATGAACAAACGGGCCGCGGCACGGGTGAAGCTGCCTTCACGGGCCACGGCATCAAATGCACGGAGTTGGAACAGGTTCATAGCTATCGGCCTTACTGATGGCTGGCATAACAATAAACAATTTGATTGATAGCTCGCCAAATTGCAATTTATCTCCCGCAGCTTCATCCCACCGATTGCGAGGCCACCCGAATGAGTACTGCCGAACCCATCCTGCTGACCCCCGGCCCATTGACCACGTCGCAGCGCACCCGTCAGGCGATGATGGTGGACTGGGGTTCATGGGATGACCGCTTCAACCAATTGACCGCCAGCCTCTGCGAACAACTGTTGGCAATCATCAACGGTGCCGAGAGCCACCATTGCGTGCCGTTACAGGGCTGCGGCACCTTCGCCGTCGAAGCGGCCATCGGCACCCTGGTGCCCCGCGACGGTAAAGTACTGGTACTGATCAACGGCGCTTACGGCAAACGTCTGGCGAAAATCTGCGAAGTGCTCGGTCGCTCTTTCAGCACCTTCGAAACTGCCGAAGACGAACCGACCACCGCCCCCGACGTCGACCGCCTGCTACTGGCCGACAGCAGCATTACCCACGTGGCGCTGATCCACTGTGAAACCAGCACCGGGATTCTTAATCCCTTGCCGGAAATCGCCCAGGTCATCGCCCAGCACAGCAAACGTCTGATCATCGACGCCATGAGTTCCTTCGGCGCACTGCCGATCGACGCTCAAAAAGTGCCGTTCGACGCACTGATCGCCGCTTCGGGCAAATGCCTGGAAGGCGTACCGGGGATGGGTTTCGTCTTCGCCAACAAAGCCGCCCTGGCGAATGCCGCCGGCAACTCCCACTCGTTGGCAATGGACCTGTTCGATCAATACACCTACATGGCCAAGACCGGCCAATGGCGCTTCACCCCGCCGACCCACGTGGTCGCGGCGCTGCACGAAGCACTGCTGCAATACAACGAAGAAGGCGGCCTGCCGGCACGGCATCAGCGATACGCGAACAATTGCCGAGTGCTGCTCGATGAAATGGCCAAACTCGGTTTGCGCAGCTTCCTGCCCGCCTCGATCCAGGCGCCGATCATCGTCACCTTCCATGCGCCGAAAAATCCGCGCTACCAGTTCAAAGAATTCTACGAACGGGTGAAAGCCAAGGGTTTCATCCTCTACCCGGGCAAGTTGACCCAAGTCGAAACCTTCCGCGTCGGCTGCATCGGCCACGTCAATCAGGCCGAGATGAAAGCGGCGGTGGCGGCGGTAGCCGACGTGCTGCGCGAAATGGAAGTCCTCGACATCTGAACCACCACAGTCCCCTGTGGGAGCGGGCTTGCTCGCGAAAGCGATCTGTCAGCCAACATTATTGCTGAATGTCAGACCCTCTTCGCGAGCAAGCCCGCTCCCACAAAGATCATTCCACACAGTTAGCTCTCACAGGATTCTGATCACCATGAACTATACAAACCCAAACAAACTGCAAGCCGCCATCCTTGACTGGGCCGGCACCGTGGTCGACTTCGGTTCTTTCGCGCCGACTCAGATCTTCGTCGAAGCCTTTGCCGAATTCGACGTCCAGGTTTCCATTGAAGAAGCCCGCGGACCGATGGGCATGGGCAAGTGGGACCACATTCGCACCCTCTGCGATCAGCCAGAAGTTGCCGAACGTTATCGCAAGGTCTTCGGTCGTACGCCGACCGACGATGACGTGACCGCCATCTACAAACGCTTCATGCCGCTGCAAATCGAAAAAATCGCTGAGCACTCGGCACTGATCCCGGGAGCCCTGGACACCATCGCCAACCTGCGTCGGCAAGGGATCAAAATCGGCTCGTGTTCCGGTTACCCGAAGCAAGTCATGGACAAAGTCGTCGAACTGGCCGCCACCAACGGCTACGTGGCTGACCATGTGGTCGCCACCGACGAAGTGCCGAATGGCCGCCCATGGCCGGCTCAGGCCCTGGCCAACGTGATCGCCCTGGGAATCGACGACGTCGCCGCGTGTGTGAAGATCGACGACACCGTGCCGGGCATTCTCGAAGGTCGCCGGGCCGGCATGTGGACCGTCGCGCTGATCTGCTCAGGCAACGCGCTCGGCCTGACCTACGACGGTTATCGCGCGCTGGGCAGCGACACACTCGCCAGCGAACGCAAACGCATTCACGCGATGTTCGAAAGCTCGCGCCCGCACTACATGATCGACACCATCACCGACCTGCCGGAAGTTATCGCCGACATCAACAAGCGCTTGGCCAACGGTGAGATGCCGCAAAGCAGTTGATTGCCGCGCCGTAACGCAAAAAAGCGCCAGCCCTTGAACGGGGCTGGCGCCGTTTTTTGCCCAAGCATCTGTCGCAGAGCGCTCGATGAGGCAGAAAAGCCTGATCTGACTCAGGCAAATCCACGCAAACAGGATTACAGTTAAAGCACTCCGTCGCATAAGAACGGAGACTTCAGACCTGAAAAGCGAGGAAAACCGTATGCCCTGGAAGAACTCCGAATCACGCTACAGCACCGTATCAATCGCGCTGCACTGGTTGATGCTGGTACTGCTGGCGGTGGTCTACGCCTGTATCGAACTGCGCGGGATCTTTCCCAAGGGCAGTGGCGGGCGGACCCTGATCACGGAAGCACACTACATGCTCGGCCTGACGGTGTTCGTATTGGTCTGGTTGCGGCTGTTTGCCCGCAGTCTGGGCAGCGCCCCGAAAATCTTCCCGGCCTCGCCCCAATGGCAAACCGTGCTTGCCCGGTTGATGCACTGGGCGCTGTATATATTCATGATTGCCACGCCGATTCTCGGCTGGCTGGTTACTAGCGCCAAAGGTCAGCAAGTGATGTTCTACGGTGTTGACCTGCCGTTGTTGATCGGGGAAGACAAACCGCTGGCCAGGCAAATCCAGGGCTGGCACCAGCTCGCGGGCACCATCGGCTATTGGTTGATCGGCCTGCATGCCGCGGCCGGGCTGTATCACCACTACGTGGTGCGCGATAACACCCTGCTGCGGATGATGCCCAAGCGCATCAGCCCTGACTGAGCGGCGCAAAACCCCGGCGACCCTGCAAACCGCCGGTGTGCACAAAGATCAATCGTGTGCCGGAGGCGAAACGCCCGGCTTCGATCTGTAGCTTCAATGCCAATAGCGCCTTGCCGGTGTATAGCGGCTCCAATGGCATACCACAGGCCTGCTCGGTCTCGTCGATAAACCCCAACAACACTGGATCGACTTTGGCGAAGCCACCGCGACTGCCGTCGAACAACTCATATCCCCGGTCCGGCAAGCCGCATTCGCCGAGAATCACCTCGACCTGTTGCGTCACACCATGATCATCGGGCACCGCCAGCACGCCATACACCGGATGCCTTTCCTTCTCGGCCAGCACCAGCCCGGCCAGCGTGGTGCCGGTTCCGCAGGCCAGCCACCAGCCGTCATGGTCATTCCAACCCAACTCGCTCAACTTTTCGCCGACCTGCGTCAGCAATTGCCCACAACCGCGCGCGCCGAGTAAACCACCACCGCCTTCGGGGACTGGATGCAGATGCGGGTATTGCGCCTGCCATGGCTGCCAGAAACCCGGTTCGTGGCGTGCGCGATAACCGCCGTAACCCAACCAGTGCAAGTGCATGCCAAAGGCCTGCAAGTCCTGCACGGTCGAGGTGTCTTGCGGATGCCCGCGCAGCAGGCCAACAGTAGGAAAGCCAAAGCGCTTACCCGCGGCCGCCAGCGCATGCAGATGGTTGGACCAGGCGCCACCCAGACTGATCACACCTTCGGCACCCGCCTCGCGGGCCACCCTCAGGTGATCAATGAGCTTGAACCACTTGTTGCCGGAGATCAGCGGGTCGATCTGGTCCAGACGCAGCACCATCACCTCGACACCGGACTGTGTGAGCCAGTCCAGGTGAAGACGCTCGAGAGGGGCCTGGGGGAGCCAGTCAAAAGGAGGAGAAAGCATTGATACCGGCTCTTTGGGAAAGAGCCAGCATCTTAGCAGCAGATAGAACGCCTTCGCGGGCAAGCCCGCTCCCACAGGGGTTCAGAGTTGAACCACCATTTGGTGAACAACACAGAACCTGTGGGAGCGAGCTTGCTCGCGATGGCCATTGGCACGCTTAACCTGCTGTCACTATCAGAGCTCAGCAGCCAGACGCGAACCCTGGTTGATTGCGCGTTTGGCATCCAGCTCCGCCGCCACGTCCGCACCACCGATCAAATGCACGTTCTGCCCGGCCGCTACCAGGCCATCGTGCAATTCGCGCAAGGGATCCTGTCCAGCGCAGATCACAATGTTGTCCACCGGCAGCACCTGCGGTTCACCGGTTTCACCGATTCGGATATGCAGGCCTTCATCATCGATTTTCAGGTACTCGACGCTGTTGAGCATCTGTACGTGCTTATTCTTCAGCCCCGTGCGGTGAATCCAGCCAGTGGTTTTGCCCAGACCGTCGCCGACCTTGGATTTCTTGCGCTGTAACAGGAACACCTGGCGTGCAGGCGCGTGCGGTTCGGCCTTGATCCCGGCGACACCGCCGCGGGCCTGCAGGTGAGTATCGATACCCCACTCTTTCCAGAACGCTTCACGGTCCTGGCTGGTGGCAACGCCTTGATGCACGAGGAATTCCGAGACGTCAAAACCGATACCGCCGGCGCCGATCACCGCGACGTTCTTGCCGACCGGTTTGCGCTCCAGGATCACGTCCAGGTAGCTCAACACTTTGGCATTCTCGACGCCCGGAATCGCCGGCACACGCGGCGCAATCCCGGTGGCCAGAATCACCTCGTCATAACCGCCGTCCACCAGTTGCGCGACATCGACCCGCGTGTTCAGGCACACCTCGACATTCGTGGTCTGCAGCTTGCGTTTGAAGTAGCGCAAGGTTTCGAAAAACTCTTCCTTGCCCGGTACACGCTTGGCAACGTTGAACTGGCCACCAATTTCACTGGCGGAATCGAACAGCGTCACTTGATGTCCACGCTCGGCGGCCACGGTTGCCGCGGACAAACCCGCAGGACCGGCACCGACCACGGCGATTTTCTTGATCTGCTGCACCGGCAAGTAGTTGAGCTCGGTTTCATGGCACGCCCGCGGGTTCACCAGACACGAGGTCAATTTGCCGCCGAAGGTGTGGTCCAGACAGGCCTGGTTGCAACCAATGCAGGTGTTGATTTCATCACCGCGACCGGCAGCGGCCTTGTTGACGAACTCCGGGTCGGCGAGGAACGGCCGCGCCATCGACACCATGTCGGCATCGCCTTCAGCGAGGATCTGCTCAGCCACTTCCGGGGTGTTGATGCGGTTGGTGGTGATCAGCGGAATACCGACTTCCCCACGCAACTTGGCCGTGACCTTGCTGAACGCGGCACGTGGAACCTTGGTGGCAATGGTCGGAATCCGCGCTTCGTGCCAGCCGATCCCGGTGTTGATGATGGTCGCGCCCGCTTTTTCGATGGCCTTGGCCAACTGAACGATTTCTTCCCAGCTACTGCCACCTTCCACTAGATCGAGCATCGACAGACGGAAGATAATGATGAAATTCGGACCGACCGCTTCGCGTACGCGACGAACGATTTCCACCGGCAGGCGCATACGGTTTTCGTAGCTGCCGCCCCAACGGTCGGTACGGTGGTTGGTGTGGGCAGCGAGGAACTGGTTAATGAAATAACCTTCGGAGCCCATGATCTCGACGCCGTCGTACTCGGCTGTTTGCGCCAGGGTCGAACAGGTGACGAAGTCACTGATCTGCTTCTCGATGCCTTCCTCGTCCAGCTCTTTGGGCTTGAACGGGTTGATCGGTGCCTGGATCGCACTCGGCGCAACCTGTTTCGGGCTATAGGCATAACGCCCGGCGTGGAGGATCTGCATGCAGATCTTGCCACCCGCCTCGTGCACCGCACGGGTGACGATCTGGTGCTTGAGCGCCTCATCGACAGTGGTCAGCTTGGCGGCGCCGGAGTACACCCCTCCCTCATCGTTCGGGCCAATTCCGCCGGTGACCATCAGGCCAACCCCGCCGCGAGCACGCTCGGCGAAGTACGCCGCCATGCGTTCGAAACCGCCAGGCTTTTCCTCAAGACCGGTGTGCATCGAGCCCATCAGGGTACGGTTGCGCAGCGTGGTAAAACCCAGATCCAGCGGGGCCAACAGGTGCGGGTAATGAGCGGCGGTCATCGGTAGCTCCACAACGAACAATCACGAAAAAAGTGCGGGCGCTCTTTGGCACCCATCAGTTATGTGCCACAGACTAAGAGCAGGTCCGTCATCGCTCAATGACCGTAACTGACAACTTATTGATCCAAACGCGCAGCACCTCTTGGCATTCGTCGGCATGGGGCCTACCCTAGTCGGCGAACCCTGCACACGGCCGCTTACTGTTTTCCCATGCGCAAACTTCTTTACCTGACCGCTTCCATGGCGTTGATCGCCGTCATCGCCGCGTACGCGATGTGGACCGCTGATCGCCCGGAAGGCCATTACCTCTCGGACCTGCGCATCAAACTCGCCGTTGACCAAGGCGTTCCGGCCGACCGTGGCAACCTGCTGGGCATTCAGCCCGAACTGTTTCCCACTGACTATCAAAGCCCCGAGCACCTGCACCGCAAGCTCGCAGCCTATTTGCAGCAGGCTCACGAACAGGGCCTGCTGAACGAAAAAACCATCGTCGTGCTGCCGGAACACATTGGTACCTGGTTGATGGTCAGCGGTGAGAAAGACGAGCTGTATCAGGCCAGCACACGGGACGAAGCCATGAACTGGCTGGCGGTGAGTAATCCTCTGTCCTTTTCGCGTGCGTTGATCAGCGCCAAGGGCGACAGCCGCCTGGATGACGCATATGTGCGCATGAAAGCCAAAAGCATGGCCAAACAGTACCAGGCACTGTTCGGTGGGCTGGCCAAAGAGTTCGGCGTCACCCTGGTGGCGGGCAGCATTGTGTTGCCCGAGCCCAGTGTCAGCGACGGAACGCTGAAAATCGGCCGTGGCGCGCTGTACAACAGCAGTCTGGTGTTCGGTCGCGATGGCTTGCCGATCGGCCAGCCACAGCGTCAACTGAGCCCGGCCTTCGATGAACAGGCCTTCATCCAGCCAAGCGCCGATCAAGTGATCAACGTCATCGACACTCCGGCCGGACGTCTGGGCGTATTGATCGGCAACGACAGCTGGTATCCGGACAACTATCGAAAACTCAACGATCAGGGCGCTCAGTTGATCGCCGTGCCTGCCTTTGTCATCGGCCGAAATACCTGGGACAAACCCTGGCGTGGTGACAAGGGGCCATCAACCCCGAGTGAAATCGGCGTCAAACCCGGCGAGCTCAGCGAAGGCCAAGCCTGGCATCGCCTGACGCTGACCAGTCAGCGCCCGGTCAGTCAGGCCAGCGCCGGTGTCAGCGTGTTCCTGCGCGGGCAATTCTGGGATCAGGGCTGCGCCGGCCAAAGCTTTCTCAGCAGCAACGGCCAGCACTTCGCCGACCGCGAAGCCCGCGGTGCACGTTTGCTGAACCTCTGGTTGTAAGCGATGAAACCTCAACCGATGCGCCTCGGGGATTTGTCGGTCGGCTTCGTCCATAGCCTGGCTGACGCAGTACGCAGCCACGGTCTGGACCCACAACCGCTGCTGGAACAATACGGTCTCGACCCGGCGCGGTTGGCCGAAGCCGGAGCTCGGCTGTCGATTCCGCGCTATATGCGCCTGGGCCACGCGGCGATTCAACTGACCGGCGACCCGGCGCTGGGCCTGCGCATGGGTCAACTCAGCCGCCTCAGCCAGACCGGGCTCGCCGGGGTCACTGCCGCTCAGGCGCCAACCGTGCGCGAAGCAGCGCGCTGCCTGATTCGCTTCGAAGCCTTGTACGGCTCCAACTACCGCGGTCAGTCGAGTTTCCATGAGGATGCGCAAGGTGCATGGCTGCGGTTCTACTCCATCAGCCCGTACAACGCCTATAACCGCTTTGTGGTGGATTCGATTATCGCAGGCTGGCTGCAGCAGTTGTCCAGCCTGAGCCCTGAGCCGCTGCGCGCCGAACGCATCGACATCGAGTTCGCCGAGCCGGATTACCGCGAGCGTTACGCGCTGCTGGGCGACTGCCCGATCCAGTTTGGCGCCGAGCATAATCAACTCAGGCTGAGTCAGGCCAGTCTGGCGCTGCGCAACCCCGAGCACTGCCCGAGTACCTGGCGACATCTGCTGCAATTGTGTGAACGGGAACTGGAGCAATTGACCCGCACCCGCAGCCTGCGTGAACGCATCACTCAGTTGCTGGGGCCTTTGCTCAATGGTGGTCGCGAACCCGACCTGGAAGAAGTGGCGGCACGCCTGAAGCTGCCGACCTGGACCTTACGTCGCAAGCTCGCCGAAGAAGGCACGCAATTTCGCGCCATTCTCAACGACACCCGCCGCGATCTGGCCATGACCTACATCCGTGACACGGAACTGGCCTTTGGTGAGATCGCCTACCTGCTGGGTTTTGCCTCGGCCGAAGCCTTTCAACGCGCCTTCAAACGCTGGAACAACCAGACGCCTGGCGAATTCCGTCGCAGTCACCGGAAATCAGCTTAAAGCGGCAAGTTTCGAGCTCCAAGCTTGAAGCTGAAAGCTTGTGGCTGTCAGCTGCTCTTCTACAACTCTGTGGCGTCTTCGGCTGGTTCCAGTGGGTCCAGTTCAAACGCCTGGTATTCGAGCAGCTCTTCTTGATAATCGTCCATTGAGATGTCCTTTTGAGTCGAGTTAAAACCACTGTACCAATGACCTTCGCCATCAGCATAAAGTGCCCGCATGAAAGAAAAATGACGCGGGCACACAGAAGCGATCCTGCTAATAAAACGTAGCAGGCACTCAAGAATTTATCACGGGAGACTTTGAATAAAAGCTGAAGAAAATCAGCCTCGGGTGGCGCAGATGATTCCGAACAAACGCCGCGGGATTCGCCCCCGCAGCGCTCGACTTCAGATTACTTGCCGGACGATGGCAGTGCCGGAATCGGCTCGGTCGGCGCCGGCAACGAGCTCGAATTCGCCGGTGGCGTGATGACTTCAGAGGCCGGTGTCGGCTCGACATTGCTCGCAGGTGCAATCGACGACGCCGCAGGCGCTGACGCCACAGGCGCCGATGCGGCAGAGACCGGCTCTATCGGCGCACTCACCGCTGGCGCTGGTGCAGCCGTCACCGGCTCGGCCGCCGCTGGTACGACAGGCGCTGGAGTTGGCGCTGGCGTCGCTGCGGGAGCAGGTGCTGGCGCTGCAGGGGCTGGCGTGGGTTCAGGCACACCCAGATCGGTCTTTGGCTTCTCGACGATATGCGCCTCTTTCTTCGCATCAGGCGGGAGGAACAGCTCTACCAGCGTGAAAAACCGCTCGTAGAACTTTCCGGACGACACGGTTTCACTGGCAACCTTGACCATCGAGTCATCGGAAGAACCAATCGGCATCGACACCGAGCCCAACACACCGACGCCGAGGCTGGCGGAGTTGTTGGTTTTCTTCAACGCATAGCGGTCCTGCAAGGCATTGGCAAACATCGTCGCGTGATGCTTGCTGTCTTCGGCGCAAACCACGTTGAAGCTGATCTCCATATGCGTGTCGCCGGTCTGCTGAAAACTCTTGTGACCGCTGATCAGTTTCGGGTCAGTGCTGGTGATGATGTAGCCCTGGCTCAACAATGCCCGACGAGCGGCCTCGCAGGAAGCGACATCGGTAACCGGGTATTTGCGTGAAAACGTCCCGGAATCATCGAAATTTTCATGCTCATAGATAGCCTGGTCCTTGGCGCAACCGGCTGCGGCTGCCAGTACCAACGCCAGCCCGGCGGCACGCACGTGGAATGATTTGAACATTGAACATCCTGAAGAAAACGATCCGGGGTGTATTGTGCAACAGATCACCCCGGAACGGCGCATGGATTAGTGTCTTGTAAACGTTACAAGTCTACTGACCATCGTTTACCGGAAAAAGTCGTACGCACAGATGATCGATGAATACCCGCAACTTGGCCGCCGCGTGGCGACTGGATGGCCAAAGCATCCAGAACGTTCCGCTGTACTCAAGGCATTCATCCAACACTCGCTGCAAGCGCCCCTGCTCCACAGCCTCGCGGACCATGAAATCCGGCAGGCAGGCAATCCCTAGCCCTTGTTGTACCACATGGTGCACGGCTTCAATGGAGGTAGTGACAAACCGCGTCGGCAACAGCGGTTCGCTGCCATCCACCAGTCGCCGCAACGGCCAGGGTTCCAGCTTGCCAGTGGCGTGGAGGGTATGGCGCAGGCAGGCATGCCCGGCGAGATCCTCCACAGTACGCGGTACACCCTGCCCGGCGAAGTATTCGGGCGTTGCCACCAACACCAATCGGAAACGCCCCAATTGACGCGCCATCAAGCGCGAGTCCTTCGGATTGCCGGTGCGTATCACCGCGTCGAATCCTTCTTCGACCACATCGACCATGCGATCGGACAGGTCGACGTCCAGTTCGATGTCTGGATAAAGTCGCATGAACTCGGTGAGTACCGGCATCACCAACCCGTGAACCTGCGGCACGCTAATGCGCAGTTTGCCCCGAGGCGCGCTGGCCGCACTGCACAATTCGAACTCAGCGGCCTCGACCTCAGCCAGAATCCTGCGGCAACGCTCCAGATACAGCGCACCTTCGGCGGTCAGGGTGATGCTGCGCGTACTGCGGTGGAACAGACGAACCGCCAAACGCTCTTCAAGTCGCGCAACGCTTTTGCCGACTGCCGATGAAGAAACACCCAGCAGGCGCCCGGCCTCGGTAAAACTGCGGGTGTCCGCAACCTGCACAAACACCGAAATACTGCCCAGGCTGTCCATCACACACTCCCAACATTACGGACATCCACGTCCTATAAGTTCGGAACCTTAGCCTGTTTTTCCGTAAGGCGCAGCGCCCTACCCTTGGCTCCGTAGTCATAACCTCTGATACGGACCTGAGCACATGAACGAACCTGAACTGACCACGCCGCTATTGGCGGCTGACCTGCGCCGCGCCGAACGACTTCCAATCGGCGGGCTGCTGGCACTGGCCTCTGCCGGCTTCATTACGGTCATGACCGAAGCGCTACCCGCCGGCCTGCTACCGCAAATGAGTGAAGACCTGGGCGTCTCGCAAGCGTTGATCGGTCAACTGGTCACGCTGTACGCCATCGGCTCGCTGCTGGCGGCCATTCCCCTGACCGTCGCCACCCAAGGCTGGCGCCGGCGCCCGTTGCTGCTGATTGCAATTGGTGGCTTCGCCCTCGTCAACAGTGTCACTGCGCTGTCCGACAACTATTGGCTGACATTACTGGCACGCTTGTTTGCCGGGGTCTTTGCCGGATTGCTCTGGGCGCTGCTGGCCGGTTACGCCAGCCGAATGGTTGCGCCGCACCTACAAGGCCGAGCGATTGCCGTGGCGATGCTTGGAGCGCCGCTGGCGCTATCCCTGGGCGTTCCCGCCGGGACCTTTCTCGGGACGGTCGCAGGCTGGCGTTCAAGCTTCGCCATCATGACCGGACTGACGGTGTTGCTGGTCGCCTGGGTGCGCTGGCAAATCCCGGACTTTGCCGGCCAAAGTGCCGAAAAACGCTTACCGGTGCGAAAGGTCATCGCCCTGCCGGGTTTAAAAGCCGTGCTGTTGGTGACGTTCGCCTATGTGCTGGCCCATAACATTCTCTACACCTACATAGCGCCCTTCCTGCAACCCGCCGGCCTCGCCGGACAAACCGATCAGGTGCTGCTGGTGTTTGGCCTCGCTGCGCTGCTGAGCATCTGGATCGTCGGCCTGTTGATTGATCGCTGGTTACGCGAGCTGGTGCTGATCAGTTGCGGGCTATTTACCTTGTCCGCGCTGATCCTGGCCTTTCGCAGCGGCTCACCGGCAGTGATCTACGGATCGGTCGTGATCTGGGGACTGGCCTTTGGCGGACTGGCGACGCTGCTGCAAACCGCCCTGGCGAAAACCGCAGGCGACTCGGCGGACACCGCGCAGTCGATGCTGGTGACGATGTGGAATCTGGGGATTGCCGGTGGAGGTCTGGCGGGCGGTATGTTGCTGGAAAGCCTCGGGGTGATGGCATTCCCGTGGGTTGTCAGCGGTTTGGTGGTGTTAAGCCTGCTGGTGGCATTGAACGCTCGGCGCCATGGCTTCCCGGCCACCCCTTGAACCGCACAAAACAAAAGACCCCGGCCTTTCGGCCAGGGTCTTTGTTTACAACCAACGGAGTCAGTCAGGCATCAGTAACGCTTGATGTCCGCCTGGCTTTCCAGCTGCTTGCGATAGGCAGCAAAGTCTTGCTGGCCAATGCGCGACGCAAGGAAACGACGATACTGAGCCTTCTCTTCTTCAGAAGGAGCAGCGGCTTCGTTCACACCGTTCAGACGTACGATCACCAGACTACCATCGGTCAGGGTCACGCTGCTGAATGTCGGCTTGTCCTTCGCGGCAGGCTTTGGCATACGGAACAACGCTTGCAGCACGGTTGGGTCAACCCCTTCCTGAGCACGAGTCGCCGCATTGGTGACTTTCCAGCTTTGGCTTGCGACCGGTGTCTTGCCATCACGCAGACTGGCGATCAGCTCATCAGCCTTGGTCTTGGCAGCAGCACTGGCGTGCTCCTTGGTCAATTGCACACGGATGCTCGCAGCGACGCTTTCCAGCGGCAACTGTTCAGGCTTGCGATGCTCTTTGGCACGCAGCACCACGACAGTTTCCGGATCCAGCTCGATGCCGGTGCTGTTGGCACCTTCATCCAGTACTTCCGGGCTGAATGCTGCAGTGACCACGGCACGGTTGGCCGCGATACCTTCGCCACCTTCACGGCCAAACGGCGCGGACGTGTGAACGGTCAGTTTCAGGTCCTGAGCCGGTTGAGCCAGATCGGAGGCTTCGAACGAGGAGTCTTCCAACTGCTTGGTCGCGTCAACAAAGCGCTGCTCGACCTGCTGGGTTTTCAGTTCCTTGGTCAGCTTGTCTTTCAGGCTGGCGAAGCTTGGCACTTGAGGTGCTTCAACACCCAACAGCTTGATCAGGTGGAAACCGAAATCAGTGCGCACCGGAGCCGATACCTGATCCTTGTTCAACGCATACAGTGCTTTCTCAAAGACCGGATCGTAAACGCCTGGGCCAGCGTAACCGAGGTCACCGCCATTGGCTGCCGAACCTGGATCCTGCGAGAACTCCTTGGCCAGGGCCTCAAATCTCTCACCTTTGGCCAGGCGCGCCTGGACCTCTTCGATCTTCGCCTTGGCTTGCGCCTCGTTCACCTTGTCATTCACTTCGATCAGAATGTGCGCAGCCCGGCGTTGTTCGGCCAGGTTCGCGGTTTCTTTCTGATACAGCGCTTGCAGGTCTTCGTCCTTGACGGCGACCTGATCAAAGAAGGAAGCCTTCTTCAACTCGAGGTAATCGATGACCACCTGATCCGGCGTCATGAACTCTTTGGCGTGTTCGTCGTAGTAAGCCTTGACCTCTTCGTCGGTCAGTTTCACCGCAGCAGGATCTGCCTTGACGTTCAGGGTCGCGAAATCGCGGGTCTGTTTTTCCAGACGAGCGAAAGCCTGCACCTGTGCATCGGTGACGAAACCGCTACCTGCCAGACCGGCACGCAGTTGGCCGATCAGCATTTCCTGAGCCAGCATCTGGCGGAACTGCATACGGCTGTAGCCCAACTGACGGATCACCTGGTCGAAACGCTCAGTACTGAACTTGCCGTCGACCTGGAATTCAGGCGTTTGCAGGATCACTTGGTCCAGTGCTGCTTCGGAGAAAGCGAATTTCGATTTTTCTGCGCCTTGCAGCAACAGTTTGCGGTCGATCAGCCCTTTCAGAGCGGCTTCGCGCAGCATTTTTTCATCAAGCAAGGAAGCATCGAAATCCTTGCCCAGCTGTTGCATGAGCTGACGGCGTTGCATATCAACCGCCTGACTCAGCTCGTTCTGGCTGATTTCTTCACCATTGACCTTGGCCGCATCATTGCGGTGGGTAGTGGCCTTGAAGATGGCGTCGAAACCGGTCAAAGCCATCAGTGCAACGATGACCCCGATAATGGTCTTGGCAATCCAGCCTTGTGAATTGTCCCTGATATTCTGCAGCATGCGTCCCCCAGAAACGGTTGAACTTCAATTTAGGCAACCGTGGAGCGTGGGTAGAATCCGGATAGAAGAAAGGCGCATCCGAGGATGCGCCTTCTCGTAACTGGCGGAGCGGACGGGGCTCGAACCCGCGACCCCCGGCGTGACAGGCCGGTATTCTAACCGACTGAACTACCGCTCCGCTGCCAAGTCAGGAATGACCCCGACCCGGATAGGCAAAAAACCGAGTGAGGCTTAGTTAACAGCTTCTTTCAGTGCTTTACCGGCTTTGAAACCTGGTTTTTTGGCTGCTGCGATTTCCAGCGTCTTACCGGTCTGTGGGTTACGACCAATGCGAGCTGGACGATCTGTTACGGAAAAAGTACCGAAACCAACCAGAACAACAGAGTCGCCAGCCTTGAGAGCGCCAGTGACGGATTCGATTACAGCGTCCAGCGCACGGCCAGCAGCGGCTTTCGGGATATCAGCGGATGCAGCGATAGCATCAATCAGTTCCGACTTGTTCACTCTAAGTCCCCTTATATCTATTTGAGATGATTCTAAGTTTTTTGGTAAAAGCAAAAACGAGTGCTGAATGGCCTACAGACACTTAAGAGCCGCTTTATAACAAGGGCTCTAAAAAGCTGTCAAGGAAGCCCCCCAGGCTAATACGTACTAGTGCGTGCTAATTCTTTCCTTAGAGTCAGACTCGCGTTTCTCATCCTTTGCAACTATCTCGGGAGCCACATCCGGCAAGGGCTCCGGCGCGTATTGCAGCGCAATTTGCAGGACTTCGTCAATCCATTTAACCGGTTTAATCTGAAGATCTTGCTTGATATTGTCAGGAATTTCCTTCAAATCGCGAACGTTCTCTTCAGGAATGATCACAGTCTTGATTCCGCCGCGGTGTGCCGCCAGCAGTTTTTCCTTAAGACCACCGATCGCCAGCACCTGGCCGCGCAAGGTGATTTCGCCGGTCATGGCAACATCAGCGCGCACAGGAATCCCGGTCAAAGCTGACACCAGTGCCGTGCACATGCCTACACCCGCACTAGGACCGTCTTTGGGCGTCGCCCCTTCCGGCATGTGGATGTGGGTGTCGCGTTTTTCGTGGAAGTCCAGCGGGATCCCCAGGCTTTTCGCGCGGCTGCGAACAACCGTCAGCGCAGCGGTGATCGATTCGACCATGACATCGCCCAGCGAACCGGTCTTGATCAACTGACCTTTGCCCGGCACAACCGCGGCTTCGATGGTCAGCAACTCGCCGCCCACCTGAGTCCAGGCCAGGCCCGTCACTTGACCGATCTGGTCTTGTTGCTCGGCCAGGCCGTAGCGGAACTTACGCACGCCAAGGAAGTGTTCCAGCAGCTCGGCAGTGACCTTCACCGAGAAGCGTTTTTCCATCGCATGCTCTTTGACCGTCTTGCGGCAAACCTTGGCAATCTGGCGCTCAAGCCCACGTACACCGGCTTCACGGGTGTAGTAACGAATGATGTCGCGGATCGCCTCGGCGTCGAATTCCAGCTCGCCTTTTTTCAAGCCGTTGGCCTGAATCTGCTTGGGCGAAAGGTATTTGACGGCAATGTTGATCTTCTCGTCTTCGGTGTAACCCGGCAGACGAATCACTTCCATCCGGTCGAGCAGCGCCGGCGGAATGTTCATCGAGTTCGACGTGCAAAGGAACATCACATCGGACAGGTCGTAGTCGACTTCCAGATAGTGATCGTTGAAATTGTGGTTCTGCTCAGGATCGAGTACTTCCAGCAAAGCCGACGCCGGATCGCCACGCATGTCGCTGCCCATCTTGTCGATTTCGTCGAGCAAGAAAAGTGGGTTGCGCACGCCAACCTTTGTCATCTTTTGAATCAATCTTCCTGGCATCGAACCGATATAAGTCCGGCGATGACCACGAATTTCCGCCTCATCGCGTACACCGCCGAGGGCCATGCGTACAAATTTGCGATTGGTTGCGTGGGCAATCGACTCCGCCAGGGAGGTTTTACCAACCCCAGGAGGACCGACCAGGCACAAAACCGGGCCGCGAATTTTCTTCACGCGTTTTTGCACGGCGAGGTATTCGAGAATCCGCTCTTTGACTTCTTCCAGACCATAGTGGTCGGCGTCGAGAATGTCTTCTGCGCGCGCAAGATCCAGACGAACCTTGCTTTGAGCCTTCCACGGCACCTGAACCAGCCAGTCGAGGTAGGAGCGCACAACCGTCGCTTCGGCAGACATTGGCGACATTTGCTTCAGCTTGTTCAGCTCGGCCTGGGCCTTGATCAGCGCGTCTTTTGGCAAGCCTGCGGCATCGATGCGTTTTTTCAGCTCTTCGACTTCGTTATGGCCTTCTTCGCTATCGCCCAACTCTTTCTGAATGGCCTTCATCTGCTCATTCAGGTAGTACTCACGCTGGCTGCGCTCCATTTGCTTTTTGACGCGGCCACGAATGCGTTTTTCGACTTGCAGCAGATCGATCTCGGCGTCCAGCAATGCCAGAACGTGCTCGACCCGGGCCGACAAATCGATGATTTCGAGGATTTCCTGCTTCTGCTCGATCTTCAGCGCCATGTGCGCGGCCATGGTATCGACCAGGCGACTTGGCTCATCGATGCTGTTGAGCGACGACAGGACTTCAGCCGGAACCTTCTTGCCCAACTGAACGTATTGTTCAAATTGCGACAGCAAACTGCGGACAAACACTTCCGACTCGCGCTCGGGAGCGTCGACTTCGTCAATCAGCGAAACCTCGGCACGGCAATGGCCGTCGACTTCACTGAAACGCTCGACCGCACCACGCTGTTCGCCCTCAACCAGCACTTTGACCGTGCCGTCAGGCAGCTTGAGCAGCTGCAGAACCGTCGCGATAGTACCTACGCGATAAAGTGCGTCTTCACCGGGATCGTCGTCAGCAGGGTTTCTCTGAGCCAGCAGAAGGATCTGCTTGTCGCCCGTCATCGCGGCCTCGAGGGCTTCGATAGATTTCTCGCGCCCCACGAACAGCGGGATAACCATGTGCGGATAAACCACAACATCACGCAATGGCAGGAGAGGCAATTCGATGGTTGTCTTCATGATTTCGCCTCTACGGCGGCCATAAGGCCGGAAACAGATGGAAGTAAGCTTGAAACCAAGATGGGGGCTGCTTTCGAAAAAAACAAGCTGATTAAAAAACCACTTAAAAGATCGTCCGAATTCGGCCCGAACCTGCGGCAGCTCCTACAAAAGCAAAGGGGCCCGAAGGCCCCTTCTTTAATCCAGCAGTGCGACGCTTACGCGTCTGGCGCCGCCTTGGCAGCCGGCTCACTGTTTTCGTAGATATACAGTGGCTTGGACTTGCCTTCTATAACGCTTTCATCGATCACTACTTTACTCACCTCGGACTGCGAGGGGATTTCATACATAGTGTCGAGCAGTACACCTTCGAGGATCGACCGCAATCCACGAGCACCTGTTTTACGTTCCAGTGCGCGCTTGGCGACCGATTTCAGTGCATCGGCCCGGAACTCCAGGTCAACACCTTCCATCTCGAACAGCTTGGCATACTGTTTGGTCAAAGCATTTTTCGGCTCGGTGAGGATCTGCATCAGAGCAGCCTCGTCGAGCTCGTCCAGCGTCGCAAGAACCGGCAGACGACCGACGAATTCCGGGATCAGACCGAACTTGACCAGATCGTCAGGCTCGACTTCACGCAGGGACTCACCCACCTTCTTGCCTTCTTCCTTGCTGCGAACTTCTGCGTTGAAGCCAATACCGCCACGGGTGGAACGGTTTTGAATAACCTTTTCCAGACCGGAGAACGCACCGCCGCAGATGAACAGGATGTTACGGGTGTCGACCTGAAGGAATTCCTGCTGCGGGTGCTTGCGACCACCTTGAGGCGGAACGGAAGCGACCGTACCTTCGATCAACTTGAGCAGAGCCTGCTGCACGCCTTCACCGGAAACGTCCCGGGTGATCGACGGGTTGTCAGACTTGCGCGAAATCTTGTCGATTTCATCGATGTAGACGATGCCCATTTGAGCTTTTTCTACGTCGTAATCGCACTTCTGCAACAGTTTCTGAATGATGTTTTCAACGTCTTCACCTACGTAACCCGCCTCGGTGAGGGTGGTTGCGTCAGCGATGGTGAAAGGCACATTCAGCAAACGGGCCAGAGTTTCAGCAAGCAGGGTTTTACCCGAGCCTGTAGGGCCGATCAGCAAGATGTTGCTTTTGCCGAGTTCGACATCGTCATTCTTTTTGTCACGCTGGTTGAGGCGTTTGTAGTGGTTATACACCGCTACGGCCAAAACCTTTTTCGCACGCTCCTGACCAATCACGTACTGATCAAGGATGCCGCTGATTTCTTTAGGCGAAGGCAATTTATGCGCGCTGCTTTCGGCCTGTGCTTCCTGCACCTCCTCGCGGATGATGTCGTTGCACAGGTCGACGCACTCGTCGCAGATAAAGACCTAGGGGCAGTCAATCAATTTACGCACTTCATGCTGGCTTTTGCCACAGAAGGAGCAATAGAGCAGCTTGCCGTTGTCCTCGCCGTTGCGGGTGTCAGTCATTCGATCGATCCAAATCCGATAGGCTTGCAACACAAGATGAAGGCAATTGCGGGCTTTTTCAAGCCCGCTGGTGGCCAGTTAAACCAACCACCTGCATTTGAGCTGCTTAGGCGGGCATTTTACGTTTGTCGATCACGGAGTCGATCAGGCCGTATTCAGCCGCACGCTCTGCGCTCATGAAGTTGTCACGTTCGGTGTCGCGCTCAATGGTTTCGAGGCTCTGACCAGTGTGATGAGCCAACAACGAGTTCAGGCGCGAACGAATATGGAGGATTTCCTTGGCATGGATGTCGATGTCCGACGCCTGACCCTGGAAACCGCCCAATGGCTGGTGAATCATCATGCGCGAGTTCGGCAGGCAGTAACGCTTGCCAGCAGCACCACCGGCAAGCAGGAAAGCACCCATGCTGCAGGCCTGACCGATACAGGTGGTGGAAACGTCAGGTTTGATGAACTGCATGGTGTCGTAGATCGACATGCCCGCAGTCACCGAACCGCCTGGTGAGTTGATGTAAAGATGGATGTCCTTGTCCGGATTTTCCGCTTCAAGGAACAGCAGTTGCGCCGCGACCAGGTTGGCCATGTAGTCTTCTACCGGGCCGACAAGGAAAATCACTCGCTCCTTGAGGAGGCGCGAATAGATATCATAGGCACGTTCGCCACGGGCGGACTGCTCGATAACCATCGGGACCAGACCACCTGCGGCCTGGATGTCAGAGCTCTGCTGATAATAAGAATTGCGGGACATGTCTCGCAGTCACTCCCAAATAGTTATGTCTTGAATACGCATAAGCCAGCTCGAAAGCTGGCTTATGGTGTGTGCTTCTAACGCAAAAACAATCAGTCGGCTTGTGGAGCTTCTACCGGCTTGACCGCTTCTTCGTAAGAGACCGATTTGTCGGTCACGCTAGCTTTCTGCAGAACAGTATCCACAACTTGCTCTTCCAGCACAACCGAACGGACTTCGTTCAGTTGCTGGTCGTTCTTGTAGTACCAGGACACGACTTGCTCAGGCTCCTGATAAGCCGAAGCCATTTCCTGAATCAGCTCGCGAACGCGGGTTTCGTCAGGCTTGAGGTCGTATTGCTTGACCACCTCAGCAACCACCAGACCCAGCACAACGCGACGCTTGGCTTGTTCTTCGAACAGCTCGGCCGGCAGTTGATCAGGCTTGATATTGCCACCGAACTGCTGAACAGCCTGAACGCGCAGACGATCAACCTCGTTGGACAGCAGAGCCTTTGGCACTTCGATCGGGTTGGCAGCCAGCAGACCGTCCATCACCTGATTCTTGACCTTGGATTTGATCGCCTGACGCAGCTCGCGCTCCATGTTCTTACGAACTTCGGTGCGGAATCCGTCGATGCCAGACTCTTTGATACCGAACTGAGCGAAGAATTCTTCAGTCAATTCAGGCAGTTTCGGCTCGGAAACAGTGTTTACAGTCACGGTGAACTCGGCTGCTTTGTTAGCCAGGTCCAGGTTCTGATAGTTCTCAGGGAAGGTCAGGTTCAGAACGCGTTCTTCGCCCGCTTTAGCGCCAACCAGGCCTTCTTCGAAGCCAGGGATCATGCGACCGGAACCCAGAACCAGCTGAGTGCCCTTGGCGGAACCACCAGCGAACACTTCACCGTCAACCTTGCCAACGAAATCGATGTTCAGTTGGTCTTCGTTCTGAGCGGCACGATCGGCAATTTCAAAACGAACGTTCTGCTTGCGCAGGATTTCCAGCATTTTGTCCAGATCGGCGTCCGCCACGTCAGCGCTCAGGCGCTCGACAGCGATGGATTCGAAGCCGGCAACGGTGAACTCAGGGAACACTTCGAACGTTGCAACGAATTCCAGATCCTTGCCCTTCTCCAGGACTTTAGGCTCTACCGAAGGAGCGCCAGCCGGGTTCAGCTTTTGCTCGACAATAGCTTCGTAGAAAGAAGCCTGGATCACATCGCCTACAGCTTCCTGACGCGCATCAGCTTCATAACGCTGACGGATCACGCTCATTGGCACTTTGCCAGGACGGAAGCCTGCAATTTTGGCCTTTTGGGCAGTCTGCTGCAGACGCTTGTTGACTTGAGTCTCAATGCGCTCAGCTGGCACGGTGATGCTCATGCGGCGCTCAAGAGCAGAAGTATTTTCAACAGAAACTTGCATGGATATTCCTCGTTGCACAGACGTTAGCCGGCCGTTTCCGACCCCAGAATCAAGGGCATGCATTCTAGTGGGTCAAACTCAAGAAGTCACCCTACTGAAAACGGGTAAAAAAGCAGCAGGCAATTTATCGGCGGGGACAAGCGGTTGAGCCTCGCCATGGGAGCAAATACAGCGAATCACGCCAGGGCTCTGCGCCAACCCTTCTCACCTTCTATATATAAGCAAGAAGGATCCAGCAGTCACATCCCTGACTGCCGATCTCACAAGGAGACCGACGGGCATATCGGGCATCATCGAGAAACACATTATCGAGAGAAACACGTTGTCGACGAACCGAGCACCCTACCAGCACAAAATCTGCGGCCGCATGGAAAACCACGGCCGACTGAAACAAAAACGGCGCAGACCCTTTCAGGTTCTGCGCCGTTTTCTGCTATTAACATAGCGACTTAACTGGTGCGGACGGAGAGACTCGAACTCTCACACCTTGCGGCGCTGGAACCTAAATCCAGTGTGTCTACCAATTCCACCACATCCGCGTATCAAGCTTTTAAAGCAAAGGCGCCAGATTATTAATCTGGCGCCTTTCTAAATATGGGGTGGACGAAGGGGATCGAACCCTCGACAACGGGAGTCACAATCCCGTGCTCTACCAACTGAGCTACGCCCACCATATTGCCATGTTGCGTTACTTGTGCCAAAGCTGCCTAATGGCGCACCCGGCAGGACTCGAACCTGCGACCATCCGCTTAGAAGGCGGATGCTCTATCCAGCTGAGCTACGGGCGCCTTGTTAATCTGTATTCTTGGACGATTACAAACTAAGTGCTTTCAGTCTCACCGAATTAGACATCAACTCTGCTCGACCTTCTTAACCAGTGCTAGGCTGTGCCCGACAAGTGCGACGAATGTTATAGGTGAGCCTGAAGGTCGTCAACTCTTTTTTGAAAAAAATTCATTTAATTAAAGGGCTTAGGGGAATTTGCAGACCAAGCGCCTTTGCCCTCACGTCCTGACATGCGAGAATGCGTTCTCTTTTCTTCCCCCTCTCGATGGTTAATCACGCGCAATGACTGCACAACTAATCGACGGCAAATCGATCGCCGCCAGCCTGCGCCAGCAGATCGCCAAACGTGTCGCCGAGCGTCGCCAGCAAGGTCTGCGCACGCCCGGCCTCGCGGTGATCCTGGTCGGCAGCGATCCCGCCTCTCAGGTTTATGTCTCGCACAAGCGTAAAGACTGTGAAGAGGTCGGCTTCCTCTCCCAAGCCTATGACCTGCCCTCCGAAACCACCCAGCAAGCCCTGACCGATCTGATCGACCGTCTTAATGACGACCCGAATATCGATGGCGTGCTGCTGCAGCTTCCTCTGCCTGAGCACCTGGACGCGTCCAAACTGCTGGAGCGCATTCGTCCGGATAAAGACGTGGATGGTTTCCATCCTTATAACGTCGGCCGCCTGGCACAACGCATCCCTCTGCTGCGCCCGTGCACCCCTAAAGGCATCATGACCTTGCTGGAAAGCACAGGTGCCGATCTTTACGGGATGGATGCAGTGATCGTCGGCGCTTCCAATATCGTCGGTCGTCCGATGGCGATGGAATTGCTGCTGGCCGGTTGCACCGTGACCGTGACCCACCGCTTCACCAAGGATCTGGCCGGCCACGTCGGTCGCGCCGATCTGGTCGTAGTCGCCGCCGGCAAACCTGGCCTGGTTAAAGGCGAGTGGATCAAGGACGGCGCCATCGTCATCGACGTCGGCATCAACCGCCAGGAAGACGGCAAGCTGGTAGGCGATGTGGTTTATGAAACCGCCCTGCCCCGCGCCGGCTGGATTACTCCAGTACCTGGCGGTGTCGGCCCGATGACCCGCGCCTGCCTGCTGGAAAACACGCTGTACGCAGCGGAAACCCTGCACGGCTGAGTCAAGGTTTGTTCTGCAGCACAAACCAGAACCCCGCCAATTGGCGGGGTTCTTTTTTTTATGGCAACAAAACCTCCGGCATCAGGCCGGGGCGTTCACATCAGCAGCGATACAATCACTGACCCTATCAAGATCCACAAGCGCTGAAAGGACGTACAGGCATAAAAAAACCCGACGCCATGGCCGGGTTTTTTCTTTCGTGTTGCACTAAGTCAGCTGAACACGTTGCCTTGAAATAAAGGAGTTCACACCAACAACTTCATTTAGATCATGGCATCTCTTCAGACACTACTTTGTAATCCTCAAGAATGGATCGAAGTTCATCTGCTTCCCATCCATTATAAGTGTTGCCGAGTACTGCTGATCTCCAGTAAAACCATGCGGTTCGACCCGACCCTGCCAGTAATTACCTGACGGACTGGTCACTGACTGAGGTACGCAAATACCATCGTTGACCATCTGACCCGTGAAAGCATAGATCTCTACATCACTGGAAGGAGAGACAGGCGCTACGGTCCAGTTAATGTATTGCCCAGCCTTACACACCGTATAAAGCTCCGCCTGACCCTCATTACCCGAGCCGACGTGTTTATTACTGTCTATCAGGTACACATTATCCTGGAGATTGCCTGATGCCAGAGCGCCCTCGACATCGACAACAATCAAAACATCTACTGAGTTCATCACACTATTCCTTTTGTGTAAGTTGTCTTTAGCGTTGTCAAGCCGCTTGAACCATCGACACCTGGGCGCGTGCTCGCTTAGGGGAGAAGCATGAGGTGTCCGGACAGCGCACATCCACGCCTTTCCATAGGCTTTAGCAGAAGGCATGAATTGCATTCAATGCCCGGTCACAAACTACCCAGCCATGCACTCGGATCAAAAAACCAACTCGCAACATTTCACTGAGTCGGCAGCGTTAGCGACACTCGGCCGTATACAGTCTTTCCGTGATCGGGCCTGATGACGTTGTATAACATTGTCGTTCAATGCGAGGGTGAGATTAGCACCGCCGATTTAAAAGTAAAGGCACGACCTCCCCACTATAAAAATAAAAAGCCCTACAGTAACGCCATATTTTTGGCGAAACTTTTCCTCAGTAACAATAACCACCACAAACTGATACGCAAACACCTTACATACAAGGCTAAATAGCTGGCATTTCACGCGACAGAATTTTGAACTGCACCACCGACAACCACAACCCGTTGTGATCATTGGAAATTACAGATACCCCTCCAACTTTATATGCCAACAATCACTTCAATGGTTACAACTGCTTTATAGAGCATTTCTCTATATCTATTTTAAAGTTAAATTCGCTATTAATAGTCCTGGCGCCATGACCGTTCGAAATAATCCGCCTGCCTCATCAGCCCACCCTCACATGACCGCACGAAGCCGTATCGTCGTACGCCAAAGCAATCATGCTGCATGCCTCCCAAGCATCGCTGAAGCCCGAAAATCAGACTGTTACAGAGTCGATACACCCTAAAATATTTTTCATCTGAAGCACCGCTATAGCAGGCGTATAGCGCTTTCCTGTCGCATACTCATAAAATGTAACGTTTTACCTAGAAAGCCCGTTGCAGAACGGCATATCCATACCTTAGCGAGTCCGCCCGCGTGAAAATCCGCCTATCTATCCTGAGCCTTTTTTTTGTACTTACAGGCCCTCTTGTCACGTCAAACGTCTACGCACGTGAAACCACCGCGGCGCCCCGAGACACCTCACATCTGCGCATCGCTTCCGGCAGCGCGATGCTGATCGACCTGCAAACCGACAAAGTCATCTACGCCAGCAACCCGGACGTGATCGTGCCGATCGCCTCGGTGACCAAATTGATGACCGGGCTGATCGTGCTGGACGCCAAACAGAATATGGACGAGTACATTTCCGTGTCGATCAGCGACACCCCGGAAATGAAAGGTGTGTTCTCCCGAGTCAAACTCAATAGCGAACTGTCGCGCAGGGAAATGCTGCAGATTGCACTGATGTCCTCGGAAAATCGCGCCGCCGCGAGCCTGGCCCACCACTACCCTGGCGGTTACGCGGCCTTTATCGCCGCGATGAACGCCAAGGCCAAGGCGCTGGGCATGACCAGCACCCATTACGTCGAGCCGACCGGCCTTTCAGTCCACAACGTTTCCACGGCCCGCGACCTGAGCAAATTGCTCCAGGCGGCACGCAAGTACCCGATGCTGAGCCAACTGAGCACCACCAAGGAAAAAACCGTGACGTTCCGCAGGCCCAACTATTCCCTGGGCTTTCACAACACCGACCACCTGATCAACAAGGCCAACTGGGACATCAAGCTGACCAAGACCGGCTTTACCAACCAGGCTGGCCACTGCCTGGTATTGGTCACCACCATGGGTAATCGCCCGGTGTCGCTGGTGATTCTCGACGCCTTCGGCAAATACACCCACTTCGCGGACGCCGGACGGATTCGCCAATGGGTTGAAACCGGCAAGAGCACTTCTGTGCCGAATGTTGCTCTGCAATACAAAGCCGAGAAAAACCTGAAACATCGTCAAGGCAATGGCATGGCGCAGACCGGCAAATAAGCGCATTAAAAAAGGCCCGCGACGCGAGTCGGGGCCTTTATCGATGACGGCGCCTCAAGGCGCCGTTTTTATTCGGCTCGATTAATGGGCAGTCAACGCTTTGGTCGCCTTGGCTGCAGCCTGCTCCTGTCCAGCCCGCGCCAGATCGTTAGCGGCGTTGAGCCAGCGCTGCTGGTCAACCTGGGCCGGAATCTGGGTCGGCCCCTGAATCAGCACCGCCCAACCGCCAGCGTTCTGGAAAGCGGATTCAAACGACTTGAAGCCCATCAACAAATGGCGGTCCATTCCTGAACGCAGCAGCACCGTCTGCTTGTGACGGTTGTAGCCGGCAAGAATCGCGTACCTTGGCTCTTTCCAGAATGCCGAGCCCTCACTGAAGCGCAGCAACACCGGGTAACCCGCCGCGACCTGAGTCAGCAACGCCGGCAGATTGCTGTCCAGCGGATACACGACCATCCCGTATTCACGCGCCAGGTTCTGCATGTTCTGCTGCAACTGCTCCTCGGCGCCCGGCAGGTGCAGCGGCTTGTCGAGTAATCCCGGGGTAATCACGATGCCTTGCTGGGAAAGCATGCTGGCCAGGGATTGCGGTCCGCTTTGATAGGCTTCGCCTCGGTAAAACGGCATACCACTGAGCTCGACGCGCTCTGGCAGACGCTGGATTTCAGGTTGCACGCTCCCGGCACAACCGGCCAGGCTCAAGACACAGGCCGCTGCCAGCAAGGCGAAGCGGAATCGGGGAAATACCGGCAACATCATCACTCACTTGTTCAGGCGCCAGGCAATCGGTCTCCCGGCTTCGACCATGATCATAGCAGCGGTATAGCCTTTAACGGCAGTCGCGTGCAGCTGATAGAGCGAACTGGTTGATGACTCACGACTATTGGTCAATTGCCTGCAACACATCAACGACTAGACTGCCCCTTACAAAGAGTGTGTGCTCGAAGCAGGGCAAAGAGGAGGCACGGATGAGCCTGACGATGATAATCCTGATGCTGATCGGTGGCTGGCTGGCCGTGGCCGCCGCGATGCTGTGGGGTGTGTTGCGCATTACCCGCAGACACCATCATGCGCATGTTCAACCTGCGGCCCCCGTCAAAACCGAGAAACCTGCCCGACGCCACGCCACGGCGCACTGATCGATTCGTTTTTAATCCCCTATAAAACAAAACGGCCGTCTGCACACTTTCAAGCGCAGACGACCGTCCAGTTTTACTTTACCGCTTACGCTTCAGCTTCTGCCGCGACCCGCTTCTCCCGGGCCCGACGTGACAGCATGTTCAGACCTTCAATCGTTGCCGAGAACGCCATGGCCGCATAGACGTAGCCTTTCGGTACGTGGGCGCCGAAGCCTTCGGCAATCAGGGTCATGCCGATCATGATCAGGAAACCCAGAGCCAGCATCACCACCGTCGGGTTGTCGTTGATGAACCTGGCCAGAGGCTCAGCTGCGAACAACATCACCAGCACCGACACCAACACCGCGATGATCATGATCGGCAAATGCTCGGTCATGCCGACAGCAGTGATGATGCTGTCGATGGAAAACACCATGTCGAGCATCAGGATCTGACCGATTGCCGCGGCAAAGCCCAATGTCACGCCAGACGTTTGCGACTTCGGGTCCTCCGGCGACGGGTCCATGCTGTGATGGATTTCGCTGGTCGCCTTCCACAACAGGAACAGACCGCCCGCGATCAGGATCATGTCTTTCCAGGAGAACGCATGATTGAACAGTTCAATCACCGGCTCAGTCAGTTGCACGATGAACGCGATGGTGCTCAGCAAGCCCAGACGCAGGACCAACGCCATGCTGATACCGATACGGCGTGCTTTGGCACGGTGTTGCACGGGCAGCTTGTTGGTCAGGATCGAGATGAAGATCAGGTTATCGATACCCAGCACGATTTCCATCACGATCAAAGTAGCCAGGGCGACCCAGGCTGTGGGGCTTGCAGCAAGTTGTAAAAGATAGTCCATGGGTCAGTCCTGACTCGGTGTTAGACGGATTAGATTTCCTGCGACGTGCGTGGCTTTTTCTCGCTGTCGTCAGCTGGTTTTTCCTTGTTGCCGACGATGTTCCCGGTGGCATCGCTCAGCGCTTGTTCTGCCGCCTTATGGGTATCGTCGATCACCTGCCTGGCGGTTTCAGCGGCTTTTCCCATCAATTGCTGAGCGCTTTTCTCGGCCTGGTCACAGCCGGTCAGCAGCAGCGCGGAAACGGCCAGCAGCGAGATGGCGGTCAGGGATTTGAGCTTCATCATGCGTTCCTCAATAGAACTGACAGGGCCAAGGTAGTGGCCCGTCGATAGCGAGGCATTCTAAGGAGACGAACACTTCAGGAAAATTCGTATTTTCAGCAGCTATACTTCGGTTTTTACGAATCGGCGCTTCGCATGCTCAATTATCGGCAATTGCATTACTTCTGGGTCGTGGCCAAAACCGGCAGCATCGTGCGCGCCTGCGAGCAACTGAACCTGACCCCACAGACCATCAGCGGGCAGATCAGCCTGCTGGAGCAAACCTACGGGATAGAGCTGTTTCAGCGGGTCGGTAGGCAACTTGAACTGACCGAGGCCGGGCGTCAGACATTACCCTACGCCGAGCAGATGTTTCAGTTGGGCGGCGAATTGGAGGCAATGCTGCGGGCACCGCCCAATGAACAACAGATTCTGTTTCGGGTGGGCGTCGCCGATGTGGTGCCCAAATCCATCGTCTATCGCCTGATCGCGCCGACCATGGAGTTGAGTGAGCCGCTGCGCATTACCTGTCGCGAGGACAAACTGGAACGCTTGCTGGCCGACCTGGCCATTCAGCGGCTGGACCTGGTGATCTCCGACAGCCCGATGCCCTCACACCTGGACATCAAGGGCTACAGCCAGAAGCTCGGTGAATGCGGCATCAGCTTTTTCGCCACGAAGGAGCTTGCACAACGCTACGGCAAAGACTTCCCACGCTGCCTGCACGGCGCTCCGCTGCTGATTCCGGGGCAGGAAACCGTAGTGCGCAATCGCTTACAGCGCTGGTTCGCCGAACAGCAGATTCAGCCGCGCATTGTGGGCGAGTTCGATGACAGTGCCCTGATGCAGGCGTTCGGCCAATCCGGCAGCGGGATTTTCATTGGCCCGAGCGTGATTGCCGATGAGGTGAGACGACAGTACGGCGTCGAGTTGATTGGGCAAACCGATGCGGTGACCGAGTCGTTTTACGCGATCTCGGTGGAGCGCAAGGTCAAGCACCCCGGAATTGTCGCCATTACCGAAGGTGCCCGACGCGAGCTGTTTACCGCTCTTTAATGCTTCAGGCGCAGACGACCGGGGCTTTGACCTTCATCAGCAACAGCGCCAGCACAATCGACACCAGGATAAAACCGGCCGCCGCAAACCCCAGGCTACCGAGACCCAGGGTATCGATCACGTGCCCACCGACCATCGCCCCCAAGCCAATCCCCAGATTGGCCCCGGCGATGTTCAGCGACGCAGCAAAGGCTGGCGCCTGCGGGGCGGCCTTCATCAGGCGCACATGGCTGACCAGGAACAACGCGGCCTGAGTCACACCCCAGATACCCATTGCCGCCGCCAATCCCAGCGTCGAATGGATACTCGGCACCAGCGCCACCATGCCGCCGATCATGAAGCCACAAAACACCATCGACGCGATCAACGGATGGCGGTCGACCATGCGCCCGCCCAGCGAGTTGCCGATCAACCCGACTGCGCCAAAGCCCATCAGGCACCAGCCGACCACGGTGCCGTTGAAACCGGCCAGTCGCTCAAGGATGTCAGCCAGGTAGGTGTAAGCGGTAAACATCCCGCTGAAGACCAGAATCGACAACAGCACGTGCCCCTGCATCAAAGGGCTACGCAGAATCTTGAACTGCGAACGGAAGCTCACCTGCTGGTTGTGGAGATTGGTTTTCGGCAAATAGATAAACAACAACAGCGCCTTGGCAAAGGCAATGACCGCGAGAATACCGAACGCCGTGCGCCAGCCGAACGCATCGGAAATCAACGTACCGACGGGGATCCCGAACACGGTCGCGCAGACAATTCCGAAACCGATTTTGGCAATCGCTCGCCCGGCGTAGTCCGGCCCGACGATGTCCACCGCCGTTTCACTGGCCAGCGCCCAGAACACCGGCAGACCCAACGCCGGTATCAGCCGCGCGACTGCCATCACACCAATGTTCGGTGCCATGGCCGCCAGGGTGTTCGCCAACCCGAACATGATCAGCACGCTGATAAACAGACGCCGACGCTCAAAGCGTGCGAAGTACGCGGTCAGGAACGGTCCGAAGGCGGCGACGGTAAACGCGAACAAGGTCACCAGCAATCCCGCCTGGGAAACGCTGACGTCGAGGTCGCGAGCAATCGACGGCAACAGACCGACGATGATGAATTCTGTGGTCAGCACGGTGAAACCGGCGGCTGACAACAACAGGATGGGCAACAGCATGGGTAACTCCAGAAAACGACAACGCCAGCGACAGCCCAAGGGCTCACTGAGGGGAGATGTAAAAGAGGATGGCGAAGCTTATCAGAGTGTGTCCGACAGCGCTGAGGCAAACCTGACCTATCAACTTAAACACTCGGGCGGCAGATCGTCACAGGCCTGATCGCCGGTATTACTCTGGCGCTCTTCGCGCCCGAGGTGGCGAAGTCCACCGCGTAATAACGCTGCACCAACAAAAAGCCCGCCAAGGTTCACACCTTGGCGGGCTTTTTCGTATCCGGCAGGTTTAGAACGCGCCCATGTAATCGCGCTTGCCGACTTCAACACCGTTGTGACGCAGGATCGCGTAGGTGGTGGTGACGTGGAAGAAGAACTGCGGCAAGCCGTAGGTCAGCAGATAAGCCTGGCCACTGAAGCGTTTTTCTTTCGGGGTGCCTGGACGGGTAACGATCTCGATACCTTCCTTGCCATTGATTTGCTCAGGCTTGATGCCTTCGATGAAGGACAGCACCTTGGTGATCAGTGCTTGCAGCTCGGCGAAGGTCACTTCGGTATCGTCGTACTTCGGCAGTTCAACTTCGGCCAGACGGGCAGAAACGCCTTTGGCGAAATCAACGGCGATCTGCACCTGGCGCACCAGCGGGAACATATCCGGGTACAGACGCGCTTGCAGGAAAGCATTCGGCTCGATGTTTTTGGCGGTGGCGTGAGCTTCGGCCTTGTTCAGAACGTCGCTCAACGCGTTGAGCATTTGCTTGAAGACCGGAACGGAAGCAGCGTACAGAGAAATAGTCATGGCAGTCTCGTTGGGTGGCGGGTGCTGTGAAAGGAGTGAAACGTGGCGCGATTATAGCCATGCTTGAAGCACCGTGCGGCTTGTCTTTTATCGCGCAAGGATTAGGCTAGGCGGCTTCGACAGCATAGGGAAAGCGCGATGAGCACCGAACAAGAGACGTCCACCGATGAACTGCGGCTGAGCAGCACGGAGCTGCGGATTCTCGGCTCTTTGATCGAGAAACAGGCGACCAGCCCGGAAACCTATCCGCTGACCCTTAACGCACTGGTCATCGCCTGTAACCAGAAAACCAGCCGGGAACCAGTGATGAACCTCAGTCAGGGCCAGGTCGGGCAAAGTCTGCGTGCCCTGGAAGGTCGTGGCTTCACCAAACTGGTCATGGGTAGTCGCGCCGATCGTTGGGAGCATCGACTCGACAAGGCGCTGGAGCTGGTGCCGGCCCAGGTTATTCTGGCCGGCTTGCTGTTTCTGCGCGGTCCGCAGACGGTCAACGAACTGCTGACACGCAGCGGCCGCATGCACGACTTCGAAGATGCCGAACAGGTTGTCCATCAACTGGAACGCTTGATTGCCCGCGGTCTCGCGATGTTGTTGCCACGCCAGTCGGGCCAACGCGAAGACCGCTACATGCACGCACTGGGCGACCCGGCAGATATCGAAGCGATCCTCGCCGCCCGCCAGAACCCGGCGGAACGCGGCGCCAGCGGTGGTGTGTCGGCGGAACGCATCGAAGAGCTTGAAGCGCGGATTGCGGCCCTGGAAGAGCGTCTGGCGCGCCTCGAATAACACCGCAGTTTTTATCTGGCGAAGGAGCAAGCTCCCTCGCCATTGATGTTCATCTGCTAACTGCGGGCGAACGCCACGGCCTTCTGGAACTGCTCATCGCTGGGGCGCACGCCGGTGTACAGCACAAACTGTTCAAGCGCTTGAATGGCGATGACTTCAAGCCCGGTGATGACCCGCTTGCCCGCCGCACGAGCGCGCATGATCAGCGGGGTTTCCGAGGGGATCGCCACCACATCGAAGACAGTTTCTGCTGCATCGATGGCGTCGGCGTCGAAGGCCAGTTGATCGGCCTCCGCGCCACCGGTCATGCCAATCGGCGTGACATTGACCAGCATCCGCGGGCGCTCGCTGCCGAGTTCTGCTTGCCAGCGATAACCCAGCGATTTGGCCAGGGCACGACCGGCGCTCTCGTTGCGCGCCACGATCGATCCGTTTTTATAGCCACCGTCACGCAAGGCGCTGGCCACCGCTTTGGCCATCCCGCCACTGCCGCGCAAGGCGAACGTCGAGTCCTGCGGCACGGCATGGGTTTTGAGCAGTTGCTCGATGGCGATGTAATCGGTGTTGTAAGCCTTGAGGTGTCCGTTGGTGTTGACGATCGTATTGATCGAGGCAATGGCCTCAGCCGACGCGTCCAGCTCATCGACCAGTGCGATGCAGGCTTCCTTGAAAGGCATCGACACGCCACAGCCGCGAATACCCAAGGCACGAATCCCGCCAATCGCCCCCGGCAGATCCTGACTGCTGAACGCCTTGTAATAGAAATTCAGGCCCAGTTGCTCATACAAATGGTTGTGGAAACGCAGGCCGAAATTCCCGGGGCGCCCAGACAGCGACATGCACAGTTGGGTGTCTTTATTCGGGTTCATCAGCATGTGGATCTCCTTCAAATTGCACTTTCAGATGGACGGGATTAGCCAGCCCGCCGGGTTTATCGGATCATGGCGCGGCACTTGGCCCGACTGGCGTGGCAAGGTAAAGATGCCGGTACAGACCTTACACAATATTTACTCAGACGCGTCGCAGATTCGCCAAAAAACGCTGTCTTAGAGATATCCCCGCGACTATCCTTGAATCTATTGAAGGCTCAAGCGCTGGGGCGAAAACACGAGGAATTATCATGATCCGCAAACTCCCTGTAATAGCCTTGCTGATCGGTGCATTTGCTGTCGCAGGACAGGCGCAAGCCCATGGCTACTATGATGGTCATGGCCATGGCGGCGGCTGGGGCTGGGGTGCGCCGCTCGCCGTTGGCGCTGTGTTGGGCGCCGTGGTAGCAGGATCAGTCGTCTCCAACTCGCAGCGTCCGGTTTACGTAGAGCAACCGGTCTACGTTCAGCCGCAGCCGGTTTACGTACAACAACCGGTCTACGTTCAGCCACAGCCGGTGTATGTCCAGCCACCGCCACCGGTCTACTACCGCCCTGCACCGGGGTATTACGTTCAGCCTCGTTACTGAGGCCCAGGCTGGTAATCACTGAAGGTGACATAACACAGGCCCCGCCTCGAAACGGGGCCTGTTTTCGTTCCACTATTTGAACAATGTCTGAATAAATCTCGCCAAGGTCGCTGCCGGGACAGTGACTGCGGTTAAATTTGACATGATTGATCCGACGAATGCCCTGGTTTCAGTGCTACAGCCGTCATATTTATGTCATGACAGTTCAGCAAGCTTTGAATTGTCCGTAATAAACGGTTCATAAAAACAAGGACGACCCCTATGCCCACGCAAAACCCGCACCGCATTGTTGGACTCTGTACCTCAAGCAAGGTCTATAACGCACTGACCGAGCTCAAACACCTGGAAGGCCATCGCAGCGCCAAGTTTCTCTCGCTGCTGGCCGAAAACCTGGTGCGCAAAGGCCTGCTCAATGATCATGAAGTGATGAACATGCTCGACCAGGTCGTCGACTGACAGCGGCAATTCGCCACGTTGTCGTCAATGTCCACTATCGAGCGTGTTGATTTTCCGTTGAACCGCCGGGTCAGTAAGGTAGCTCCATAGATTGATGGAGGTACTTATGCCCAAGGTTCAGATCATGTCCGTTATCGGCAGCGCCGTTCCCGCACCGCTCAGAGAGCTAGGATTGCTCGCCTGTTGGTATCTGGTTCAGGACGGCGTCGCGATCAGCGGCCCGCTCACTTCACTGCCTGCCGCCCAGGCCCTGTCGCAACGCATCGGTACCTACGCGCTGGGCGCTTAAGGCAACTGCACACGCGGCTTGGTTTCGATGTACAAGGCCCAACTCGACATGAACAGCGCGGCGATCAACGGCCCAATGACAAAACCATTGAGACCGAAGATCGCCAGACCGCCCAAGGTCGAAATCAGAACCAGGTAATCCGGCATCCTGGTGTCCTTGCCCACCAGGGTCGGCCGCAGCAGATTGTCCACCAGACCGATCACGAACACCCCGAACAAGCCCAGCACCACACCTTGCCAGATCGCACCGCTGAGAAAAAAGTAAGCGGTTACCGGCGCCCAGACAATCCCCGCCCCCACCGCTGGCAACAGCGACAGAAACGCCATTATCACCGCCCAGAGCAATGCGCTGGGAATGTCCAGAAACCAGAAAATCAAACCACCCAGCGCGCCTTGTGTGATCGCCATCAGCAAGTTGCCTTTGACCGTGGCTCGCACCACGCGATTGAACTTGAGCTGCAAGCGGCGCTTTTGGTGTTCCGCTAACGGCACGGCCGCGCGGACCTTGCGCGCCAGTTCGGCACCGTCGCGCAGAAAGAAGAACAACAGGTAGAGCATGATGAAAAAGCTCACAACGAACTCGAAAGTACCCTGACCGAAGCTGAACGCCTGACTGGCGAAAAACTCACTGCCCTGCATCGCGCTCTTGACGATTTTTTCGCGCAAGGCGTTCAGCTCTCCCATGCCAAAGCGGTCCAGCAGGTGCTGAAAGTACGGTGGCAGGCTGTGTTTGACCTGCGCCAGGTAGCCGGCGATGTCCAACTGGCCGCTCTCGATACTCTTGTAGAGGTTCGCCCCCTCCTGCACCAACAGGACGCTGGTAATGATCACCGGCAAAATGGCAATGACCAGACAAATGCTCAACGTGCAAAGTGCCGTCAGATTGCGGTGCCAGCCGAACTTCAATTGCAGCCGACGCTGCAAGGGCGCGAACACAATGCCGAGAATCACCGCCCAGAACACCGCACCGTAGAACGGCAGCAGAATCCAGATGAACGCGGCGGTCACCAGTACCAACAGCACCAGCAGTGATTTGTCTCGCACAACGGTTTGGTTCATGTCCGATCCCTGTCAGCAACACGCAGACACTGGCGGTCTTAGTCCGCCACGTCACGCCCGAGCGCTCTGCTTTGTTCATCAAGCATAGATCCAGATCAATAAACGCCCGCCGCGGCTGCTCTACCCTCGCGAACTTTTGCGATCGATGCCCTCATGACTCTCGCCATGCCTGAACTGCTCGCCCCTGCCGGCACCCTGAAAAACATGCGTTACGCCTTCGCCTACGGCGCCGATGCGGTCTACGCCGGCCAGCCGCGCTACAGCCTGCGCGTGCGCAACAACGAGTTCGATCATGCCAACCTGGCCCTCGGTATCCGTGAGGCCCAGGTCCAGGGCAAACGTTTCTATGTGGTGGTGAACATCGCCCCGCACAACGCCAAACTGAAAACCTTCCTCAAGGATCTCGAACCCGTCATCGCCATGGCTCCGGATGCGCTGATCATGTCCGACCCCGGCTTGATCATGCTGGTGCGCCGGCATTTCCCGCAGATGCCGATCCACCTCTCGGTGCAGGCGAACACGGTGAACTGGGCCAGCGTCGAGTTCTGGCAGCAGCAGGGCCTGAGCCGGATCATCCTGTCGCGGGAGCTGTCACTGGAAGAAATCGCCGAGATTCGCCAGCAAGTCCCCGCCATGGAGCTGGAAGTCTTCGTTCACGGCGCGCTGTGCATGGCCTATTCCGGGCGCTGCCTGCTATCGGGTTACATGAATAAGCGCGATGCCAATCAGGGCACCTGCACCAATGCCTGTCGCTGGAAGTACTCCGCGAAGCCAGCTACAGAAAACAGCGTAGGCGAGATCGTTCAGGCGTTTGTCCCGGAACCTGCGCTGGGAATCGGCGCACCGACCGATCAACTGTTTTTGCTACAGGAAGCCAACCGTCCCGATGAGCTGATGCCGGCCTTCGAAGACGAACACGGTACCTACATCATGAACGCCAAGGACCTGCGCGCCGTGCAGCATGTCGCTCGCTTGACGCAGATGGGCGTCCACTCGCTGAAGATCGAGGGCCGGACCAAATCGCACTTCTACTGCGCCCGAACCACTCAGGTTTATCGCCGAGCCATCGACGATGCCATGGCCGGCCGCGAGTTCGACCGTAGCTTGATGACCGACCTCGAATCCCTGGCCCAGCGTGGCTACACCGAAGGATTCCTGCGCCGGCATGTACATGACGAATACCAGAACTACCAGAACGGCAGCTCGGTGTCGGAGCGTCAGCAGTTCGTCGGTGAACTGACCGGTGAGCGCCGTGTTCGGCTGGCCGAGGTCAAGGTGAAAAACCGCTTTGGTTTGGGGGATCACATGGAGTTGATGACGCCCAAGGGCAACTTCCACTTTGACTTGCATCAGTTGCAGAACGCCAAAGGTGAGGCGGTTGAAGTGGCACCGGGGGATGGGCACACCGTGTATCTGCCGATTCCGGATGCGGTGGATTTGCGGTTCGGGTTGTTGATGCGGGATGTGACGGTGGTTTAGTCGCGATTAGCGGATATCCTCCCCGTAGCAGCTGCCGAGCCCGCGAGGCTGCGTTCGGCCGCGAAGCGGTCGTAAAATCAGGCAATGCGTTCTGTCAGACAAACCGTGTACACAGGATTTGCGACGGCTTCGCCCTCGAACGCAGCCTCGCGGGCTCGGCAGCTGCTACGGGAGTTCGGACAAAAATATCTTCAGATACGGAACTGCCCGACCAATTTGCCCAACCGCTGCCCCAAATCCGCCAGGCTGCGGGAGGTCTGCGCACCGAGCTGGGTTTCGTCGGCGACGCTGTCTACTGCCACGGCGATCTGATGCACGCTGCGGTTGATCTCTTCGGCCACAGCAGTTTGTTCTTCGGCGGCGCTGGCGATCTGCGCGTTCATCGAGTTGATGGTGCCGATCAACTGGGCCATGGTGTCCAGCGAAGCGCCAGCCTGGTTGGCCTGGATCGAGGTACCATCACCCGCCTCGCTGGAGCGGCGCATGGCGTCGACCGCCGACTGCGTGCCGGCCTGCAAGCGGTCGATCATGCCCTGAATTTCCTGAGTGCTTTGCTGAGTGCGGCTGGCCAGCGCGCGCACCTCATCGGCGACCACCGCAAAGCCACGCCCGGCCTCACCGGCGCGTGCGGCTTCGATGGCGGCGTTAAGCGCCAGCAAGTTGGTCTGATCGGCAATCGAACGGATCACCCCAAGCACGCTGACGATTGACGACACGTCCTGCTGCAAACTGTCGAGAGAAACCCCGCTGTTGCGAATATCTTTAACCAATGCATGGATCTGCGAAATGCTCCCGGCCACCACGCGCTTGGCCGCCTGGCCTTCTTCGTCGGTTTGCTGGGCCGCAACCGCAGCGCCCTGGGCGCTTTTCGCCACTTCCTGCGCTGCCGCCGACATCTCGTTGATCGCCGTGGCCACCTGATCGGTCTCGTGACGTTGGCGTTCCATGGCCTGATCCGAACGCTGGGCCTGATCGGAAACCTGATTGACCAACCCGGTCAGCTGCGACGTCATCTCGGTAATCTGCCGCACCAGGCTGTGGATCTTGTCGACAAAACGGTTGAACGAGCCGGCCAGCTCGCCCAGTTCGTCCTGGCTGGTGATTGCCAGCCGACGCGTCAGGTCCCCCTCACCCGCGGCGATGTCATCCAGGTTGGCTTTCATCAGGTGCAGCGGACGCAATATGGTGTTGGCCACAAACAGACCGACCGCAGCGATCACCAGCAACACCACCGCCGCGATGCCGACGATGCTCAGCACCACGCCTTCCATGCGATCGCGAACCTCGGCCTGGACCGCTGCGACCTGGGCTTCGACACCATCGAGATTCACCGAGGTCCCGATGGCCATGTCCCATTTAGGCAGGTATTCGGTGTAACCCAGTTTGGGCACCAGAACTTTACTGTCGCCAGGCAATGGCGAGCTGTATTGCAGGTAGTGCGTACCGTCCTTGGCGACTTTTACCAGGTCACGGTTGACGTACACACCGTTCGGATCGCGGTTGTCCTTGAAGCTCTGGCCGACGCCTTCCGGGCTGTTGGCCTTGAACAGGCGCACGGTGTTGGAATCGTAACCGAAGAAGTAACTGTCCTTGCCGTAGCTGATGCTCGACAGCAATTTGATCACTTGCGCACGGGCCGCCGCATCGCCGGGTGCCGCCGCGTCGTAGAGCGGTTTGATCGTGGTCATCGCCACCGCAACGTAACTCTGCAGGGTGGCCTTGGCATCGTTCATCAAACGCTGACGGGTTTCTTCGACTTCTTTACGGGCCTGTTCCTGCAAGATGAAGGCGGTGGTCAGACTGATCACCAGCGCAAAGAGCAAAACCGGGAGGACGGAGAGGGACAAGACTTTGGCTTTTAGGCTCAGGCGCATGTGTTGTTCACTCTGAATGGGCGGAGGGGGTATAACCGTTAACGGCACATAAACGCAAAACTGTAGGAGCAAGGCTTGCCCGCGATGGCGATCTCAAGGACGCCATCGCGAGCAAGCTTTGCTCCTACAGAGATAGGGGGTGCAGGGGGTGCAGCGGGGGGATCAGAGGACCATCGCCGCCACCCAGCCAAACGCCAGCAGCGGCAGGTTGTAGTGCAGGAACGTCGGGACCACGGTGTCCCAGATATGGTGATGCTGGCCGTCGATATTCAGACCGGAGGTCGGGCCCAGGGTCGAATCGGACGCTGGCGAACCGGCATCGCCCAAGGCACCGGCAGTACCGACGATGCAGACGATCGCCAACGGGCTGAAACCCAGTTGCACGCACAACGGCACGAAGATCGCTGCGAGAATCGGCACCGTGGAAAACGATGAACCGATACCCATGGTCACCAGCAGGCCGACCAGCAACATCAGCAGTGCGCCGATGCCTTTGCTGTGACCGATCCATGAGGTCGAGGCTTGCACCAGGGTTTGCACTTCGCCGGTGGCCTTCATGACCTCGGCGAAACCCGAGGCGGCGATCATGATGAAACCGATCATCGCCATCATCTTCATGCCTTCGGTGAACAGGTCGTCAGTCTCGCGCCAACGCACTACGCCCGACACCGAGAAGATCAGAAACCCGGCCAGTGCACCGATAATCATCGAGTCCAGCAGCAACTGAATGATGAACGCGGCGGCAATCGCCAGCCCCGCCACCATCAGGGTCAACGGGTTGTACTGCACCGAGACCTGCTCGACCCGCTCGATTTTCTCCAGGTCATACACGCGCTTTCTGCGGTAGCTGATGAACGCCATCAACAACCCGAACACCATGCCCAACGCCGGAATACCCATGGCATGCGTAACGTTGACGCCACTGATGTCCACTCCGCTCTTGCTGACGTTGGCCAGCAGGATTTCATTCAGGAAGATGTTGCCGAAACCCACCGGCAAGAACATGTACGGCGTGATCAGGCCAAAGGTCATGACACAGGCAATCAATCGGCGATCCAGTTGCAGCCTGGTCAGTACATAGAGAAGTGGTGGCACCAGCAGCGGAATGAAAGCGATGTGGATTGGCAGGATGTTCTGCGAGGCGATGGCCACCACCCAGAGCAAACCGATCAGCAGCCATTTGACCTGACCACCACCCGCAGCGTCCTGCCGGTCGACCAGCAGCAAGGCCTTGTCCGCCAAGGCGTGGGCCAGGCCGGATTTGGCAATAGCCACCGCAAAAGCGCCCAGCAAGGCGTAAGACAAGGCCACGGTCGCACCGCCACCCAGGCCACTGTTGAAAGCCTTGAGCGTTGCATCGATGCCCAGGCCGCCAGTCAAACCACCCACCACGGCGCCGACGATCAGCGCGATCACCACATGCACGCGGGACAGGCTGAGCACCAGCATGATGCCGACCGCGGCAATTACTGCATTAATCATCGTTACCTCAAAACACGGCGACGGCTAAAACCTTCGCGAACAGGATGAGTCCGCCCAGCCAGCTGCATGAGCCGACGGCGGATTGAAGAGAGGGTTTTATTAGAGGGCGCGCACTGTGCCGCAGCAGGCCCTGCTTGTCAAAACCAACACAGATCCCCGTAGCAGCTGGCGCAGCCTGCGTTCGGCGGCGAAGCCGTCGTAAACCCTGCCTGCACGGTATTCCTGAAACACCGCATCGAATGAATTCACGACTGCTGCGCACTCGAACGCAGGCTGCGCCAGCTGCTACGGGCTTAGTGTGATTTCTTATTTATTCGAATGGATAAAGAAAGGAGAAACGTGGCCGCTACAGTGCAAAGTCTCAGATATTTATCGAATAAAAGGACGTTTCCATGTCGCTCAGACAACTTTCCATTCAATGGAAGATCACCCTGCTCGCCGGGCTGTGCCTGGCCGGCATCGTGACTTTGCTGGTAGGTCTTTCGCTGTATCGCATGGAGCACAGTTCGGAGCTGGTAAAAGCTTCGAGCATGGAGATGCTCAACGAAGCGGCTCAAGCACGCATCGAGGCACAGGGTGAAGTTCAGGCGCTGGGGATTCGCCAGCAGTTCATGGACGCCTATCAATATGGCCACGGTTTCTCGCGTCAGGTGCTGTTCCTGCGTGAACAGGCCGAGAAGCGTTTCCTCGACGCCTTCGACCTGCGTGAAGACCTGACCCGTCAGGTCAAGTCGGCGCTGCAAGCCAACCCGCAATTGCTCGGCCTGTCGCTGGTATTTGAAGCCAACGCGCTGGACGGCAAGGACGAACTGTTCGTCGGCCAGAAAGAAATCGGCAGCAACGACAAGGGCCGCTTCGCCCTGTACTGGTCGCAACCGACCGCCGGCAAGCTGGACTTGATGTCGCTGCCGGAAAGCGACATGGCCGACACCAGCACCGGCCCAAGCGGCGAGCCGGCCAACGCCTGGTTCACCTGCCCGCGCACCACCCTCAAGCCGTGCGTGATCGAACCCTACTTTTATGTGATCGACGGTCAGAACGTGCTGATGACCAGCATCGTCTTCCCGTTGATGGTCGACGGTAAGGTCATCGCGTCGCTGTCGGTCGACATCAACCTCAACAGCCTGCAAGCGGTCAGCCAGCAAGCGAGCAAAAAGCTCTATGACGGCCAGACCAACGTCAGCATCCTCAGCCCGGTTGGCCTGCTCGCCGGTTACAGCCCCGACGCCAGCAAACTCAGCCAGCGCCTGGACAGCGTGGACAAGGACAGCGGTGCCGAGCTGATCCGCATGCTCGCCGCCAGCGCGCAGACCCAGAGCCTGCGCAGCAATCAACAACTCAAAGTGTTGTCGCCATTCCAGCCTATTCCCGGTGGCAAGTCGTGGGGCGTATTGCTCGACGTGCCGGAGAAAGTCCTGGTCGGTCCGGCCGAAGCCCTGAAGAAACAACTCGATGAACGCAACACCGCCGGCACCCTGATCGAGCTGAGCCTCGGCGTGCTGGCGGCCGTCATCGGTTTGTTGCTGGTGTGGCTGATGGCGCGCAGCGTGACCAAGCCGATTCTCGGCGTGGCGCACATGCTTGAAGACATCGCCAGCGGCGAAGGCGACCTGACCCGCCGCCTGGCCTACGACAAGCAAGACGAACTGGGACAATTGGCCGGCTGGTTCAACCGTTTCCTCGACAAGCTGCAACCGATCATTGCCGAAGTGAAACGCTCGGTGCAGGACGCGCGCAGCACGGCGGATCAATCGTCAGCCATCGCCACACAGACCAGCGCCGGCATGGAGCAGCAATACCGTCAGGTCGATCAGGTGGCCACCGCGTCCCACGAAATGAGCGCCACCGCCCAGGACGTCGCCCGCAGCGCCGCACAAGCGGCTCAAGCGGCACGCGATGCCGATCAGGCGACTCGTCAGGGCCTGACCGTGATCGACCGCACCACCGCCAGCATTGACAGCCTGGCGGCAGACATGAGCACGGCAATGACCCAGGTCGAAGGTCTGGCCGCCAACAGCGAGAAGATCGGTTCAGTGCTGGAAGTGATTCGCGCCATCGCCGAACAGACTAACTTGCTGGCACTGAACGCCGCCATCGAAGCGGCCCGTGCCGGTGAAGCCGGCCGTGGTTTTGCGGTGGTGGCCGATGAAGTTCGCAACCTGGCGCGCCGCACGCAAGAGTCGGTGGAAGAAACCCGTCTGGTGATCGAACAACTGCAAAGCGGCACGCAAGACGTGGTTGGCTCAATGAGCAACAGCCATCGCCAGGCCCAGGGCAGCGTCGAGCAAGTCAGCCAGGCGGTCACCGCCCTGCGGCAGATCGGCGACGCAGTGACGGTGATTACCGACATGAACCTGCAAATCGCCAGCGCTGCCGAAGAGCAGAGCGCGGTGGCCGAGGAGATCAACAGCAACGTGGCGACTATTCGTGACGTAACGGAATCGCTGTCGGGGCAGGCCAATGAATCGGCGCGGGTCAGCCAGTCGCTCAATAGTCTGGCGAATCAGCAGCAGAGTTTGATGGATCAGTTCAAGGTTTGATGTAGCAGGTTCATGTGGGAGCGGGCTTGCTCGCGAAGACTGCGGCGCATTCAACATCTCGTTGACTGTCTGACCGCTTTCGCGAGCAAGCCCGCTCCCACAGGTGAATCGGCGTGCTTCAGACTGGTGTCAACGCTTAGGCAACTCCACCACGACCTTCAACCCGCCCCACTCGCTCTCCTGCAACACCAACTCCCCGCACCACGCCTCGACGATATCGCGCACGATGCCCAATCCCAGACCATGCCCGTCAGTCTGCTCATCCAGGCGCGCACCGCGGCTGAACACCTGATCACGCTGCGCTTCGGGAATCCCCGGCCCATCGTCTTCCACGGCCAGCACAAACCCTCCAACCGTCTCGACGATGCTCAAGCGAACCTCGGCGTCCGCCCATTTGCAGGCGTTGTCCAGCAGGTTGCCGAGCAGCTCCAACACGTCCTCACGATCCCAAGGCAAGTGCAAACCGGCCGGCGCGATGTAGCTCAGATGCAGGTGCTCGCCGTGGATCATGTTCAAGGTCGCCAGCAACCCCGGCAGCTCGGCAGCGCAATCGAACTGCGCACCGGGCAAGGCATCACCCGCCAGGCGCGCGCGGTTGAGTTCGCGATTGAGTCGCTGCTGAACCTGTTCGAGTTGCTCCTGAAGCATCCTGCGCAGTTCGGGATGAGCGTCGAGTTTTTCGCTCGACGCCAAACTCAACAGCACAGCCAGCGGCGTCTTCAACGCATGCCCGAGGTTGCCCAGGGCATTGCGCGAACGCTTGAGGCTGTCTTCGGTGTGCGCCAGCAAATGGTTGATCTGCGCCACCAAAGGCTCCAGCTCCAGCGGCACTTGAGCGTCCAGTTGCGAACGTTGCCCCTGTTGCAACTGAGCGATCTGCTCGCGGGCATTTTCCAGCGGTCGCAAGGCGCGTCGCACGGTGACGCGCTGCAACACCAGAATCAGCAGCAAACCGGTCAACCCCAACCCAAGTCCGATCTGGCGCATGCGCTGGAAGCTCTCGCGCACCGGGGTGTAGTCCTGCGCCACGCTGATAGAGATCGACTGCCCCAACCGCCGGTAGTCCGAGCGCAAGACCAGCAATTGTTGGCCTTCGGGCCCCAGTTGAAGGTTGCTGTGCAGCCCGGGATGATCGAGCAACGGTAATTCCTGATCCCACAACGAACGAGAGCGCCAGTGGCTGTCGGCGAAGTCGATATGGAAATAATGCCCGGAGAACGGGCGCTGATAGGCCGGTGACAGACGTCGTTCGTCCAGCTGCAAACCCTGCGGACCACGCACCAACGCCATCAGCAAGTTTTCACTGTCGTTGCGCAACCCGGATTCCAGATACCGCTGCAAACCCATTTCGAACAACCACAGACTGGTTTGCGCCAGCACCAGACCCACGATCACCATGACGCTGATCAGCCCCAGGCTCAAACGACGCTGAATCGACCTCACTGAGCGTATCCACCGAACCGGTAACCCTGACCGCGCCGGGTTTCGATCACACTGCGGCCGAGTTTGCGGCGCAGGTGGTTGACGTGAACTTCCAGCACATTCGAGTCGCGCTCGGTTTCACCGTCGTAAAGGTGTTCGGCGAGGTGGCTTTTGGAAAGGATCATCTGCGGGTGCAGCATGAAATAGCGCAACAGGCGAAACTCGGCAGCGGTCAGCTGAATGTCGGCACCGTCACGAATCACGCATTGACGCCCCTCGTCCAGCAGCAACCCGGCAGCCTTGAGCGTCGGTTGATTGACCTGGCCATGGGAACGCCGCAGCAGCGCTTGAATCCGCAGGTGCAATTCTTCCGGGTGAAACGGTTTGCTCAGGTAGTCGTCGGCACCGGCCTTGAGCCCTTCGATACGCTCGGCCCAGGAGTCGCGCGCGGTCAGCACCAACACCGGCGTGGCCAGGCCAGCGGCACGCCATTGGCTGAGCACCTCCAGTCCCGGCAAGCCTGGCAGCCCCAGATCGAGGATGATCAGGTCGTAGGGTTCGCTGCCGCCCTGATACACCGCATCGCGGCCATCGGCCAGCCAGTCCACCGCGTAACCCTGACGGTTGAGCCCGGCCATCAATTCGTCGGCCAGCGGTACGTGGTCTTCCACCAGAAGCAGGCGCATCAGTCATCTTCCTTGTCTTTGATCAAGCGCCCGGTGGCGGCTTCCAGGTCCAGATCACGCACCACGCCGTCGGCGGTCAGCAACTCGACTTCGTAGATGTAAACGTCGTGCTTTTTTTCCAGCCCGGCTTCCAGCAGTTTAGCGCCAGGGTAACGGTCCATCGCCCGCTGCAATAGCTGCTCAAGCGGTAGAATCACCCCTTGCTGACGCAGGCGCAGGGCTTCGTCCTGATCCAGGTCGCGGGCCAGCACCACCGAGCAAAGTGCCAGAAGTGTCAGGGTCGCCAGACCATAAGCGCGCAGATTAACCTTCATTACGTATCCTGAGCATGGAGTGCCTGCGTATTCTTCATGGATTCCCCGGGGAGTCACCCTAGCCACATGAACTTAACTGAAACTGAATTGCCATCATTGGTGCGTTTACACTCCCCTCCTGTGTACACAAATCCGGCAAATACATTGAGACCGGTATGACCGCCATCCACATCAAATTCCCCGCCCTGACCCTCAAGGCCGGCCCACGGGCCTTTACGCGGATTCGCGATAATGGTTTGAACGCCTTGGATGTCGGCACGCTGCCCGGTGCCGCCGGTGGACCGAAAGCCCTGGGGATTCAAGGTCTGGACCTGGCGCTGTTCGGCGAATGGCTACCGGCCGCACCGCGCGAGCGCTCGTTGATCGGCGCTTCGGTCGGTTCCTGGCGCTTCGCCAGTGCCTGCTTGCCGGACGCTGCCGAAGGCATCAGACGTCTCGGTGAGCTGTACAACGCCCAGAGTTTTTCCAAGGGCGTGACCATGGCGCAGATCAGCCAGAGCTCGCAGCGCATGCTGCATGACTTGCTCGACGGCCGCGATGCGCTTCTGCTCGGCAACCCGCTCTATCGGCTGAACATCATGATTGTGAAAAGCCACGGCCTGCTCGCCGACGACCATCGCGGGCGGCTCGGGCTGGGCCTGTCATCGGTGATCGCCGACAACCTGCGTGGGCGTTCACGGTTGTCGCGGCACTTTGAACGGCTGATCGTCCATGACCCTCGGCTGGCACCACCGCTCAACGCACTGAACGACTTCCCGTCGCGTTTCGTCCCGCTGAACGCCGGTAACTTGCGTCAGGCGTTGCTCGCGTCGGGTTCGATCCCGATGGTCATGGAAGGCGTGCGCGACCTGCCCGGCGCAGGTGCCGGGACTTACCGCGATGGCGGCTTGCTGGATTACCACCTCGACTTGCCCTACAGCGGGGATGACATCGTGCTCTACCCGCACTTCACCGATCGGGTGATTCCCGGCTGGTTCGACAAAACCCTGCCGTGGCGGCGCGGCAATCCGGGGCGTTTGCAGGACGTGCTGCTGGTGGCGCCGTCGAAGGCGTATTTATCGCGCCTGCCTTACGGCAAGTTGCCCGACCGGAACGATTTCAAGCGTTTCATGGCTGACCCGGCCAGCCGTCAGAAATACTGGAAAACCGCCATGGACGAGAGCCAGCGGCTGGGTGACGAGTTCCTCGAACTCACTGCCAGCGGGCGTTTGGGCGATCAGCTGTTGACCCTTTAGTCAGTGTTTTCCCGCAACCCGGAACCCAAGCTGTTAAACTCGCGATCTGCCCCATCGCCGCTGGCGATAGCCACCTGACAGAGCTCAAACCACTGTGGAAATCTTCAAAGAATTTACCTTCGAGTCCGCCCACCGCCTGCCCCACGTCCCGGAAGGCCACAAGTGCGGCCGCCTGCACGGTCACTCGTTCAAAGTGGCGATTCACCTGAGCGGCGACCTCGATCCACACACCGGCTGGATCCGCGACTTCTCGGAAATCAAGGAGATCTTCAAGCCGCTGTATGAGCGTTTGGATCATAACTATCTGAACGACATTCCTGGTTTGGAGAATCCGACCAGTGAAGTGCTGGCCAAATTCATCTGGAAGGAGTTGAAGCCTCTGCTGCCGGAACTCAGTGCGATCCGCATCCACGAGACCTGCACCAGCGGTTGCATCTACCACGGCGAATAAGCCTGGGAATCAAAAAACCACCGAGACCGGTGGTTTTTTTACGCCTATGCTTTTTGACTCGCACACGCCAAAAGGACAGGCCAATGACTGACTGGCCGCTGGATCAGGAATACCGTTTCAACGGGCAACGGGTTCGCTACGCCATTGTGGGTGACGGCCCACCGCTGGTGTTCGTGCATGGCACGCCCTTCTCTTCGTATGTCTGGCACCGGATCGCGCCGTACTTCACGACGACTCACCGCGTGCACTACTTCGATCTACTGGGTTATGGCCAGTCCGAGCAAAGCGACAGCGATGTGTCTTTGGGCGTACAAAACGAACTGCTGTCGCAATTGCTGGAGCATTGGGGTCTGGAACGGCCAGATGTGGTGGCCCACGATTTCGGCGGAGCTACCGTCCTGCGCACCCATCTGTTGAACGGCAAGGATTACCGCAGTCTGACGCTGATCGACCCGGTGGCGCTGACACCCTGGGGTTCGCCGTTCGTGCAACACGTGCGTCAGCATGAGGCCGCGTTCGGCGGTCTGCCTGATTACATCCAGCGGGCCATCGTGCCGACTTATATTCGCGGTGCGATCAAGCGGGAGATTCCCGATCACGAGCTGGCGCCCTACGTGCAGCCGTGGCTGGGGGAGCCGGGGCAAGGGGCGTTCTATCGGCAGATCGCGCAGATGGATGAACGCTATACCCGTGAGGTTGAAGGGCTGTACCCGACGATACGCTGCCCGGTGCAGATTCTTTGGGGTGAGGACGATCAGTGGATTCCCATCGAGCGCGGGCGGGCCTTGCATCGGATGATTCCGGAGTCGCAGTTTCACGCCATCCCCAATGCAGGGCATTTGGTTCAGGAAGATGCGCCGGAGGCAATTGTCGCGGCGGTGTTGCGGTTTTTGCCGATACACGAATCACCCTGAAAAAACTGGCCCGCCTGAGCGCTTATGCGGTCGGTACGGTCGCTGCGTTCCGTTCGCCATGGGTCGCACCGCTGGTAGGGATTGCCGCTGCCGCGCTAACGTATGCGTTATTGACCGGCGTACTGAGTGCCCGTACCGCCAACGCCCCCCTACAAGATCTATAAAGGGATTCGCCTGATGCACATCATCAACGCCCGCCTGCGCAACCGTGAAGGCCTGCATGAGTTGCACCTGGAAAACGGCCTGATCGCCAATATTGCCCGTCAAACCGAAGCCCCGACCCTGGGGCCTGAGGACCTCGACGCCGGTGGCAATCTCGTCGTGCCGCCCTTCGTCGAACCACACATTCATCTCGACGCGACGCTGACCGCCGGTGAACCGCGCTGGAACATGAGCGGCACGCTGTTCGAAGGCATCGAATGCTGGGGCGAACGCAAAGCGACCATCACTGCCGAAGACACCAAAGCCCGCGCCAAAAAGACCATCAACGCCCTCGCCGCCCACGGTATCCAGCATGTGCGCACCCACGTCGACGTTACCGATCCTGCGCTGACCGCACTCAAGGCGATGCTTGAAGTGCGCGAAGAGAGTCGACACCTGATCGACCTGCAAATCGTCGCCTTCCCCCAGGAAGGCATCGAGTCCTACCGCAACGGCCGCGATTTGATGGAGGAAGCCATTCTCCTGGGCGCCGATGTGGTCGGCGGGATTCCGCATTTCGAGTACACCCGCGATCAAGGTGTCAGCTCGGTGAAGTTCCTGATGGACCTGGCCGAGCGCACCGGTTGCCTGGTGGACGTGCATTGCGACGAAACCGACGACCCGCATTCACGCTTTCTTGAAGTGCTGGCCGAAGAAGCCCGCAGCCGCGACATGGGTTCACGGGTGACCGCCAGCCACACCACGGCCATGGGCTCCTACGACAACGCCTACTGCGCCAAGCTCTTTCGCCTGCTCGGGCACTCGGGAATCAGTTTTGTTTCCTGCCCGACCGAGAGCATTCACCTGCAAGGGCGCTTCGACAATTTTCCGAAGCGCCGTGGCGTCACCCGCGTCAACGAGTTGCTGGAAGCCGGGATGAACGTGTGTTTCGGTCAGGATTCGATCGTCGACCCGTGGTATCCGCTGGGCAACGGCAACATCCTGCGGGTACTCGAAGCCGGCCTGCACATCTGCCACATGCTCGGTTACCGCAACCTGCAAACCGCGCTGGATCTGGTCACCGACAACAGCGCCAAGGCCATGGCCCTGGGTGACCGCTATGGACTGGAGCCGGGGCGTCCGGCCAACTTGCTGATTCTCTCGGCGGACAGCGATTACGAGGTGATCCGCAGCCAGGGCTTGCCGCTGTACTCGATTCGGGGCGGTAAAGTGCTGATGAAGCGGCAGATGCCGGTGGTGGAGCTTTTCGGCTGAGCGGGCTGACGCCATCGCGGGCAAGCCTTGCTCCTACAGGTTTGGGGTTGATCGCACCTTTAGACACGACACAAAACCGTAGGAGCAAGGCTGTTGTGGTCGAATATTTTTGGACCATGATGTAGGAGCGTCGATTTAAGGAAGCATCATGGGATATCGGGTTGTTACGTCTGAGGAAAAAGCGGA
>NZ_JBIUVW010000006.1:88951-201486 GCF_044743155.1 Pseudomonas sp. NPDC087697 | reverse complement strand
AGCCTGAGGACATAACCTCGGTCGCCGCCTCGATCGGGAGACACTGATATGTGGAATCTCATGGAAGCGGGTCTGAAACATAACGATCTGGTCACAGCGTTCGCATTCGTCGGCGTGATCATGTGGATCTCCGTGGTGCTCTCCAAACGCCTGACGTTCGGGCGGATTCATGGTTCGGCAATTGCCATCGTCATCGGATTGGTGCTGGCCTGGGTCGGCGGCACGCTCACCGGCGGGCAGAAAGGCCTGGCGGACATCACGGTGTTTTCCGGCATCGGCCTGATGGGCGGCGCCATGCTGCGGGACTTCGCGATTGTCGCCACGGCCTTCGAAGTGCAGGCCACCGAAGCGCGCAAGGCCGGGTTTATCGGCGCACTCGCGCTGCTGCTGGGGACCGTGTTGCCGTTTATTGTCGGGGCGTGCATCGCCTGGGCATTCGGCTATCGCGATGCAGTGAGCATCACCACCATTGGCGCCGGGGCGGTGACCTACATCGTTGGCCCGGTGACTGGCGCGGCGATTGGCGCCAGTTCCGATGTGGTGGCGCTGTCGATTGCCACGGGGTTGATCAAGGCCATTCTGGTGATGGTCTGCACGCCGATGGCAGCACGCTGGATGGGGCTCGATAACCCGCGCTCGGCGATGGTCTTCGGTGGGTTGGCCGGCACCGTCAGCGGTGTGACGGCGGGTCTTGCGGCGACGGATCGGCGGTTGGTGCCGTATGGCGCGTTGACGGCGACCTTTCATACCGGGTTGGGCTGTTTGTTGGGGCCATCGCTGCTGTATTTCATCGTTCGCGGGATTGTCGGCTAGGTTCAGGATTTGAGTCGCTTGTGATGCCGTCATCGCGGGCAAGCCTTGCTCCTACAGGGGAATGCGTTCCCCTGTGGGAGCGGGTTTGCTCGCGAAGGGGACGACGCGGTTTCAAACCTGCCGATGGGCATACATCCGACACTCCGCCAACAACGCCAGCAGATTCGGGTCGCGTTCCTTGGCCTTCAGAAACACCACCCCAATGTGCTGCTGCAACCGATAGCGCTCCTGCAACGGAATCAGCTTCACCCGGTTTTCGTATACCGCCGCAATCCGCCCTGGCAGCAGCGCATAACCGACCCCGGAGCTGACCATGCTCAGCAGGGTGAAGATATCGTTGACCTGCATCGCCACCTTTGGCTCGAACCCCGCCTGTTTGAAGAACCGAATGCTGTCCTGGTGCGTGGCGAAGCCCTGGGTCAATGTAATGAAGGTCTCGTTACGCACCTCGGCAAGGTCGATTTCAGTCCGTTGGGCAAACGGTGAGTCGGCCGGCGTGGCGAGGAAGATATCGTCGGTAAACAGCGGGATCTGCTCGCAGTCCGGGTCGTTGACGCTGCCGTCCAGGGACACCAGGATCGCGTCGACTTCCATGTTCTTGAGCTTGTACAACAGGTCGATGTTGGAGCCGAGGATCAGGTCGATGTTCAGTTCGCTGCGGCGGATTTTCAGGCCCATGATCAACTGCGGCACGGTCTTGACTGTCAGCGAATACAGCGAGCCGAGCTTGAAGCGCTCGGCCGAGAAGCCGGCGGCTTCGCGGGTCAGGCGTACGGTCTCGACCACATCCTGAATCAGCTTCTGCGCCCGCTCTTCGAGCACATAGGCGCTTTCCAGTGGCGTCAGGTTACGCCCTTCATGCTTGAACAGCGGGCAGCGCAGTGCGCTTTCCAGCGAGTGAATGGCCCGGTGCACGCTGACGTTGCTGGTCTGCAGTTCGGCCGCCGCACGGGCCAGGTTGCCGGTGCGCATGAAGGCGAGGAATACCTCCAGTTTTTTCAGAGTCAGTTCTTCGTCAATCAGCATGGCCATTACTCTTTTTCAGTCCGTTGATTATGCCCAAGCGGTGTTGGGTTGTCCGATGTGCGATGGTGTTCGCCAGAGGCGGTAGCTGCACAGTCGGCTTCAATACCGCCACATAATGCGTTCGTATCCATCTCCGACTTCCTGTGTGACCGAGACTGGCAGTGACGGACACGTATTATTTCACCTCGACCTCCAGCTCGTGGATGAACAGGGTTGAGTGCTTTTTTCGCGATACCGCTTCAGCTCGATAATTTCGGGCCACGCTGAGGCAGCAAATCAATCTGATCTGCCGGCACCAGTGTCCGGAGGGTCTTGTACAGCGCGCGGGTTTCCAGAAGGTTCCAGACCCGCAGCATGAAGTCCAAATACAATCGACTTGGCCTGTGGGCCGGGCGTCTGGTCGATCCTAAGTGATAGTCCGCGCGATGCGGGTAGGGGGTGGCCTACAGAGTCAGCCGTTATGCTTACTTGAAAACCAGCAGGGGCCGATGGTCAGGCCTGTCGTATGGCCTGCATCATCTACCGGTATTGGAATGATGCCATTAGCTTTTCGACGCAGCATAAGCCGGCGCAGGCGTTAAGGTAGCGAGCATGAACGAGAAGCTTCCTTTTTTCAGCCCACCCGCGGAACTGGCGCCTACCTGCGTCGACCTCTATCAGCAGGCATTCGAGAACAGTACGGATTGCCTGGCGCTGTTTGCCATTGGCGCGGACGCTCGCCTGCGTTTCATCGAAGCCAATCCAGCCATGGAGAGGCTATTAGGTCTGCCCAGAAGCGAGCTGCTCGGCCAGTGCCTGGACGAGCGGTTACCTGAGGCCATCGCGAGTCGAATAACGACCGGCAGCCAGGCCTGCATCGCCACCGGCACGCTGTTGAACGACGAGTATGAACTCGAACTGCCCATCGGTCGTCGCTACTGCTTGCACAGCCTTATTCCCCTGCGCGATGCGGACGGGCGCACTGCAAACTTCCTGCACATCGTGCGCGACATCACAGAGAGCAAGCTTCGTGCGGAACAACTGCTGAGCGACAAGCTGGCATTCCGCACTCTGGCGGAACATACCCCTGACACCATCGCTCGCTACGACCGCGACCTCCTGCGTACCTATGCCAATCCCGCATTCGCGCGCATGATCGGGTTGTCCGCGACGGACGTACTCGGAAAGAAACCCAGCCACGTTTCCAGCACACCCGAGATACTCGCCTACGAAGCAACGCTGCTGGAGGTGGTGCGTAGCGGACATCCCGACGAGCATGAGTTGGCCTGGCAGGGCGCCGACGGTCGGCAGCTCATCAGCCATATCCGCATCGTGCCAGAACGAGCGGCCGACGGTGAGGTGATCAGCGTGCTGGCGGCGGGGCGTGATATCACCGAACTGCGCCGCGCCGAGCAGGCACTGAGGATCAGGGAACAGGAATTCCGAACGCTGGTGGAGAACTCGCCGGATGTCATTGTGCGCTATGACCGCGAAGGCCGGCGTGTCTACATCAACCCCGCCTTTGAGCAGTTGTATGGTATTCCGGCCTGCGATGTTATAGGCACACCCATTACCCACGGGAGCCCTCTGCCGCAGGAGCTGACGAGCCGCTACCATAAGGGCATCCTGGACGTCATGCAGAGCGCCCAGCCCGTCGCGGTGGAGGCCACTTGGACCAAGGCCAACGGCGAGCAGGTCGTCCAGCATGTCCGGGCTGTGCCTGAATTCGACTCGCACGGTCAAGTCGCCAGCGTATTGACCATCGCTCGCGACATATCCGCCCTCAAGACAACCGAGCGGCGTCTCGAGCAGGCCGAATCTTTGGCCCGTCTCGGTCACTGGCAAATGGATTACCGACGGGGCACATTGCGACTGTCGGCGGAACTCTGCCGGTTGGCAGACAAACCCCGGGGCTGGGCGCCGGGTCTGGAAGAAGTCCGTGCCCTGCTCGTGAGCGAGGACCATGTCAGGATCATAGAAACCATCAAACTGGCTATCGTCAACCGCACTGAGGAACTGCAGCTGGATTACCGCATCGAGACCGGCCAGAGCAAGTTGAACCTGTATTCCCACCTCTGCATCGAATACGCCGAGGATGGCACGCCCCTGCAACTGTTCGGCACCGCCCAGGACATCAGCGAGATCAAAGCCTACCAGCAGCAGTTGCATACCATGGCCTTTTACGACTCGCTGACTGAGCTGCCCAATCGCGAACTCTTCAAAGAACGCCTGCAACAAGCGATAACCCAGGCTAGCCGATACGACCGCCAAGTGGCGGTGGCCATTCTCGACCTCGACAACTTCAAAGTGATCAACGACACGTTGGGCCACAGTGCGGGCGACGATTTGCTGCAGGAAACGGCAAGGCGACTGCAGCGTTCGGTGCGCGACAGCGACACGGTCGCCCGCCTGGGCGGTGACGAGTTCGCTCTGATCATGCCCCAGGCGGCCGGGGTCTGCTTGACCACCTTGGCCGGCAAGCTGCTACAGGCCATCAGTGGGATCTACCCGATCCAGGGGCGGGAGCTGTTCATCTCCGGCAGCATCGGCATTGCCTGCTATCCGGGCGATGCCGGCACTATCAGTGAACTGCTGCAGTACGCTGACTCGGCCATGTACCATGCCAAGGAGCAGGGGCGTAACAACGTACAGGTCTATTCGCCACAGCTCATCCAAACGACGACAGAGCGTATGGCACTCGCGGCCAGCCTGCGCGATGCTCAGCATAACGGTGAGCTGGAAGTGCACTACCAACCGCAGATCGATTTGGCCTCCGGGCGCTTGATCGGTGCCGAAGCCTTGTTGCGATGGAACCACCCCCGGCACGGGCAGGTACCTCCAGACACGTTCATTCCCATCGCCGAGGAAACCGGACTGATCGTCGGTATTGGTGAGTGGGTGTTGCGCAAAGCCTGCCAGGTCGCGGTTGCCTGGAACCGCGGTGACCGCCACCCCGCGCTAAAGATAGCCGTGAATCTCTCGCCTCGACAGTTCCGGATGAACGATCTACCCAAAGCGATCCGCGCCATCTTGCAAGACACCGGCTGTGAGCCGCGATGGCTGACACTGGAAATCACCGAAGGCTTGTTGCTGGATAACAATATAGCCGTGCGCGAGATCCTTGAACGGCTATTCGACATGGGGCTCACCATTGCCATCGACGACTTCGGCACCGGCTATTCGGCGCTCGGTTACCTGAGCCGCTTTCCGGTTGAAATCCTGAAGATCGACCGCTCCTTCATACGTGGTATTGACCACCACCGTGAGAGCGTCGAACTGGTCAAGGCGATTATCTCCATGGCCCATGCCCTGGGTATGACGCTAGTGGCCGAAGGTGTCGAAGAATCCTCCCAGCAAGCCTTTCTGCAACGCTCCGGCTGCCACAGTGCGCAGGGCTACCTGTACGGCAAGGCCATGCCGCAGGAAGATTTCGAGCGGCTGCTGCTCTACAAGGCAGGCATGCAATGACGTGCCCCAGGTGCATCAATCAGCGGCTATTGATCGTCGCTCCAGACTTAAGCCTCATTGTGAGACCAGAAGATGTCTACGAAACTAATGGCGATTCACTTCGCCAGTTTTCGGGGCTGCATTTGGATCGGATTCCTCATATTCGGTGGATACGTCGCCATCAACAGGGTCCCCGGTCGAAGTACCCGCGTGCGGGTACGCATTCCCATTAAGATAGGTATAGAAACATCATGATCCGACTGATGATCGCCGACGATCACGCCATCATGCGAGAAGGATTGAAACGGCTGTTCGCCTTGGACGGCGACCTGCAGGTTGTAGCCGAAGCGGAGAACGGCCTCGTGCTGCTCGAACGGCTGCGCCAGGGCGGCATCGACCTACTGCTGCTCGACATGAGCATGCCAGGCATCAGCGGTGAGGATTTACTGTTTCGCCTCCACGCCCATTATCCGCAACTGCCAATCCTGGTACTGAGCATGTACAACGAAGTGCCAATCGCCCTTCGCGCGCTCAAAACTGGCGCGTTAGGCTACCTGACCAAGGATAGCGATCCTGAAACTCTGCTCTTGGCCATCCGCCGAGTGGCTGCTGGCGGACGTTATATCGATACCGGGCTAGCCGAACAGATAGCCTTCGCCGCCAGCGGCCTGGGGCCGCACTGCGAGCACGATACGCTTACCGACCGTGAACTGCAGGTCATGCGTTTGCTCGCTCGCGGGCTCAGCATCATGCGGATTGGCGCAGACCTGGCTATCAGTCACAAGACCGTCAGCACCCATAAAGCCCGTCTGATGGAAAAAATGGGATTTACCAGTACCGCCGATATCGTTCGATATGCCATGACACAACGATTGCTCTAGCCATGATGGCCAGGAACTATTCTGCGCACTGGCCTGACCGTGATGTATTGGGGCTGCGAAATGGCTGAGCAGTGCAGAACAGGCTGGTTTCGAAATTGCCGAAAATGTGAGCCTGGTCAAGAGCGCAAGCACTGGCAGCGGTGCCAACGTACGCCTGCAGGGCCTGGTTGAACGGCGCCTCTCGGATCATCTCGTGCTGGGCACCGGACTGACCTGGCAACACAGCGAAGGCTATGCGCCGAGTCGCGCCCTGTTGTACTTGCGCTACACCCTTGACCCTTGGCAAGACAACCTGCCAATACGCTGCCTTCGGAAGAGGGGTGGAGAGGAGAGCGATAGATGACGCAAGAAGGCCCCGGATTCACATCCCATAAGCGTTCGCTCGCAGCGCGCGCCCTCCGCCTGGCTGTATTGCGGATTGGTCTGGTTTCGCTGTGTGCTGGTGCGATTTCCTATTATGTCAATCTATCCTCGATCGAGGGGGCTATTACCAAGCAGCTGCTTCTGTCTACCGAGCAAACGTTGCAACGCGAGTCCCTGCCGTTTCGGGAAATCAAGGACCTGCAGCAGAACTTTCTGAAGGAGTTCAAGGATATCCTTGCCATTCCGGGCATGGAAGCCACTCTGGTGCACGACTTCAACCAGATTTTCTACCGTCATGAGGATGGCTCCTATACGCAGCGCCCGATGCTGTTTGAAGGCGAAGCGCTCGCCGACGGCCGCCGTTTTGCAGGTATGTCAGCCACCTACGCGCCCGACACTCCACTCAATGACGACACTAAGGCGCGGTTTGCCCTGTCTTACATCCTGTCCCACAAATACGGTTCCAGCGCCAAGGGGCGGCTGTTCAATTTCTATGGTGTAGTACCTGAAAAAGGCTTCCCCATCTATCAGGACGTCGATATCGCCAAGGCGTTTACCTACTCGGGCCCTGATGCTCTCAAACTCGAAACCTATGAGTTTTATGAGCGCGGCTTCGGTACGTCAGATAACAGCACGCTGTTTACCCACATGTATTGGGATTCCTCCAACAACGCCTGGATGACGACGATCGCCACGCCCGACGTGGCCGATGCCTCCGGCAAGCACCACATCCTGGCCTGTGTTGATGTGCTACTGGATGACCTCATGAAACGAACGGCCAAGCCCTTCGTGCAGGGCGCGCGCAGCACCATGTTCATAGCAGACAGCGAAGGCACGCTGATCTACCACCCCGACTTCATGGATCAGGTCAAAAGCAGCGAAGGCAAGGCGTCCATCCAGTCGCTCAACATTGCCCACGATTACCCGCTGCTGAAAGCCATTCCCTCCCTGACTCTTGGCAAAGCGGCGGTGGTGCAGACACACGACGACATTGTCGCAGTGGGCATCATTCCCGGTACGCCCTGGGTGCTCGCAGTCCACTACCCTCGAGTGCTGATGAGCCCGGCCATCTTTGACAATCTGGCCATCGTGGTCGCGCTCGGACTGCTTACCCTGCTGGTGGAAATTTTCGTCCTGCGCTCCATTCTGCAAAAGCAGGTGGCCATTCCGCTGTCCCGGCTGATGCAGGCGACGCGGCTGCTTGGTTTGTCCAAAGAGCGCCTGAGCCGTGACATCCTGCCGATCCGGTCCTGCGACGAGATTGGTGAGCTAGCCCGCGACTTTGCAAATATGGCGGACCGGATCCAGGACGCGCATGAGCAGTTGGAACTCAAAGTACAGGATCGAACTGCCGCGCTCGAAGAAGCCAATCGCCAATTGAAGGCTCTGAGCACCACCGATGGCTTGACGGGCATTGCTAACCGTCGCCACTTCGATGAAGCGCTGGTCGGCGAATGGTGTCGCGCCCGGCGGACGGGAACGCTTTTGTCGCTGATGCTGATCGATGTGGACTGGTTTAAGAAATATAACGACCACTATGGGCATCAGACCGGTGACGATTGCCTGCGCAACGTCGCCAGAACGCTGGCAGCTCATGCCCTGCGGGCGGGCGATTTGGTGGCGCGCTACGGGGGGGAGGAGTTTGTGCTCATCACCACAACACTCCACGCCGACAAGGCGCTACAGCATGCCCAGGCGCTTTGTTATGCACTGGAAAAAATGGCGCTGCCGCATGCGATATCGCCGTTCGGCTTCGTTACAGTAAGCATTGGCGTGGCGGTAATGGCCCCCGCGGATGACCGGACGGCAGAAGACCTGCTGAAGCAAGCCGACCTGGCCCTCTACTGCGCCAAGGCCCAGGGGCGCAACCAGACCGTGCTGGCAAATATGCTGTAACCCTGCAGTAGACCCAGCGCGCCGCAATATGGCTAACCCATGGGCATCAATCGGTATGAATATCTCGCAGATGAAGTAGGGGGAATCCTAGTAGAAAACCAGCGAGCGCTGATGGATGGCCCTTCGCATGGCTTGCATAATGCCATCCGCCGATGTTCTGTCGGGTGAAAGGCCGCTGGCACAGGCCCACTCGAAACAACAACCGACTTCCGTTTTCCCTCCTCCGTATTCGGGGGAGGGGAGCGGAACCTGGTACGGGACGATAAGGACGTGCAAGCCACCTAGGGAATCTCTGAAAAAGACTTCCAGATTTGATGAGATATCCGCCACACACGAACCGAACGATTGAACCCCGATGAAACTATGATCCTCAACTTCCGGCGCCTGTCGGAAAAACATCAGTTGGCGGGCGGGATTTTGCAGTTTATCAACGACTATCCGGGCGACCGGGGCCAAAGGTTGCGCTAAGGCACTGTTGTCGACGCGACAATCATTCATACACCCAGTTCGACCAAGAACAAGGACGGCAAACACGACCCCGAAATGCACCAGGCCAAGAAAGGAACCCAATACTTTTTTGGAATGAAATCGCACATTGACGTCGATGCCGAATCCGGCTTGGTCCATAGCCTGGTGGGCACGGCGGCGAATGTGGCGGACGTGACTCAAGTCGATCAGTTGCTGCATGACGAGGGAATTTACGTGTGTGGCGATGTCGGTTGCACCGATGTCGACAAGCGTTCTGAACATCAGGGTCCGAAGATGATCTGGTCGATTGCAGCCCGGCCCAGCAGCTATAAAAAAAGCACGCGAAAAGAGTTTGATCGGCCGCCTGCGACCAAGATCGAATATGCGAAAGCGCAAGTCCGGGCCAAGGTTGAGCATCCGTTTCGAGTGTTCAAGCGTCAGCTTGGTACTACCTGAAAATCAACGACAGAATGCCCTGAGAGAGATTGAATGAATAAGTTGTTCGGCAATATTAGCGTCAGCCTCAAACTGGGTCTGGGATTCGGTCTGGTTCTGGTCCTTACTACCATCCTGGCCCTGACCAGTTGGAGCAGCCTGGACAGCCTGATCTTCCGCAGCAACCGAACTGGCGAGGTCACCCAGTTAAACGCGTTACTGACCAAAGTACGCGTGACCCGCCTGCAATACATGCTGAGCAATGGTGATGAAACCGCTGCACAGAACATGCAGGTCAGTCTGGATGCGTTCATCACCCAGCAGCAAAAACTGATGGGTAATTTCAAAAACCCGGAAGCCCTTAAGCTGGCCAAAGAACAAGCGGCTATCATCAGCAACTACCAGCAATCGCTGAATAAAATGCGCGACGCGTATCGCACCCGCAGCAGTGCACACCAAACCATGGGCAATAGCGGCGAAGCGGTCTACAAACTGATCGACGCGATCCGCAGTAGCGTGCTGCAAATGAACCCAGGTGACGCGGACCGTTTCGAGCGCTTCCAGGCCATCAGCTACGCCAAGGAACAGTTCCTGGTGAGCCGTTTCGAAGTTCGCGGTTACATCGCCGACAGCACCCCGGATACCGAGAAGAAGGCCTTAAACCAACTGAATGAAACCATTGATGGCCTGAAAGAGCTTGGCGAACATTTCAGCTCGCCCCAACCGGATGCGCTGCACCAGCTGGAAACTGCCCTGGGCAACTACCGCACTGCCTTTCTGGCCTACAAAACGGCTAGCAACGTCGTTACCCTGACGAGCAAGGAACTGACCGACCACGGGAACGAGATATGGGCCCGTAGTGACGCGCTTTACCAGATTCAACTGGATAGCCGCGACACCGAAATCGCCCATACTCGTACCCTGCAGTTGGGCAGTACCCTGTTGACCTTGCTGTTCGGCATCCTGGCCGCGTTCATCATCAGCCGCCAGATTACCCGTCCGATCCGCGAAACCCTCGGCGTCGTCGAACGCATTACTGCTGGCGACCTCTCCCACAACCTGGTGGTCACCCGCCGCGATGAACTGGGCATGCTGCAACAAGGCATCCAGCACATGGGCGTGACCCTGCGTGACCTGATCAGCGGCATTCGCGATGGCGTCACACAAATCGCCAGCGCCGGCGAAGAGCTGTCGGCTGTTACCGAACAAACCAGTGCCGGGGTCAACAGCCAGAAGATCGAAACCGATCAGGTCGCCACCGCCATGCACGAGATGACCGCTACCGTCCAGGAAGTCGCGCGTAACGCCGAGCAAGCCTCACAAGCCGCCGCCGACGCTGACGGCCAGGCCCGCGCAGGTGACAAAGTGGTCGCCGAAGCAATTGCGCAGATCGAACGTCTGGCCGCCGAAGTCGCTCGTTCGACCGAAGCCATGACGGCATTGCAACAAGAGAGCGACAAGATCGGCACTGTCATGGACGTGATCAAGGCTGTGGCCGAGCAGACCAACCTGCTGGCCCTCAACGCCGCCATCGAAGCCGCCCGTGCCGGTGAAGCCGGTCGTGGTTTTGCGGTGGTCGCCGACGAAGTACGCGGCCTGGCCCAGCGCACGCAGAAGTCCACCGAAGAAATCGAAGGCCTGGTGGCCGGTCTGCAGAACGGCACCCAGCAAGTGGCCACGGTGATGAACAACAGCCGCGCCCTGACCGACAGCAGCGTGGCGCTGACGCGCAAGGCCGGTGTGTCACTGGAAAACATCACCCGCACGGTGTCCAACATCCAGTCGATGAACCAGCAGATCGCCGCGGCCGCCGAACAGCAAAGTGCGGTGGCCGAAGAGATCAGCCGCAGCATCATCAATGTGCGCGACGTTTGCGAACAGACCGCTGCCGCCAGCGACGAAACCGCCGCATCGAGTGTCGAATTGGCGCGGCTGGGCAACCAATTGCAGCTGATGGTCAGCCATTTCAAAATCTGACGAAGCGAGATCGCTCCCGGGCCTTGAGTGGGAGCGATCATCTGATTGGTCAACAGTGATGGAGTGGTAGAAATGATCTATTGCCGAACGGATCTCTAACAGTCATCCCCTGACTGCCCCACCGGCTTGGATCTCTGGTTGTGCAAGCGGTAGTGCCAGGCTTTCAACTGCTGGGGGAAGCGTTCGCAATGAGAAAACCAACTTGGACATGATCTCGGCATGTCCAATACCTGAGCAAAAAAATATCCGACATGAGTATCTCCCGATTGCAACAACCTCTCGGCGTAGCGCCCGATGAGGCATCCTTCATCAATATGCATCACCTCTCTACTTCGCTGATATTAATCATTCTCTTCGGCATCGTGGTACTCGCTACTTTGAGCATTTACTTGTGTCGATCTCGCCTCCCCATAAAACGGTTTGTCGAGGTAGAGCCCAATGAGCAGACGTCACTCAAACGTAATGTGGCTGAGCGACCCAGTCACGGATGCAGTGACATGGAAAATGTCAGCAAAACCATCCTGGAAACCAGGCAGGAAACTGCTCTGGATAAAACCACTGCATCAGCCCTGTCGTTTCCCTCCGGACACCGCGGCGAGGGTAAGAAGGGGTTGATAACAACAGAGAACAACGTCGGGAGAGGAGAAACGGGCTATCAGACCAACTTGTTGACACTTGGGTCCACCAACGAAGTGTCGGGTACGGACAATGGCAAACAAGACCTGGTCGAGGTATCGGTCAAGATGCGCGAGCTGGTCGAGATTTCCCTGCGCCTGCAAGTAGCAGCGCAGACTTTTGATCGCCACAACACCGCTCCATTGCTGAAGATGGAAAATGTAGATAGCTCATCACAAATCAGACGATACCTTCCATTTTTTCTAGGTGATGAACTGTTCGCGGTGAGTATTCGCGCCGTTAAAGAAGTGGTAGAAGCCAGCAGGCTCATCATCGAACGGGACAGACCGTGGAAGATCCGCAGGGCGATCAATCTACGCGGTTCGGTGGTTCCGGTGATCGATCTGAGTACGCATTTCGGCGGGGAACCAACCGAAGTCAATCAGAGTACCCTCATCGTCATTCTAGTGTTGAGCCACGATGTGCATCCGCAAATGATCGGCGTTAAGGTGGATGCCATCAGCACAATATTGAACATTGCCCCGTCGAGCATCGCACCGCCACTCATTCAGCAAGCGGATATTCGTAGCGGCTTCACCATTGGTACATTTAAGACTGACGACCAATCCATCACCTTACTCGACGTCAGTCGGGGACTATCGATGGGTACATTTCCCGAGTCGAACTCTGTATCCAGAGTGCTGGAATAACTGCCTTCCGACAATTATCAGCTTTGGACGTGGCACCTTTCGCTGCTGCTCATCTCCAAGCAAGGCTTGAGGCTTTTCGCAGCCGGCGGTGCACAAATTGCACCGTTCGCGGAAGAAGCAGCCATCCGGAAGATGGCGTGATCGTCGGCGATCATCAGTTGGATCATGGGGCCTCCGGGCCTACCTGAAAGGGGATGCTCACCCGCACACGAGCCCCCTGCCCAGGGGCGCTGTCTACGGTAACGGTCCCGCCGAGCATGTGCCCGCGCTCGCGCATGCCGAGCATTCCGAGCGTACCTTTGGGCCGTTGCGCTGGATCGAAGCCCTTGCCGTTGTCGCGAACTTCGATCAGGACGTGCTCGGCACTTCGCTCCAGGTGGATATCCACCCGGCTTGCCTGGGCATGGCGGGCGACATTGGTCAGGGACTCCTGGATCACCCGGAAAGTCGCGGTGGCACGCTCGTCGTCGAGTTCCAATCGAGCCGATGGTGCTCTAAGTCGGCAGTGAATGCCGGTGTTTTGCGAAAACTCGGAAACCAGCCATTCGAGCGCCGAGGTCAGGCCCATGTCGAGCGCGGAGGGGCGCAGGCTGGTGGCGACGTTGCGAACAACCTGAATGGTTTCGTCGACCCGCGTCATCAGCGCCTGAACTCGCTCAACGAGCAGCGGATGGTCGTTGCCGAATTGTAGGCGCAGCAGTGAAATGCCCATGCGTAGGGCTGTGAGCTGCTGTCCTAGCTCGTCGTGGACTTCCCGGGCGATACGCTTGCGCTCCTCTTCGCGCGTGGTTTCCCGGTGGCTGGATAGCTGACGCAATTGCGCATGGGACTCCTTCAGGCGCCGCTCGGCTGCACGCATGGCACTGACGTTGCGACCGACCGCGAGAATGCTGACGATCAACCCATGTTTATCGCGTTCGGGCACCAGGCGGATCTGGTAGCAGGCGGCCTCTGCGCCTTGTCCAACCAGGGCGTCAAGGGCGAACTCCTCTTCGGTGGCTTTGCCGATTCGGATGATTTGTTCAAGCTTGCGTTGAAAGGATCGCGCTGCATTCGAGCTGGGCAATGCCTCGCCGCAGGTCTTGCCGAGCAGGTGGGCCAGCGGCCGGTCGAGCAAGCTTTGCGCCGCTGGGTTGGCATACAGGAAGCGGCACTGCGAGTCGAAGCGGGTAATGACGTCGGGGGTGTTCTCCACCAGGGCGCGGAACTCCTGTTCGCGGGCGTGCAGGACTCGTTCCGCGTATTTGCGTTCGGTGATGTCGCGGGCAATACCGACGATTCTCTGGATACGCCCGGAAGCGCTGCGCACAGGGATCAGCGTCGATTGAAAGGTCAGTTGTCCGGTGGGCAGATCAAGTTCCACTTCCTCGTCGAGCGGAGCACCGCTATCCACGCAGCGTTGAAACTTGGCGATGGTAGCAGCAGCGATATGTGGCCGTAGCGTTTGCTCGATGTTCTTGCCGATCAGTTTGGCACGACCGATGCCTATGCTACGTTCGAAGGCCGGATTGACCTCAATGGTGCGGAAGCGGCTTTCCTGGGTCACCTCCAGTAAAAACAGGGAATCCAGGGAGGTATCGAAAATTTCCCGGTAACGTTGTTCGCTCTCAAGCAGTAATGTCTCGGCACGTTTGCGCTCAATGGCGATGGCGGCCAGGTGGCTGGCCTGATGAACCAGTTTGAGGTCGTCGTCCGTCGGCAGCCCCGGTTGGCGCAAATAGTTGCAGAAGGTACCCAGGACCTTGCCGGCGGAGTCCTTGATCGGCTCCGACCAGCAGGCCCGCAGCCCGGCTTTGACGGCCAGTTCGCGGAAAGCGTCGCAGTAGGGATGCGAGGCCAGATCCTCGGCGATGACCGTGGTGCCGCGCCAGGCAGCGGTGCCGCAAATGCCGATGCCTTCGCCGATCTCGATGCGACCAAGCGCTTTTTGGTAGTCGGGCGGCAGGCGGGGTGCCGAGCCGAGGAGCAGGAAGCGGCCTTCATCGTCCACCAGCATGATGCTGGCCAGGAAGTCCGGGCGTGCCTGCTCAATATATTTGGTAACCAGCGCTAAAACTTCCGGCAGCGGGGCGCCCTGTGCCAGTCGCTCGAAAATACACAGTCGAGCCTCTTCCAGGCGTTCGTGGCGTTTCAGTGCGGTGATGTTGTATCCCTTGGCCAGGACGCTGACCACCGTGCCATCCACGCCGCGTTCGGCGATCAGCTGCATGGCATGTGCGACGATCTCTCCGTTTTCCGGATATGGCCACTCCAGAACGGTTTCCAAAGGTTCTCCGGTGGAAATCACTTGACGCAGTAGTGCCAGGTATTCGGTCACCGGCATGTCCGGGCTCCAGCTGTCTTCGAGCCGGAGCTGCAACGCTTGGGTGGCAGGGATGCCGGTCTCCCGCTCGAAGGCCGGGTTGATGTAGGTGCGCCGGCAATTCAGGTCGTAGCGGATGATCAGGTTCAGCGAGTTCTCTGCCAGTGCGCGGAACTGCTGCTCGCTGGTCAGCAGGCGGGATTCCATCTGCTTGCGCTCGGTGATGTCGCGGCTGACTCCGACGATGCGATAGATGTAACCCTGCTCGTCGCGTACGGGAATGAAGGTCGAGTGGATGGCGATGAGCCCGGCAGGTAGCTCAAGTTCATCTTCCCATTCGATATTCTTTCCGCTCGCAAGACAGTGGTTGAGCTGAGCGAGTACCTTGCGCGACGTTTCTACACCGCTCGATTCGCCGACGTAGCGGCCGATCAACTGCTTGCGACAGAACCCCGACGATCGTTCGAACGCGGTATTGATCTCGATGTAGCGAAACCGATGATCCGCAGTCACTTCCAACAGAAAGAGACAATCCGACGAGTAGTCGAAGACTTCTCTGTAGCGCTTTTCGTTGTCCCACTGGACAGCTTGCAGACGCCTGCGTTCAGTGATGTCACGAGCCAGCGCCAAGTTGTAGTTCTGACCGCCGAGTTCGATGTAAGTGACGCTGATCTCGACCGGGAAGATACGGCCGTCCCTGGTTCGGTGACGGCTCTCGATGATCTCGGGAGGGCGTTCTGAATTGTTGCGCCAACCTTCGAGTACCTGCTCGTTGGTCCAGTCAGGATCTAATTCGGCTAACGTCATGCGCAGTAGTTCTTCACGGCTGTAACCCAATCTTCGGCAGGCTTCATCGTTGACGTAGCGGAAGCGGGCCTGCTTGTCGATCAGGTAGGCGGCCTCATGCACATGACTGAGGGCGAAGTCCATCAGGGAGAGGCGCTCCTCGGCTTCAAGGAGGCGGCTGAGGTCTTCGATCTGGACGACGAAATACAGCGGGGCGCCGTCTCTGGAGCGTATCGCGCTGGCGGTCAGTTGCACCCGAAGGTACTGGCCGTCGTGGTGCCGGTAGCGCTTTTCCAGGCGCAGGTAAGGGGCGTCACCAGTCATCAGGCGCTGGCCGCAGGCGAGTTCCCAGGACAGATCGTCCGGGTGGGTCAGGGCTTGGCTGAAGGTCTGCAGCAATTCGACCTCACTGCGGCCGAGCAGCTCGCAGAGGTAACGGTTGACGCGCAGCCAGCGACCGTCGAGAGCCAGCAGGGCCATGCCGATGGCGGCAGATTCGAAGGCCAGGCGGAACCGCTCCTCGCTTTCCAGCAGAGCCTGTTCGATGCGTTTGCGCTCGCTGATGTCGTGCAAGAAACCGAACCAGAGAACCGCACCGTCCGCCTCTAGAGTCGGCTTGGAGTGACCCTCGAGCCAGATATCGCCCTTTAGCGGATGGTTTACCCGGTATTCGCATTGCCAAGGGCGTAGTGTGCGTGCCGATTCCTCGATCGATTCTTGAACCCGTGCGACATCCTCAGGGTGGATGCGCTCGAATAGAATGCTGCTGTCCCGCTTCAGTTCGTCCGTAGTTACGCCATAGTATTCTTCGTAGCCAGGCGAGGCCCAGGGTGTGGAGACCTTGCCGTCGTTGTCCAGGCGAAAGGTGCCGATGATGCCGGGGGCGGTTTCGACAATCCGTTGCAACCACTGATCTTGCTCCAAGCGCTTGTCCAGGCTCTGGGGGACTTCGAGCGGAACGACTTCGCCGAGTAATAGTGTGCCGACGGCAACCAGCTTGCTGCGTCCGTGCAGCAGACTGTCATCCTTGCGCCGAAAGCGCAGTTCAAGCGGCAGGTCAGTGAGGCAGGCCGGTATGCCTGGGCCGTGTAGCGCCTGCAGGTTTTCTCGATCGGTACACTGAAGCAGATTGAGGAATGGTTTGCCGAACAACTCCGGTAGGGCATAGCCGAATAGTTCGGCAAACGCGCCATTGATCTTCAACATCCGTCCCTGGCCATCGAGCAGAACCAAGGCGGAGGACACTAGGTCAAAGGTGGCCTGGAACAGCTGAGGTTGGGCCGTCTGCGCGTCTAAGGTATCCAGTTCAGTAGATAGCATCATCTGTACTTCGCTCAATATGAATCGCCCCCAATTTGCTTTTTTATAGAGCTGGAAATTGATACAGCTATCTTATTTCCACCTGCTGGGCTTAGCCGAAAGGTCATTGTGGACCTTGATAAATTGGCGAATAACCGCTCTCAGTTCGGCCACATTGATGAAGGACACCGCGACACAGTGTCTGCATTGCCTGCTGTGCGAAACGGCCTTCCACTGCGCTCAGCCAGGAAGCGCTGATCGGCGCGAATGCAGCTTGAAACGCGCAAGCTTCTCCAACCATCGCTTGATGGCCAGAGTTTTTTGAGCCGAGCTGTTGTCCAGGATTATATGCAGATCAAACACGGTCGATCTGTTGCAGGGCGGCCAGAAACTCTTTGGCCTGGCGGCGCTGGGTTATCCGCCTGAAAGTCTGGTCTGTCAACATGTCAAAAGTCGTATGCAGACTGGCCGTGCCGGGGCGTTTGTATTCATGCGTGCGTCGCTCGATCTGACGGGGGCGTAGCGGTACGGTTGTGTGCGATCTAGTGGCTGCGCATCGATTACAACGTACCCCGGGCGCGACGTGATGAGGTGTGTGCCTTGGTTGCCAAAGGCATCAACCCCTACGAGCAATCTGCATTACTGGACGGGTGTGCGCTATATCAGTGCGCATGAAGAGATGTATTGGTGCGCATTGGGTAGGGTAATGACAAGATGAGAGGGGAGGATCAAAAAAACACCTGTAAAACATATAGATATCTTCTTCAAGAATTTAATTCGATTTAAGGAGATTGGCACAACCTTTGCTGAATCTTTCCTGCACATATAAGTGCTCAATTCCGGGACGACCCGGAGGCCCTCGGGCTAGCAACTATCTGGACGACCAGGTGACATTTTGATTAACAATCATGAGGTTACTTATGCCGTCCGCTTTCCGTGGCAACGTCCGTCATTGCGCATTCAAATCCCTTCCTGTGGTCGACATCTCGGGTATGTTTTCTGTCTGCAAAATGGATCGTATCGAAACCGCTGCCGCACTCGGTGAAGCTGCGTCCCAGGCAGGGTTTCTGTATGTTACCGGGCACGGTGTCAGCCAGGCGGTTATCGCGCGGCTCAAAGATCGGACCCAAGCGTATTTTGCCCAGTCCCTATCGCAAAAGATGCAGGATTACATCGGCCATTCAAGTAACCACAGTGGTTATGTGCCTGAAGGCGAAGAGCAGTTCGTGGAGGGTAGTATCGACCACAAGGAAGCCTATGACGTGGGCTTCGACTACACGCAGCAAGCCGGTAGGCGTCCGATGCTGGGCGCTAATCAATGGCCATCGCTGCCAGGGTTCAAGCAGGACATCAAGGCCTACTACGATGCCGTGTTCGACCTCAGCCTGACGCTGTTTCGCGGCTTTGCGCTGGCTCTGGGGCTAGCTGAAGATACCTTCACGCGCTTCGTCAATACCCCGCCCAGTCAACTGCGGCTGATTCATTACCCATTTTCTCCCGATGCTCCCGTCGACCGACCGGGCATCGGTGCGCACACCGACTATGAATGCTTCACCATCCTGCTGCCCACGGCACCGGGCCTGGAGGTACTCAATGGTGTGGGAGAATGGATCGACGTGCCGCTGATCGAGGGTGCGTTCGTCATCAACATCGGCGACATGATGGAAGTGCTGAGTAATGGTCAGTACGTGGCCACCGCCCACCGCGTGCGCAAGCTGGCGAACGAGCGGTATGCGTTCCCGCTGTTCTGTGCCTGTGATTACGACACCTTGATCCAGCCTGTCGTGGAGGTTGATCCGCTGCTTCCCGGTAGTTACGAACCCTTGGTGTGTGGCGAACACATTTATGCGCAAACGGCGCAGACGTTTCGCTACCTCAAGCAGCGCCTGGCTGCCGGTGATCTCAGCCTGCCTTCCAGTGCCAAGGAGCTTTCCTCGTTCGGCCGCAAAGCCAAGACGCAGGAGGCCTGATATGCACCTTATCGAAATACTCAACCACCACCCGCAACGCCCCGCGCAAGGCGTGCCCGACTGGATGCTGGGTTACTACAAACGCAAGACCATCAGTTTCGCAGACGGCCAGACAGACCTGCGCACCCACGTCTGCTGGTTTCAGAGCCGTAACTTTACCCTTGATGTGCGCCTACCGTTGGAGGCGCAGCAGGTCGGGGCCAAACCGCTGAGCGACTGTAGTCCCGCCGAATTTTATACTCTGGCCAATTACGAGGGATGGGAAGCGCGTAGCGTCTGGGAGGGCGAAACCCTCGCCTGGCAGGACGCAACCTCGTTCCAGTTGCATAACCGCTGGCCCGAACCTGCGGTACTTCAGCGGATTGGTAACTGCATGATCGAGTTTGCGCCCAGCGCCGCATACGTTGAGGACTGGCGCTTGCAGTCCTCGGGCCCAGGCGCCTTAATCGGGCTGCGGCTGATCGAGGACAAGGAGCCTGGCAGTGGCGTGGTGCATCATCGTGGCGGCGGTGTGATCGTTTGCGGCGATCACGCCGCCATGGTGTTGGGCCGCGCAGCACCCTTGGCCACAGACCCCGAGTGCCGCCAGTTGCGCGAGCAGCTCCTCGACCATTTGGACGACCCGACTTGGCTTGCGCAGGCGTTCAACTTCGAAGCGTCGGTCGCCCAGGGCAGCCTGACCGGTAGCTATGACGTCATGCTTTCAACCCTGGCCCGGCGCCTGCATCAACCGTTGATGCCCATGGACGGATTCGAACTGCTGCCAGACGCGGGGTACCTACAGCAGTTTTTGGTCATTGACGGGATCGAGCGGCATCGGCTGTTTGCCATCGATACCCTGGAAGTCGATATCGGCTTCGCGCAATCCACGGCCTTCACGGCCGAGGCCGCTAGGTGGTACGAGCAGGAATCGCCCACGCTTAGCCGCTACACCCAAGCGTTGTTCTAAATTCGTTGCGTCATCATTGTTCAGACTCCGTGAGGTTTCCATGAAGGCATTATCGTGCGTGTTGCAAAAAGGCTTCGCTGTTCTAGTCGCCCTGTTTTTCCTGTCCGCAGGGGCCGGTGCGGTGGAAAAAAAGCATGACTTCAAGGTGGCCTGGTCCATCTATTCGGGGTGGATGCCATGGGGCTATGCCAGTGAGCACGGCATCATCGACAAGTGGGCGAAAAAGTACGGGATCAAGATCGAGCTTGTGCAGCTCAACGATTACATCGAGTCAATCAATCAGTATACGGCCGGTGCATTCGACGCTTGTGGCATGACGAACATGGATGCCCTGACGATCCCGGGCGCCAATGGGGTCGATACCACCGGCCTGATTCTGGGGGATTACTCCAATGGTAATGACGCGATCGTGCTGAAGTCGGGCAAGCGCTTCGCCGATATCAAGGGCCAGCAGGTCAACCTGGTGGAACTGTCGGTTTCGGATTACCTGATGGCGCGGGCGCTGGACATCAATGGTATGACCCAGCGTGACATCAAGATAATGAACACCTCTGATGCAGACGCGGTGGCGTCGTTCACGACACCGGACGTGACCGCTGCTGCGCTCTGGAACCCGCAGCTAAGCATGGTGCTCAAGCAGAACCCTGGCGCGGTGGAGGTGTTCAACTCCAAACAGATCCCAGGCGAGATCATCGATATGATGGCCGTCAACACCCAAGTGCTGGAGGCTAATCCCGAGTTGGGCAAGGCGCTGGTTGGTGCCTGGTTCGAGACGCTCCAGTTGATGTCCGGCGACAGTGACTTTGCCAAGGCCGCCCGCACGTCCATGGCCGAGCGCTCCGGCACAGACCTGGCCGGCTATGAAGCGCAACTGACCCAGACCATGCTGTTCTATACCCCTGGCAGTGCCTTAACCTTCGCCAGGGCCGCCAGCCTGCGCGACACAATGGACAAAGTCCGCCAGTTCTCCTTCTCCAAGGGACTGCTGGGTCAGGGCGTAACAAGCGCCGATGAAGTTGGCATGCAGTTCGCCGATGGTTCGACTTTGGGCAATAAAGACAATATCAAGCTGCGCTTCGATACTCGCTTTGTGGCAATGGCGATGAACAATCAGCTTTAAAGCGGCGGACATCGATTGCCAGTTATGCGGCAGCGGCACACAGATATCACTGGCACGCTGCATGGGTAGGCGCGTCAGTGAACTGGCCAAGTAGATCTGAACAGACCCGCCGCAAGCTCTTCGACTGTATGTGCATTGGGATCGACCTGGCCAAGAGCGTATTTCAATGGGGCCCATCATTGGGCGCGACAACTACAGGCTCGCGGATTTCGGGTGAAGCTGATCGCGCCGCAGTTCGTTAAACCGTTTTTATTGCTGGGCGGTTAAGCAACGAGGTTGATTTCAACGATCAAATGATCGACGGCGGCGAGCATGAACTCGATCGTTGCTTCGTCGACGAATCTGCCGTCCTGGATTTTTTGATTGATCCCTGGAATGACGATCTGGGGGCAACTGATCACTCTGGAAAGCGTGGCCGAAAGCGTTTCACGCAGTTGAGACTGGGCGCGCACCCCGCCGAGCACGCCGGGTGAAGAGGTCATGATCAGCACTGGTTTGTTTTTCAACGGCGAATTGAACCCAGGGCGAGACGCCCAATCCAGCGCATTTTTAAGAACACCGGAGATACCATAGTTGTATTCAGGCGAGCAGATGATCAAGCCATCGGCATGGGCGATGGCCTCTTTCAGCGCCGCCACTGATTCAGGCAGCGTATCCGCTTCGAGATCAGCGTTGTACGGGGGGATGTCGCTCAGCGCGAAGAGACTCATTTGGGCCTGATCACCCAATCGATTGGAAAGGGTCTTGAGGACGGCAGTGTTCGTTGACTGTGAACGCAGGCTGCCTGAAATACCGAGTAGTTGATGCGCGACGGTAGCCATAAAACTCCTTGAGCCAGAGAGATGAAAAATTAAAAACTACACAGCCTGTTTCTCTTGAAGTGACACACCGATCATCACAAACAGTGCCCGGGCAATCCGGTCACTTTTGTTGCGCCACGCGTGCCGCGTGCCATTTTGAATCACGATGTCGCCTGCCTTGATCAGACGGCTCTCACCGTTATCCAGCTCTAGCCACATCTCACCTTCCAGAATAATTCCGTAATCAATGGTGGCGGTGGTGTGCATGCCCGGATGGTCCGGCTCGAAGCTTTCTATCAGGCCAGGTAGTGCAGCGCTCAGCTCGGTAAAGGCCTGGACGCCATCGACGGGATTCTGCATGACAGTGTCCGGTGGAAAATCAAACATGGCGATGCTCGTACCTCCCTGAGGAGGAATCAGCGAAGCGTGATCAAGCGTTGGGTCGCGTCCTTTTTCGACGAGCGCCGGATGGGCAGGGGTCGTCCACAGCTGTGCCATCGCGTGCCCCGGAATGGAGGCAAAGCACTGGGCTCTCGGGGCGAAGTCGTCTGAAACGAACACGGAGTTGCCCTGTTCGTCGTGGCCGGTCACGATTCTTCTTATTTTCATGTGGATTACTCAGCGAGCAGTCAAAGAGGGCAGCGAGAGGAGGGTATAGCGCTCCACTCGCTGCGTTTAATCAAGGACAGATAACGTAATTGCTGAAGCCGCCATGGCGGTTTTCGATACCGGTAATCGCGTTGTTGACGTCTTCCAGATTGAAGGCTGTGTGCTCAAAGAACGAAAGGTCCAGCACCCCGGATTCAACCATATCGGCCATGGCTTGCCCTTGTCCTGTGGTGAACCAGGCCGAGCCGCTGATCTGAATGTCGTTGTCCATGATCCAGTGTAGATCGATGGGAACGTCACCAGCGATGGCGCCGATGTTGACCAGGTGTCCGCCGCGATTGAGGGACTTGAGGGCTTGCGTCAAGCTCTCGTGCGGCGCACCCGGGCCGAGGGCATCAATGACCACATCGACACCTTCGCCATGGGTTACTTCACTCACCCACTGGTTGGTCGGGACTGCACCGAGAGTGTGAATTTCAATCCGGCCGGGGGCTGCCAGGTCCTTCACCTTCTGGAACAGATCCTGGTTTCTGGCGGTGCCGAGAATTTTACGAACGCCCATGGCCAGTGCCAGGGCGACGGCGCCCAAGCCGAGTGTGCCGCTGATCCCGTTGATCAGGACAGTGCTGCCGGGGCCAGCGTTGGCCTTGATCAATGCTTTGTAGGCCGTGCCCAGATAACCCAGTCGCGCGGCAGTCTCGAAGCTGATGTTGTCGGGCAGTTTGACCAGGCTGTATTGCGGCGCAGGGATGTACTCGCAAAGACCGCCGTAGGGGTAGTCTTCGAACATGCGCGGGCTTTTGGCGGTAAACCCGAAGTAGCCGTTGAAGGTGTAGGCGGTGCAGGCAACAGTGTTGCCCGCGCGGCATGCCCGGCACGAACCGCAGTGCCGGCCCGGGTTGACATACACCCGGTCGCCGACCTTGAAGTCGTAGACCTGGGCACCAACGGCTTCGATGACGCCTGCCGGGTCAAGCCCGAAAATCGCTGGCAGCTTCGGCAATGGGCTCTGCGGGAACCATTTGACCCAATTGGTGAGGATGTTATGCAGGTTCGGGACGATCCCGCAGGCCTTGACCTTGACCAGCACCTCGGTAGGGCGAATCTCGGGGGCGGGCACTTGCTCGATGACCATGGGTTTACCGCCCTCATACAGACGTGCGGCGCGCATAGTTTTTGCAGTCATGATGTTCTCCAACACACATATTGTTTTTGTAGTGGTACGTAACCTGGAGCACGCTTCAAATCTTCGGTACTAACGCAGCCCGTCTTCGCCCTTCACCTCGGCGGCGGCCAGACCGCCGAGTCGCGCATGAATCCTGCCTCCGGTGGCCATGGCTAGACCAAAAGCGATTTCCCCGCGACGAGGGCCGTCCCATACGGTCATTTCAGCCACGCCGAAGTGGCTGCGAACATAGGCCGCCTGGATGTGCCCGAGCGGGATCATCACCCGGCATCCGGGGCCGCCGATGGTCTTCGCCGCCGGCACGATCGCCTTCGGATTGCCGAGGGCTTCGCGCATTGCCCAGCCACCGGCTTCGTGCCAGACAGCACCGTGTTCCAACTCGCCGTCTTCGCCCACGATTGCACCCTTACCATAGGCCTGTACATGCCTGGCGCCACCCAGTGCATGGATCAGTTGCTCGGACAGCCGTGCCCCTAACGCTCTCAACTCCTGCATGAACGGCAGCAGATCTTCTACATATTGACCTGCGTAGGGGTTGGCGACCACGGCGGTGGCGACCGCAATCCTGAGTGGGACCGACGAGCGAGGCCCGCCTTCGTGGAACACTTCTTCGACGTCCAGTTTGATCTTGCGAATCATCACAAGCGACATGCCTAACCTCCAGAACCGAGAGCTTTATGTAGCTCGTTATTTTTTAAACCGGCCTTTTGCATTATGCATTTAATGATGTATGGTGCAAGAAATTAGTTTTTGTGCACAAAAAAACAGGAGAAAAACATGAAGCTGATTTCGTACCGTAAAGAGGGGAAGGCCCATTTCGGTGCCGTGTCCGGTGACGGTGTGGTCGAGCTGACCCGTCGTTTTGCACAGGTTGCGGATCTCGCATCCTTCCTGGCCGAGCCGGCCCTGATGCAGGAGGCTCGCCAGATCGTCGACACAGCGCAACCCGACTACCCGTTTTCAAGCGTCGAGCTGGAAGCCGTCATACCCAATCCCGGGAAGGTGATTTGCGTCGGCATCAACTATGTGGCCCACGCCGAAGAGGCGGGCAGAAAGGTCGGGGAGTTTCCGGTGATTTTTCAGCGCTTCGCCGAAACCTTGCTTCCCCACGGAGAGCCGCTTGTGAGGCCTCAGGTGTCAGAGCAATTTGACTTTGAAGCCGAGCTGGCCGTGGTGATAGGGAAAGGCGGGGCGCATATCGATCCGGCCGATGCGATGGATCACGTCGCGGGTTACACCTGCTTCAACGACGCCAGCGTTCGCGATTGGCAGTTCCATACCCACCAGTACGGCATGGGCAAGACGTTCAGAAAAACCGGTGCATTGGGCCCATGGCTCATTCCAGCTTCGGAAATTTCCGATTACCGTAAGCTGGTGGTACGGGGGGTACTCAATGGCGAGCAGTTACAGGAAGGCAGTCTTTCAGAGTTGGCCTTCGACATTCCGCATTTGATTTCGTACGTGTCGAAGGCCCTGGCATGGAACCCGGGCGACATTCTGGCAACCGGTACGCCGAGCGGGATCGGCTTCAAGAGAAATCCACCGATCTTCCTCAAACCCGGTGATGTTTTTGAAGTGGTGATCACCGAGATCGGGACGCTATCGAACGGCGTTATTGACGAAGCCTAAGCGTTGTCCTCTACACAATCATAAAAACTGGAGGTTCCACATGCCCGCGTTACCGACTATCAATTTCACCCACTCCGGCGTGTTTTGCGCAGACCTCGATCGTATGGTCGATTTCTACTGCCGTACCTTAGGCTTCATCGTCAGCGACAAGGGTGTCGCCTCAACGGGGCATCGGCTGTTTTTCATGACGCAGAACCCTGAGTTGCATCACCAGGTCGTGCTCTTCGATGGCAAACCCGTCGACCTGCCCTTCAACCCGATCAATCAGTTGTCGTTTCTGCTGAACTCGCTGGATGACCTGAAGACTTACTACCAATTCGCCAAGAGCAGCGGCATTGAGGGGATCGCTCAAGTGGACCACGGCAACGCCTGGTCGATGTACTTCAAAGACCCTGAAGGCAACCCCATCGAAATGTATGTCGATACACCGTACTACACCGCACAACCGTGCAAGGAACCACTCGATCTCGAGCTGCCGACCGAGGTCATCCTGGCCCAGACCGAAGCCATGTGTAAGCGGCGCCCTGGCTTCCAGACGCGAGAAGAGTGGAAGAAATCCATCCGGGCGAAGATCGAAGAACAGCGGGTTCGAATCGGTTGATACGTTGGGAGCGGGACGGAAAATCCGCCCCGATCTGCGGATGTTGAAGGCTGGTTGATGGGCGCGCAAAAAGCCTGTTCATTAACCAGACGTCGCACTGGATAAAAACAAAAAGCGGAGTAGACGATGGACTACGATGTCATCATTGTTGGAATGGGTCCGGTGGGTGCTCTGTGCGCAAATCTGGCTGGCATGTGGGGGCTCAATGCTCTCGTCGTGGACAAGTCCGAAACGGTGTACACCAACCCGAGGGCCATGGGTTTTGACCACGAAGTGATGCGTGTCTTCGGCAATATTGGCCTGGCCAATGAGATCGCCGAGCATGTCATGCCTTATCGTCCTTCGGAGTACCGAACTACCGATTCCCGGCTGATCAAGCGCATTGATGCGGCCAAGCCTCCCTTTGCGCTGGGATGGGCACCGAACTATGTATTCTCGCAGCCACCGGTCGAGCGTGCGTTGCGCGGTAAAATTGCCGATTTGAAGTCTGTCACCGTGGAACTCGGTTCAGAGGTTCTATCGGTCAATTCCACAGGTGCTCAAGCGGATGTGCGCATTCGGGCCAAAGACGGAACCGAACGTACGGTCACAGCGGACTATGTGCTGGCGTGTGATGGCGGCACCAGCCCGATCCGCACCCGACTGGGGCTGAGGATGGAGGATCTGGCCTTCGATGAGCCGTGGCTGGTGGTTGATGTGATCCTCAATGAAGGGGCGGGCGAGCATCTGCCGAAGACCAACGTGCAATTTTGCGAGCTGGCCAGACCTTGTACGTTTGTCGTCGGGCCGGGTCAGCATCGACGCTGGGAGTTCATGATCAATCCTGACGAACAACCGACGGAAATCTCACAGCCCGAAGCAATCAAGAAGCTGATCGCCCGCTGGTTGCCTGAGGGCGACTATCAGTTGTGGCGGGCGTCGGCTTACCGGTTCCATGCACTGATCCTGGAGCAGTGGAAATCCGATCGAGTGTTCTTCCTCGGGGACGCGGCGCACATGACGCCGCCTTTCCTGGCGCAAGGCATGTGCCAGGGGATTCGCGATGCGCTGAACCTGGTCTGGAAACTCGCGCTGGTAAAGGAAGGGCTGGCAGCCCCGGCGTTCCTCAATACCTACCAGACTGAACGTATTCCTCATGTCCGCCAAACGACAATGGCGGCCAAAGAGTTCGGTGGGGTGATATGCGAGCGTGACAACGAGAAAGCCGCGATCCGGGATGCGCGATTGATCCAGCAGATGACAGAGAATCCGGCAGGCACCATTCGGCAATCGCTGATTCCAGGGCTGTCCCAAGGGTTTGTCGCCAATGTCCCACCTGCCGGCGAGCTGTTTCCACAGCCTTTGGTCATCAACCATGCAGGCAAGAAGGCGCTGCTGGATGAGTTCACCGGCCAATCCTTTCGGGTAGTCATTGCCCCCGGGTTTGACGCCAGCGCGTTGCTGAGATGTCTGCGCAGCAGTCAATCGCTTAAAGGCCTGCCCATTCATGTCGTGCGATTGGTCGGCCCGCAACAGGCAGGTCCACGCACTGCAGATGATTACGAAGAGGTCGATGGGCTGCTGGCGCAGTGGCTTGAGCGTCGAGGCTGCAATGTGGTCATCGTGCGGCCCGATCATTACGTGTATGGCGGGGCAGTGACTGTTGCCTGGGCGATGGAGTTGCTGGAGGGGATGGAACTTGCGCTGTGGTGCAAGAAGCCTGAAACGGCTGATGGCGACGCTTGCGATTCGACGATCAGGTTTGCGCAGGGGCTGACCCTGTAAGAGGCAACAGGCCCTTCGCTTCGCACTGTCCACGAAAGCAGTGGCGAGGCGAAGGGCCTTTTTTTGGATATCGATTGATCTATTGCAGCGTGGCTTGTTGGCGTTCTATCGCTTCGACGGTACGGCCCAGGGTGTCCTGAATGTGATTGCGCAGCAGCGTCACTGCTTTGTCGGAGTCGCGTGCCAAAGCAGCGTCCATCAGTTCTTGATGCTCATTGCCCTTGTGCCGTTGCCTGATTCGCTGTTTGGCAGAGAAGCGTCTGTAGCGTTCTGCCCGGTCAAAGAGCGAATCGATCATCTTGAGCATCAGCGGCGATGGACAGGCCGCGAACAGCGCGAAGTGGAACGCCTTATGCCGGGTAGACCACTCATCGTCGAGTACGAGGACACCACTTCCCAGCTTTTTCTCAATCAGATTCAAACGGTGAAACGCGCCCAGCACATCGGCCTCCCACGCGTCATCGCCGAATTTGATGGCATCGCCCAGCGCCTCACATTCCAGCAAACAGCGCATCCGTGTGATGTCGCGAAAGTCCGTGGTGGAAATTGGGGCAACCCTGAACCCCTTGTTATCACTGGCTTCGACGACTCCGTCCTGAGTCAGTCGATTGAGTGCCTCACGAATAGGCGAACTGCTGAGTCCATAGGTTTTGGACAGTTCGGCGACTTTAAGCTTTTCGCCGGGGGCCAGCTCACAACAAACAATCGCTTTTTTCATCTTCGACAAGGCGACGTCGATCAGCGGACTGTTGGGGGAGAGGATCATGATGGGTATCCTGAAATTTGCACTAAACGGATTTTATGCGCAAAAAGTCGTTTGGTGCAAAGAATGAATGCCTGATTGCGCATAAATTTTCCCGTGTCGCAAGGACAAAATCATCGAGCAGCCTTCCGGACGCTCTAGTCCGGCCTTCGGTCGCTAAAACTACCTCCATGCCGCTGCTGTTCTTCTGAACGGCGTGCTTGCGCGTGCCTTCCCGATATCCCGCCGAGCTCTTTGAGTGCCCCCCGAATCCTCTTGACTTTGAATTTGTGCAGGAATACTTTTTGTGCACAAAGAGTGATTAAGTGCAGTAAATAGATTTATACGCATAAATAATCAGGCTCGGAGCGATAAGCGACACCCGTGGTATTCGCAGCCAATGCTGCGAGTGGATGACCTTTTACAAAAACAAAAAAACAGGAACATCTTCATGAAAATAACCAACCAGCGGCTCTGCCCGTTGCCGGTTTCCAGCATCGCCTGCGTGGTCAGCGCAACAGTGCTGCTGAGCCTTTCAACGCCATCGCATGCCTTCCAGTTCGACACCGGCAATCCCGATCTTTCGGCGACCTGGGACAACACGATCAAGTACAGCAACGCGTGGCGGGTGAACAAACTCGATCACAAGGTCGCGGCCGGCCCAGGCACGTCCAACAGCAATCCCAACCTGGACGATGGCGACCGAAATTTTGCTCGTGGACTGATCTCCAATCGCCTGGATTTGCTGTCCGAATTCGACATCAAATACAAAAACGTCGGTGCCCGGCTCAGCGCGGCGTCCTGGTACGACAATGTCTACAGCCATGACAACGATAACGACTCTCCGGGTACGGCCAACTCCGTGAGCGTCGATCACAATCAGTTCACCAGCGACACACGCCACATCCACGAACAGCGCACTGAAGTCCTCGATGCCTTTGTCTATGGCTCGAAGGAAATCGGTAGTACCTCGTTGTCTGGACGACTCGGCCAGTTCACGCAAATCTACGGCGAAAGCCTGTTCTTTGGTGCCAACGGCATCGCCAATGCGCAGTCCACGGTCGATCTGGTGAAGTTGCAATCGGTGCCCGGGTCTCAGTTCAAAGAGATTCTGATGCCGACCAAACAGGTGTCCGGTAACTGGCAACTGAACGATAAAGTCAGTGTCGGCGCCTACTACCAATTCGAGTGGAACAAGACCCGACTCCCCGCAGCTGGCAGCTACTTCAGTGGTGCGGATTTTGTCGGTGAAGGCGGGGAGCGGGTGTTCTTCCCGACCGGGGAGTTGCTCCACGGCAAGGATAAGGACGCGAGGAATTCAGGGCAGTTCGGTGCTCAACTCAAGTTCGCCGTCGAGGACTGGGAGTTCGGTCTGTACGGCGCCAAATATCACGAAAAGACCCCGGTGTTCTACTTCCGCCCGGCCGCGTTGGTGCCGGGTGCGGATAACACGTTCATCAACGTGTATCCCGAAGACATCAAGGTCTTCGGCGCCAGTTTCAGCACCCTGGTCGGCGAAGCGAACATTGCCGGGGAAACGTCGATCAGACTCGATACACCGTTGGCGGGCGTCGGCGGAACGATCATCACCGGTCTGGATTCCGACAATGATTCGAACCCCGCTTACCCCATCGGGCGCTCGTGGCATGCCCAGGTGTCAATGGTCAACGTCTACGGCGGATCGGCGCTGTGGGATGGCGCCTCTTTCGTCGGTGAACTGGCGTTCAACCGCCGGTTGAGCGTGACCAAAAATGCCGATCAGCTGGATCCCAATACCACTCGCGATGCCTTTGCACTGCGCTTCACCTTCGAGCCGCAGTACTTCCAGGTCTTTCCCGGAATCGACGTTCAAGCCCCGATCACTATTGGCTACAACCCTTCGGGGCGTTCTTCGGTCACGCCTCAGGCGTTCGGCCCGGAACATGGCGGTGACCTGACGTTGGGGCTCAAGGCCGATTACAAGAAGCAGTGGTACGCCTCGTTGAGCTACACCAACTTCTTCGGTGAGGCCGGGCCGGTCATCAACTCCGCCAACTCGTTCTCCTACCAGCAAAACATGAAAGACCGGGATTTCGTGGCGTTCTCGATCCAGCGAACCTTTTAAGCAAATAACAGGCGGGCCCTGATAATGACAAAAATTAAACTGCTGCTGCTTTCCACCCTGTCGATCTCAATGTGTGCCAGCACTGCCTTTGCGGCGGTGAGTCCTGACGAGGCGGCGAAGCTCAAGACCACGTTGACGCCCATGGGGGCCGAAAAAGCCGGTAATGCCGATGGCTCCATTCCCGCGTGGACCGGCGGGCTGACCAAGGAGGTCGCCGGGGCCAAATTCGGCGATGTGCCTGCCGATCCGTTTCCGGGCGAGAAACCGGTGCTGCAAATCACCGCCAAGAACGCTGCGCAGTACGCGGACAAGTTGAGCGAAGGCACGAAAGCGTTGCTGGCCAAATATCCCGACACCTTCCATCTGGATGTCTACCCGACTCACCGCACGGCGGCGGCACCTGACAGCGTTTATCAAAACACCTTCGCCAATGCGACAAAGTGCAAGACCACCAGTAACGGGTTGTCGGTGGAAGGTTGCTATGGCGGTATTCCGTTCCCCATCCCGAAAACCGGTAACGAGGTCATCTGGAATTTCCTGCTGCGGGTAGAAGCGGAATCCATTCAGATGGGGTATGCCAATATCATTGGCAATGCTGACGGAACCCGGACATTGGCCAGTCGTGGTGTTGAGAACTGGCAGTACCCGTACTACTTCAAAGATGGCAGCGCGGATAAGTGGTCCGGGCAGTATGCGCTGCTGCGGTTCCTGACCAACGAACCACCGTTCAAGGCCGGCGAGTCGCTGGTGACGCACGACAGCATCAATGCGCAAGAACCGCGGGAAGCCTGGCAATACCTGGTCGGTCAGCGCCGCGTGCGTCGTGCTCCTACCGTGGGGTATGACACACCAGACTTCGTTGCATCGGGCGCCAACTACTTCGATGAAGTGCATGGCTTCATCGGCCATCCAGATCGTTACGACTGGAAACTGGTTGGTAAAAAAGAGCTGTACATCCCGTACAACGACAACAAATTCAACGCCGAAAAACGCGACGACGCCTTTGTGGCTAACCATCTCAACTCGGACAAGGTGCGTTGGGAACTGCATCGCGTCTGGGAGCTGGAGGCCACTGTCGCGGCGGGCAAACGCCATGCGGTGCCCAAGCGCAAATTCTTCATCGATGAAGACAGCTGGACGGTCTCGCTGGTGGATGGTTACGACGCCGAGGGCAAACTGTGGCGCGTGTCACAGGTGCTTCCATTCGTTGTGCCTTCCATCCCGGCGGTGGTGGTGAAGCCAGTGGTGATCTACAACCTGCAGGCCAAGACGTACAGCGTCGTGCAAAGCCTGAACGGCGAAACCTATAGCGTTATCCCGCGCAAGCCCGAGAACTTCTTTACCGGTAACTCGGTAGCGTCCGGGTCGGTGCGCTGAGCCTCGCAACAGCTTATTCAAACTTGTGTTCCATGGACGCTGTGCCACTGACATCGCGTCCATGGAACCGCATCATCGAGCCTCGAAAATGCGAACTCAAACATCAAGGTTTATATCCAGCCATCCGTTCAAGGCATTGCTGTTGAGCGCTTCGATCGTGACAGTACTCTTCAGCACTGCAGTAATGGCGCAAACCGATGGTTTGCCGGTGCAGCCATCGATCACCAGTGCCATGGCGACCCATTCGGTCATGCTGAGCGTGGCGCGTGCCGGGCAACGCCTGGTGGCCGTCGGCGAAAGAGGGTTCATCATTGTCTCGGATGACAATGGCGATACCTGGAAGCAAGTCAGCTCCCCCGTCAGCGTGACGCTGGTCAAGGTTCGGTTCATCGATGACGGCGAAGGCTGGGCTGTCGGGCATGCCGGAGTCGTCCTGCACACCCGGGATGGCGGACTGACCTGGAGTAAGCAGCTTGATGGCGTCCAGGCGGCCGACATCGAATTGCAAGAAGCCAAACGCTCCGACGATGCGCAAAAAATCGCTCAAGCACAGCAACTGGTGGACGATGGCCCCGATAAGCCGTTGCTGGATCTGTTTTTCCTCGACGCCAAAAACGGCTGGGTGGTGGGCGCGTACGGCCTCGCGTTTGTGACGCATGACGGCGGGCTCAGTTGGCAATCCATCCGTTCCCGTATCGACAATCCTTCAGGGCTGCATCTCTACGCCATTGAACGGGTTGGGGCGGATCTCTTTGTTGCCGGAGAGCAGGGCACGCTGTTGCGCTCCAGCAACGAGGGCCAGACCTTCGAGTCGCTGGCGTCGCCCTACGAGGGCACGACCTTCGGGCTTCAGGCGACCCACAGCGGATCAATCCTGGCGTTCGGGCTTCGTGGCAAAGCCTTCGAGTCCAGGGATCGCGGTGATACCTGGCAGCGTCTCGACACCCTGCAGCCCGTTACGTTGACCAGTGGCTTGCGTCTTGACGATGGCTCGGTACTCCTCGCCGATGAGTCGGGACGCGTGTTGCGCTTCGCCAATGATGATACGAAAGCGGCTGTCCTTCAGATTACTCAACCCGGTTACTTCACGGGCATCGCGCAAGCCGCGAACGGAAACCTGATCATCAGTAGTGCACGCGGCATGCTGTCGTCCGCGATTGCAGTGGACTCGCCGGAGCACAATCAATGAACAGCTTTACTCGTTCTGCCGAGCATAAAACCGTCCCAAAACCCGCCGAGTTTGATCCTTCTTCCGGCACCCTGGTTGAACGGTTGTTGTTCAATCATCGCAGCATCATTTTAGGCATTTGCGTACTGCTCAGCCTGGTGCTCGGCTATCAGGCGCTGAGTTTGAAACTCAATGCAGCGTTCGAAAAAATGATCCCGACGGATCACCCTTACGTGCAGAACTACCTGAAAAACCGCGGACAGTTGGGGGAGGGTGGTAACACGTTACGGATTGCGATCGAAGCCAGACAGGGCAGTATTTTTGATGCCGCGTACCTGGAAACGGTCAAGAAAATCAACGATGAGGTATTTTTACTGCCAGGCGTCGACCGATCGTACATGAAGTCCTTGTGGACGCCGGCGACCCGCTGGATCGGCGTGACGGAGGAAGGTTTCGACGGTGGACCGGTCATACCTGACAATTACGATGGTTCTGCCAGGAGTCTGGAGCAGGTTCGGCAGAACGTCGATCGGTCGGGCGAGGTAGGTCGGCTCGTGGCCTCCAATTTCAAATCCAGCATCGTGCTGTTGCCGCTTCAGGACATCACCTCGGACGACGGCAAACCGCTGGATTACAACGCGCTTTCAGGCCAGCTCGAGCAGATTCGGGCCAAGTACGAAACCGACAACATCAAAATCCACATCACCGGTTTTGCCAAAGTGGTGGGCGATCTGATTGACGGTATGCGGCAGATGCAGCTGTTTTTCGCCGCGACGTTGGTGATTTGCGGCATCGTGTTGTTCTGGTACACCCGCTGCGTGCGCAGCACGTTGCTGGTGCTGCTGTGCTCGATCATCGCCGTGGTCTGGTTGCTGGGATTGCTGCCCACCCTGGGGTTTGACCTCGACCCGTATTCGATCCTCGTCCCGTTCCTGGTGTTTGCGATCGGGTTGAGTCACGGCGCGCAGAAAATGAACGGGATCATGCAGGACATCGGGCGCGGAGCCGACAAGCTCGTGGCGGCACGCTTCACCTTTCGCCGGCTGTTTTTGACGGGGCTGATGGCGCTGGTGGCCGACGCCGTGGGCTTCGCCGTGTTGATGATCATCAAAATTCCGGTCATTCAGGATCTGGCCGTCGCCGCGACGATTGGTGTTTTGACGTTGATTTTCACCAACCTGATTCTGTTGCCGATTCTGTTGTCATACACCGGCGTCAGCAAATCGGCGGCTCAGCGTGAAGCGGCTAATGACAAGTTCTCGCAGCGAGATGCTCACCACACGCGGCACCCATTCTGGGCTTTTCTGGATCGGTTCACCGAACGAAAATGGGCGAGTGGTGCAATTCTCATCGCCGTGATGCTGGGGGTGGCAGGCTTTGCCGTCAGCCTTCATGTGAAGATCGGTGACCTCAATCCCGGGGCGCCGGAGCTGCGTCCGGAATCGCGCTACAACAGCGACAACCGCTTTATGGTCAGCAACTTTTCCGCGAGCAGCGACAAGTACGTGGTGATGGTGAAAACGCCCCAATACTTCTGTGCCAACTACCAGACACTAGTGGCAGTCGACGCGCTGGAAGCGCAGCTTCAGCAGTTGCCCGGCGTGGTATCCACGACATCGTTGGCGGCGCTGAGCAAGCAGGCCGCCGCAGGCATGAATGAAGGCAGCATGACGTGGTACGAGATACCCCGAAATCAGGGGCTCTTGAACGCGATTATCACCCGCGCACCACGAGAACTGTTCAACCAGAATTGCGATCTGCTGACGGTGTATGTCTACCTGACCGATCACAAGGCGGACACTCTCACCAGCGTGGTCCAGGCCGTCGAGCAGTTCGCGGCGACCCATAACACCGATCAGATCCAGTTCCTCAATGCGGCGGGCAATGCAGGGATCGAAGCGGCCACCAACATCGTCGTGAAGCGTTCCAACGTTCAGATGCTGTTCATGGTGTACGCCGCCGTCATCGCGCTTTGCTTTATCACCTTTAGATCCTGGCGCGCAGTGGTGTGTACAGTGTTGCCGCTGATGCTGACCTCTATTTTGTGCGAAGCCTTGATGGTGGGACTCAACATCGGCGTCAAGGTGGCGACGCTCCCCGTGATCGCCTTGGGGGTCGGCATTGGTGTGGACTACGCGCTTTATATCCTCAGCGTGACACTGACCAATCTGCGTAGAGGCTCAAGCCTGTCCGACGCTTACTACCTTGCGCTGCTGTCTACCGGCAAGGTTGTGGTGATGACGGGGGTAACGCTGGGTATTGCCGTGCTCACCTGGGTACTGTCGCCCATCAAGTTCCAGGCCGACATGGGCATCCTGCTCGGGTTCATGTTCATCTGGAACATGGTTGGCGCGTTGGTACTGGTTCCGGCACTGGGGCACTTCCTGCTCAAACCCAGGCCATTGCTTGTGAATGCGTGATGTTTGACCACGTGAGGGGGACCGGGATAGCTGACCCCCCCCTCATCGTGCTTGTCGTCGTTATGATGGTCATCCGCCTGGAAAAGAACGATGGTGAAAAAGTTACTGTCAGGGAAGTAATAATGATTGAGCAGGAAAGCTGCCAGCGGATGCACAAGTCCGGGAGATGAAAGGACTGAGGGTTTGTTGGTTGGATGTATGCGGTGAGGACTGATCTTTCTGGGTTGTCGTTGGTTATAAAATTCTTGAGGTTTTTATTTCGCGCACAGTTATATATTTAACTAGTCTTGATGGTCGTCAAGTAAATAGTTAGAAGGTGTTTGTGTTATTTATAATTTATAAGTGACGAACTCCTGTGGTGCGCTTGGATGCATGTCTCTGGTATTAACAGTTCTTTATCTTTTCGATGTTCTGCAGGTTATACAAAAGATACGCGTCGGGCTTGTATTGGTTACGCATTTTTTTGCGGATTTTTGCATAGAAGTGGTGCTATTTGCCCCGCAGCAATGCGATCAGCGGACGCACGCATCCGGGTAGTGCTTCAAGGTCTCTGACAAGAATGCTGCGTTCACGTACGGCCCAAGGTTCATCCAGTTGCAGTATGGCCAAGCGCATGGTCTTGCTATGGCGGACGGCAGCGGACTCCGGGATTACGCCGATTCCGACGCCGGCTTCGACCATTCGGCAGATCGCCTCAAAACTGGAAAGCTGGATTCTCCAGGAAAGCGTTATATCAAGCTTTTCGGCCTGTTCACGTACAAAGGCTTGTAGGGTGCTTCCCTCATGCTGGCCAATGTGTGGGAAGGATAGGGTGTCGCGCAGCTTGATGGTTTTGTTGTGGGTCAACGGGTGATTGGCGGGTACCACGAGCACCAGCCGATCCGTGCTGAAATGCAGGACTTGTAGCTCTTTACTGGCTACTGGTCCAGCGACGATGCCCATGTCGGTTGACCCTTCCAGTACGCCACGAATGATGTCTCGCGTAAGCCGCTCCTGCAGGTCGATGGTGACCCCAGGTCGCTGTGCGAGAAACCCTGCCAGGACTTCCGGTAGAAACTCGGTGACGGCTGTGGTGTTGGCAAAAATTCTTATATGGCCTGCAGTGTCGCTACCGAATTCTGCAAAGGCATTTTTTAGATGGGCGACCTGACGATTGACCAGTCGTGCATGCTGCAGGAGCAGCTGACCAGACTCGGTAAGTTCTACTCCTTTGCGATTTCGGTAAAGCAACGTGCAATTTAGCTGTGCTTCCAGCGTTTTGATGCGAGTGCTGGCGGCTGCCGCTGACATGAATGTTTTTCGTGCGCCTTGGGTCAGATTAGAAGATTCGGCGATATTGATGAAGAGGCTCAGGTCAGTCAGGTCGAAATTCATGATATGTACTTCGGGAGTTGCGGTGGAGCGTTAATCTTGCATTAACGTACACTTTAATAAAAGGAAATTTACAGGCTGTTTTTGAACTCCGATGATCGGCGCATAACAAATAAACACGCCGAGGATAAGAGTCCATGAGCGCTCAGGATCTGACGAGTTGGATCGGTAAAACCGAACAGGCTCACGAGTTCATCAGTTTCAATTTGCTCAAGCGCATCGCTGCGACGTTCGGCGAACCGGTGCCCGGTCCGAATGAGGCGCTTCCACTGCTCTGGCATTGGTGTTTTTTCCAGGAGCCTGTTGCCGAGTCGGCTCTGGGCGACGATGGCCATCCAGCCCGGGGTGGATTCCTCCCGCCTGCCGATGACCGCAACCGCATGTGGGCCGGTTCCCGTCTGGAGTTCATCCAGCCGTTGCGCGTGGGTGCCGAAGCATCACGCCTGTCCACCATCACCCATATCGAAGAAAAGCTTGGCCGTACCGGCAATCTGCTGTTCGTTACGGTCCGCCATGACTACCACCAGGAAGGGAAGCTGTGTCTGCGTGATGAGCAGGACATTGTCTATAGGCAAGCCACACCGCCCAAGCTGAGTGATGGAGAGGCGCTTAATGATGGGCAATGGAGCGAACAGGTAAGCCCTGGTCCGGTCCTGCTGTTCAGGTACAGCGCGGTGACTTTCAACGGACATCGCATCCATTACGACGCCCCCTATGTCACTCAGGTTGAGCACTACCCACAGTTGGTGGTTCACGGGCCGCTGATCGCCACGCTCAATCTTCGCGCGTTTTGCCGGGCCCACCCGCAGGCGCGGGTGCGCAGCTTTTCCTTCCGCGGTGTTCGCCCATTGCTGGCAGGGGCACCGTTTCAGGTCGGTGGACGCATTCTCGGTCCTGGCCATGCCCAGGTGTGGGCCGGTAACGAATCGGGTGCCGCGCAACTGGCGCACGTGACCTTCGACTGAGCGAGCCTCGCTCGCCTTCCTGCAATGATGAGAGAGACGTGATGACTTCAAGAGACAGTGAAGAGCTCAACGCTATTCGTGACGGGGTGCGCGCCCTTTGTGCCGAATTCGATGCCGCTTACTGGCGCAAGGTGGATGAGGAAAAGGGTTTCCCCGAAGCCTTCGTCAAGGCCCTGACCGATTCCGGTTGGCTGGCAGCGCTGATTCCGACCGAGTATGGCGGCTCCGGTCTGGGGTTGGCTGAGGCCTCTGTGATCCTGGAAGAGGTGAACCGTTGCGGCGGTAACTCCGGCACCGTGCACGGGCAGATGTACAACATGTTCACCCTGCTGCGACACGGCAGTGAAGCGCAAAAAAGCTACTACCTGCCGAAGATCGCCGCCGGCGAACTACGCCTGCAATCGATGGGTGTCACCGAGCCGACTACCGGTACCGACACCACCAAGATCAAGACCACCGCGATCAAGCGCGGGGACAAGTATGTGATCAACGGGCAGAAGGTGTGGATCTCGCGAATCCAGCATTCCGATCTGATGATCCTGCTGGCGCGTACTACGCCGTTGGTCGACGTGAAGAAGAAGTCCGAAGGCATGTCGATCTTCCTGGTCGACCTGCGCGAGGCTATCGGTAACGGCATGACCGTGCAGCCGATCGCCAACATGGTCAATCACGAAACAAACGAACTGTTCTTCGACAACCTGGAAATCCCCGCTGACAGCCTGATCGGCGAGGAAGGCAAAGGCTTCCGGTACATCCTCGACGGCCTGAATGCCGAACGCACCCTGATCGCCGCCGAGTGCATCGGTGACGGTCGCTGGTTTATCGAAAAGGCCAGTGCCTATGCCCGTGATCGCGTGGTGTTCGGTCGGCCGATCGGGCAGAACCAGGGTGTGCAGTTCCCCATCGCCGAAGCCCACATCGAAATCGAAGCTGCCGACCTGATGCGCTGGCGCGCCTGTGAGGAATATGACAGCGGTATCAATGCCGGGGCCAGCGCCAACATGGCCAAGTACTTGGCGGCCAAGGCTTCCTGGGAGGCGGCCAATGCTTGCCTGCAAACCCACGGTGGTTTCGGGTTCGCTTGCGAGTACGACGTCGAGCGCAAGTTCCGCGAAACCCGGCTGTACCAGGTCGCGCCTATCTCTACCAATCTGATCCTGTCGTACGTGGCCGAGCACCTGCTCTCGCTGCCGCGCAGCTTTTGAGGAAATGACCGTGATTCACACTCAAGCCCTGGCTGAATTCCTTGCTTCCCTGCAGTACTCGCAGATTCCGGTCGACGTCCTGAATCGGACCGAAGATCTTTTTCTCGACTGGCTCGGTTCGGCTCTGGCCAGCAAGGGTTCCCATCCGATCCCGCTGTTCGAGAATTATGCGAAGAATATGGGCCCGGCTGACGGCCCGGCGAAAATCATAGTCAGCGGGCGCGGGACTTCGGCTTACTTTGCTGCATTCGTCAATGGCGCTTCTTCGCACTTGGTGGAGCAGGATGACCTGCACAACAGCTCGGTCTTGCACCCGGCCACCGTTGTGTTTCCTGCCGTTCTCGCCGCCGCTCAGGATCTGAACAAGTCCGGCCGCGAATTGCTGCTGGCCTCGGTCGCGGGTTACGAAGCAGGCATTCGTATCGGCGAGTTCCTCGGACGCTCGCACTATAGAATTTTCCACACCACGGCCACGGTAGGGACCCTCGCCGCAGCTGTTGCCGTCGGCAAGCTGCTTGATTTCAATCAAGAGCAGTTCATCAATCTTCTGGGAAACGCCGGGACGCAGGCTGCCGGTCTCTGGGAGTTTCTGCGTGATGCCGCCGACTCCAAGCAGCTGCACACGGCCAAAGCTGCGGCTGATGGGTTACTGGCGGCCTACATGACCCGCGACGGATTGACCGGCGCCCGCAATATTCTTGAGGGTGAGCAGGGTATGGCCGCTGGCATGTCCAGCGATGCCAATCCTGCAAAACTGTCCGACCGTCTTGGCTCGCGTTGGGCATTGGCAGAAACCTCGTTCAAGTTTCACGCCTCGTGCCGCCACACCCATCCTGCTGCTGATGCCTTGCTGGCGTTGATGCAGCGCGAAGGTCTGGAGCATCAGCAAATCGCCAGTGTGGTCACCCGGGTGCATCAAGGTGCGATCGATGTGTTGGGAATGGTGGTGGTGCCGCAGTCGATACACCAGGCGAAGTTCTCGATGGGCACGGTGCTGGGTTTGATCGCCGTGCACGGCAAGGCCGGTCTTACGGAGTTCCACACGTTAGCGCTGAACGATCCTCGAGTGTCGCAGTTCCGCGAGAAGGTCAGCATGGTGTTGGACCCCGAAGTAGACAGCGCCTACCCGGCGCGGTGGCTCGGTCGGGTGGTGGTGACAACCACCGATGGCCGCACCCTGAACGGGGCGATCGACGAGCCCAAGGGTGATCCGGGCAATACGCTGTCTCGCCCTGAGCTGGAGGACAAATTCCGTCGTCTGCTGGGCTTTTCCGGTGCGAAAACCCCGGAGCAGGCGACGACCCTGATTGATCGGGTGTGGATGCTGCACTACAGCGATGACCTTCGTGAATGGGTGGAGTAAGTCTCATGACCACTAATAGTCAAACTGCGCGCCCCCTCGACGGTATCACCGTGGTCAGTCTTGAACATGCCATCGCGGCACCGTTCTGCACCCGGCAACTGGCTGATATGGGAGCCCGAGTGATCAAGGTCGAACGCCCCCAGGGTGGCGATTTCGCCCGTGGTTACGACACCCGTACCGATGGCCTTGCATCGCATTTCGTCTGGGCCAATCGCTCCAAAGAAAGCTTGAGCCTGGACGTCAAAGCCGACGGCGCTGATGCCGTGCTCGATGCCTTGCTGGCCAAGGCTGATGTGTTGGTGCAAAACCTCGCTCCGGGTGCTGCTGCTCGTATGGGGCTTTCGTACGACGCGCTGCACGAGCGTTTTCCCCGGTTGATCGTCTGTGACATCTCCGGATATGGCGAGGGTGGTCCTTATGAAAAGAAAAAGGCTTATGACCTGCTGATCCAGAGCGAAGCCGGTTTTCTGTCTGTCACCGGTGGCCCGGGCGAGGACGAGATGGCCAAGGCGGGTTGTTCTATCGCCGACATCGCGGCCGGTATGTACGCCTATACCAGTATCCTGTCGGCGTTGTTGCTCCGCGAGAAAAGCGGAGAGGGCAGCCAGATCGACGTCAGCATGCTCGAGAGTCTCGCGGAATGGATGGGTTATCCGCTGTATTACGCTTACCAGGGTGCTCAACCGCCACAACGAGCTGGCGCCTCACATGCCACGATTTATCCCTACGGACCTTTTCCTGCCGGCGGTGGTGAAAGCGTGATGCTGGGGTTGCAGAACGAGCGCGAATGGGCAGTGTTTTGTGACCGTGTCCTGCGTATGCCCGAGCTCAAGAATGACGAGCGTTTTTCTGCCAACTACAAGCGCTCGGAGAATCGGCAAGCACTGCGCAAGATTATTGTCGAAACCTTCGAACCCTTGGGCTCAGTCGAAGTGGTGGCGCGTCTTGACGATGCGCAAATCGCCAACGCCAATGTCAATGACATGCAGGCGGTGTGGAACCACCCGCAACTCAAAGCCCGTCAACGCTGGGTAGAGGTTGACAGCCCGGCTGGCAAGTTGCCGGCGATGTTGCCGCCTGGTGCCAGTAACGCGTTCACCCCTCGAATGGATGCTGTCCCCGCGCTTGGGGAGCACAGCGTGGCGATCCTTGCTGAGCTGGGTTATTCGCCGCTTGCGGTGGAGCAGATGCGGAAAAAGGGGGTGATATGAGCACTTACCCATCGCAGCACATCAGAAGCGCGCTGTTTGTCCCTGGCAGTCGTCCCGAGCGATTTGCCAAGGCGCTGGATTGCGGCGCGGACTGCGTCATTGTCGACTTTGAGGATGCGGTCGAGGAAGGGCTCAAAGTTCAGGCGCGCGACAACCTGGACGAGTTCCTCCAGGCAAATCCCGAAGTGCGATTGGCGGTGCGGATCAACGCTCCTGGCCATCGCGAGCATGCCGCCGACATCGCCTTTTGTGCACGCCATCCTGGCGTCTCGACCATCGTTCTGCCCAAAGCACAAAGCGCTGAAGAGATTGAGGCGTTAGCCGTATGCGTACGGCCGATTTGGCCACTGATCGAAAGTGCCAAGGGGCTGCTGGCACTTGAGGCTATCTCGAGTGCCCCGTATGTGGAGCGGTTGAGCTTCGGCGCCCTGGATCTCGCGCTGGATTTGCGCCTGGAGAACGGCAGTCTTGGTGCTGACGCAGTCATGACCCAGGCTCGCTACGCCATCGTGCTGCACAGCGTGAATGCTGGATTGGCAAAACCCGTTGAAACGGTGTTTGCCGATATCGCTGATACCGATGGGTTGATCGGCGCTGCTGAAAATGGCCGTGAAATGGGGTTCGGCGCGATGTTGTGTATCCATCCTCGGCAGGTCGAAACGGTCAACAGCATATTTGCAGTCAACGAAACCCAGTTGCTCTGGGCCAGAAAAGTGCTGGCGCTTGCCGAAACCCAAGCGGGCGCTTTTCAGTTCGAGGGGCAAATGATCGATGCGCCAGTGCTGGGTTATGCCCGTCGGCTGGTGCAGGACTCGCGAGGCTGATGACCATTTTTTCAGGCACGAATGCATCCCCAATCCATGTCGGAGATAGATCCATGAGCAGTCTTTTTATTGACGGCCAACAGTGCCCCGCGTCAGGCGGACAAAGCATCGTCGTGCATTCGCCCGTCACTGGTGAGGTGATTGGCGAGATCGCCCGAGGTCAGGCGCAAGATATTGATTTGGCGGTCAACGCAGCACGTAGGGCACTGAATGGACGTTGGGGCCAGCAAAGCGCGACTGATCGGGGCCGTGTGTTGGTGCGCATCGGTGAAGCAGTATTACGGCATATCGATGAGCTTGCTGATATCGAAGCTCGCGACACGGGCAAGCCGCTGACGTTGGCGCGCAAGGACATCGAGGCGCTTGCGCGTTACTTCGAGTTCTATGGCGGAGCCTGCGACAAGGTCCACGGCGAAGTCATCCCTTACCTGCCCGGGTACTCCGTCAACGTCGTCCGCGAGCCGTGCGGTGTGGTCGGACACATCATTCCCTGGAACTACCCGGCGCAAATGTTGGGTCGCACCCTTGCGCCGGCATTGGCGATGGGCAACACCTCGGTGCTCAAACCTGCCGAGGAAGCTTGCCTGACTTCACTGCGATTTGCGCAGATCGCCACTGAAGCCGGTCTGCCTGCCGGAGTGTTGAACATCGTCACTGGTTTTGGTCGTGAGGCCGGTGCGGCGCTTGCTGCTCACCCAGGGATTAACCTGATGACCTTCACTGGCTCACCCGCTGTGGGTGTGGCTATCCAGACGGCAACTGCCGCCAATCATGTGAAGTGCGTGCTGGAGCTGGGCGGCAAGTCGCCGCAGGTGGTCTTCGCCGATGCAGACCTGGACAAGGCTGTTCCGGTGATCGTCGGCGCGATCATTCAAAACGCCGGGCAAACTTGCTCCGCGGGAAGCCGTTTGTTGATTCAGCGTGAGGTGTTCGATCAAGTCATCGAGCGCGTGGCGGCAAGGTTCCGCGAAATACGTGTCGGGTTGCCTTCGAGTGCTCCTGACTGTGGCCCCATCATCACCCAGGCGCAATTTCTTCGGGTGAATCAGTTTATCCAGGAGTGCAAGGATTCCGGGTTGCCGGTACTGGCCGAGGGCATCCTCGATGACAACTTGCCTGCCGGTGGTTACTACGTGCGGCCGACCCTGTTCGGCCCGGTACCACGAACTCACAAGCTGGCACAGGAAGAGGTGTTCGGGCCAGTGTTGGCAGCTTTGCCTTTCGATGATGAGGACGACGCGGTGGCGCTGGCCAACGGTACCGACTACGGCTTGGTGTGTGCGGTCTGGACTGAAAACGGAGCTCGTCAGCATCGCCTGGCCAAGCGCCTGGAAGGCGGTCAGGTTTTCATCAATTGCTATGGCGCCGGTGGCGGGGTGGAACTGCCTTTCGGTGGCGTTCGCAAGAGCGGCCACGGCCGTGAAAAGGGGTTGCTGGCGCTTGAAGAGTTCAGCATTACCAAGACCATCGTTTTCCATCATGGCTGATGCGGCGATGACGACTCAGCAAACGATCTGAGTCCTTTACTAATGAGAAGACCCCATGAAAAAAACAAAAAAGTGGTGCGTCAAATGTCGGCGACATCTCCTCGTGTTGGTGCTCGCCCTGTCAAAACTGCCGGCTTATGCCTGAACCGATTTGAACAACGTTGATGGATTTATAAATCAAACAACAGGCGTCCTGGCGGGCGCTGTCCTTGAACACTAAACGTGGAGTTAACTCAACATGACGATTAATTGGCCTGAGCAGATATTTGCTGAGTTCAAGAAGCTGGATGTCCGGCAAGTGGCCTACGTGCCGGATGCGGGGCACAGCAAGCTGATCCAATTATGTGACGCGGATCCGCAGATTCATTCCGTGTCGCTGACCACCGAAGAGGAGGGCGTTGCGCAACTCGGTGGCGCCTGGATCGGCGGTCAACGCGGCGTGCTGCTGTTGCAATCGAGCGGCGTTGGTAACTGCATCAATATGCTTTCGTTACAGCATGAAACCCGTATGCCGCTGTTCATGATTGTCACCATGCGTGGTGAATGGGGCGAGTTCAATCCTTGGCAAGTGGCGATGGGCAAGTCCACCCAGGAAGTGCTGGAAGCATCCGGTGTGTATGTCTATCGAGCAGACCATCCGGAAGAGATCGAGGAAACCGTCAGTGCCGGTGCCCGATTCGCTTATCAGACAGGACGCATGGTGGCCGTGCTGATCGGCCAGCGTGTCATTGGCACCAAGAACTTCAACAAGTGAGTGAAATCATGACTGCTACTGAGCAATCCAAACCCGTTCTTCGTCGTCGTGAAGTGGTTGCGCGGATCCTGCGCGATCGAAAGGATGCCCTGGCCATCACCAGTCTGGGTAACCCGACATTTGATGTGGCGTCTGCCGGAGATTGCGCGCAGAACTTTTATCTGTGGGGCGCCATGGGCGGTGCCGTCATGGTCGGCATGGGGGTCGCATTGGCGCAACCAGAGAAGCGAGTATTCGTTTTCGTCGGTGATGGGGAGATGATGATGGGGATCGGCTCCCTGGCGACCGTCGCCTGCCACTGTCCGAACAACCTGACCATCGTCGTCATCGATAACGAACACTATGCCGAAACGGGTATGCAACCGGCGCACGCTGGACGTGGCGTCAGCATCACCTCGGTGGCTACGGCCGTAGGCTTTACTGCAAGCCATTTGGTGCGTACCGCGGCACAACTGGAAGATGTCATCGACACCTTGTACAAGCATGACGGGCCAGTGCTGGTCGGTGTAAAAGTCACCACCGACCCGGAACCAACCTCGCTGCCACCGCGTGATGGTCCTTATCTACGCAGCCGCTTCAGAGAGGCGCTGATGGGCGCTGAAAGTCATCGTTGAGGTTGGCTGCCGGCGTCCTGCTGGGAGGGCGTCGGCTGGGCACTGAAGGCTGGTCACCTTTATCCCGTTTCCACTCAAACAAGCAGCCATTGCTCCTTACAGGGCAATGGCTGTTTTGCTTTTTTCAGAGCAGGGCAAAGCGTTCATCAGGTCGGTGAAAGGGTGAACAATTGGCGGCGGGCTGATGCACGGCGTTATCGTTCATCGTCGGATCGCCGCCCGGACCAAGCCCGGCTCCCTCATTTGATCTCGGTTTTACACAGGTCTTGTGTCCACTGGAGATCCCTGTGGGAGCGTGCGGTGCGTCGATCCGACTTGCCCGCGACGGCGTCCTGATGGTCGGCGGGTTTATTTTGATCGTTTGCATATCCGTTTCTTCGGTAACGGCTGCTTATGGTTCCGCCCTTACGGCGGAACCATAAGCAGCCGTTACCGCAGAACCGGATACACACAGTCAAGAAGGCCAGTCGGCCATCAGGCCCAACTCGCAAGTGGCGGTATGGATGTGCATCGAGGGGGGAGGTCAGTAAAGGTATCCAGTATGACCGAGGCGGTCACACTGGATTTATCGAGAAGGGAGGCTCAGGCGCGTTTTGCCGATCGCACTTGTAACGTGACGCCGGCACCTTTTTCGCGGGTGTCGAAATAGGTGAAACCGTTGCGATCCGGCAGTCGTCCACGCAGCAGAATATCCAGACCCAGCGCTTGACCCTGGGCCTGTCCTTCATCGCAGGAGGGTACCGAGAAGCCCAGGTGGAAGACGCCCTCGCCATGAGTGTCGAGGAATTTGCGCTGGGGTGTATTGCCCTCGGGTGGCGCACAAAGCTGCAGTTGAACGTTTTCCAGGTTGGCAAAGCGGTAATGCAATTTCAGAAAGGCCGCCTTGTCGGGAACGTCCAGCTCACCGCTGAACACCTCCAGAGACGGGAAATCTTGCCATGGGCCGATCCCGACGGACTCGTAGAACGCCACCGCATTGGCCATGTCATGGACCACGATGCACACGTGGTGCAGGTTCTGGAAGGGGTTACTTGCGGTCATTGGCATTTTGCCTTCGCTTGGGCGGCAGCTTCTTCGCGAGTCTGGTCGGCGAGCGGGTTCCATTGCACTCCCGAACGGGCTTTCACGCCTGGCTTGAGGCGTTGGGTCTGGTCGTAGTCATCCCATGGGTGGAAGAACAGCGCGTCGGTGGTGTCCAGGGTTTCCAGGCGTTCGGCGTAGTCAGCCAGGTAGCATTGACGCTCTTCTTCGCTGACCCGGGCCGGCATCCAGGCAGCAAAGGGTGGCAGCACAGTGAAGCCGGTATAGGCGAGCATGCCGTTATGGATCGGCCACAGCACGGCGTGCAGATCACCGTCGATGCCACTTGGCTCATACAGCGTCGAGGCGGTACCGGTGGTCAGGCAGATCATGGCGCGCTTGCCCTTGAAGTGGCCGGATTCATACTTGCGCCCGGTTGAATAAGCGAAGCCTCGACTGAACACACGGTCCACCCAGCCTTTCATGATAGCCGGCATGGAGAACCACCAGACCGGGAAATGGAACAGCACCAGGTCGGCCGCTGCCAGTTTTTCCTGTTCCTGGCGCACCACCGCTGCATGGGCATTGTGCTCGAAGGCGTGTTCCTGTTCGCGAGACAGATCGAGGTAGTGGGCGTCGGCACGTTCACCGACGAAATCGCCTTCACTGAGGGCCGGTTGCCAGCTCATCGCGTACAGATCGCTGACCATCACATCGTGCCCCTGGCGTGTGAGGGTCGAAACGGCAGTGTTCTTCAGGGCAGCGCTAAAGGATGCCGGTTCGGGGTGTGCAAAAACGATCAGGACCTTCATGAATAGTTACCTTTGTGGTTGAAGTAAGTGACTGCCAGGGTACGGTTCGCACCACCTGAACAGCTAGCGACCAAGGAGGATTCCGAGGCGGAAGTTCTGTTCACCGATTGAACTGCGATTGCGGATAAAGCGACGACAGACTTGGCCTGCCGCGGCATTTCAGTAGACCACCGATTCAACGATCGGCCGATTGTCGCGGATACGCTCAAAACCCAGAGGCGACAGGTCAAGAGTCTGGTATTGGCCGTGAGTGATCAGTTCGGCAATTGCACGACCTGTGGCGGGCGAATGCATGACGCCATGTCCGGAAAAACCGGTGGCGAAGAGAAAGTTGTCAATCTCATGGTGGGCGCCGATCACGCCGTTGTGGTCGAGCAGGTTCATCTCGTAATGACCGGCCCAACTACGTTGCAGCCGCATTTGCTCCAGTGCGGGGATGCGGTGAGCCAATAGCGGCCAGAGCACGTCTTCAAGCAGTTCGTGGGCTGGCTCGAAATCGCCGTCGGCGTTCGGGTCCAAGTGGTCCAGCGGAGCGATACCGGCAATGAAACCATCGCCTTCGGGACGTATCCAGGCGCCCGAGTTATCGAATAGCATCGGGAAACCTTCGGTCGACACCGGTGCCTTGATATGGAACACCGTGCGTTTGCGTGGCTCTACCGGCAGTGCGATATCCAGCCAGCCGGCAACTTTGCCGCTGGCCGGGCCTGCGGCGTTGACACACCAGTCGCAGGGCAGGCTGCTACCGTCATCCAAACGCACGGCACTGACTTTGCCGTTGGTGCAAGTCAGGCCACTCGCCCGGGCTTGTACGTAGTCCACTCCGAGCTTGCGAGCCTCGCGACGCACCAGCTGCAGCAAGGCCCAGGCGTCGAACCAGCCTTCATTGGCTGCGCCATAGGTGGCGATTCCCAGATCGTCCACATTCAGCCAAGGGAAGCGTTGCAGGGTCTGTTCCGGGCTCAGAATATCGACGCTGGCGCCGTGCTCGCGCTGCATGAGTGCATTGGCCCGCTGTATGTCTGCACCCTCGGGGGAGCCCAGCATCAGATAGCCCCGTTCCTCGAATCCGATGTCGGCATCTTCACCAAACCACTGCCGGATGTTTTTAAAAACACTGGCGCTGTACAAGCTCATGCCGATGTTGAAGGAGCAACCGAATTGAGTACGGATCGACGATGCTGACAAGGCTGTCGAGGAAAACTGATAGGTGCTATCGCGTTCGATGACCTTGATCGAGCCCTTGAAGCCTTCGCGGCGAAGGGAGTACGCAACGAAACTGCCAATGATGGCGCCGCCGATGATGACCACCGACGCTGATTGCTGAGTCATGGAGAGTTCTCTTGAGTGTCAACCTGACTTCAGTGTGGTCGAGAACTGCTCCAGTGGCTTGTAAGTAATACGGAGATTAATGCGGATTTATGCATAGTGATTTTGCTTTCGGGTCGATGTCTCGGGTGCAGCCAGTGTTACGCTGAAAAAAGCTGATGAGTCATATGCCATTGTGCTTGTAAAGATTCCAGGTGGTGCGGGAAGCTCCATTTTGAACCAGAACCGTGCATGATTTTTTTTGGGCTATTTTTCGGGGGCTTGCACAGCTTCATTGTCTGAGGCACCCTTCGCTGCAACGGTCTGGCTGAACAGTGGTTCGGCGCCATCGGGTCAATGCGAGGTGTGTCATGTTCGGATACGAAGAGTTGCTGCGCGGTGTTGAGGATAACCTTCCGCTGTTGGAGCAGATTTTCGATCGCCTGCCGGACGTGATGTTCTTCGTCAAGGATAGCCAGGCGCGCTATGTCATGGTGAACCAGGCGATCGTTGAACAGAGTGGCATGCGCAGCAAGAGTCGGGTCATTGGAACTACGGCCGACGAGCTGTTTCCTGGCACCGGGCACAATACCCTGGCCCAGGATTTGAGCGTGATTCAAAGCGGTAAAAAGATTATCGATGCGTTGCGGCTGTACTTCTCCGCCGACGGGAAAAAGCAGTGGTGTCTGAGTTCGAAGTTTCGCTTGCTGGACCAGCGAACCGGTCTTTATGGTTTGGTCGGTGTCTCGCGAATTTTGCCTCGTCCCGATGAGAAGAACTCCAGCTACAAGCGCTTGCTGGAGTTCATTCGCATTCTGGAGTCGGAAAATGATCAGAAGCTGCTGATCTCGGAGGTGGCGGACAGTGTAAATCTGTCGGTGGATACCCTTGAGCGTTTGACGAAAGAAATCTTCCATCTGACCCCCAAACAAATGCTCATCCGTATACGAATCGACAAGGCTTGCCAGTTGCTTGAAGAGACCGAGAGCAGCATTACCGATATCGCCACTGATTGCGGATACGCGGATCACAGCGCATTTTCTCGCCAGTTCAAAGCGGCTACTCACTACACACCTCAGCAATATCGGACCAGCAGTCGCTCTCTCTGAGTAAAGGCATTCACGTCACGCACTTGCCTCGTTAAATAGACCGCCCAGCTCTTGAGCTTGGGCGGTTTTTTTGCTCTCCAAAAAACCAGATGTGCAAAAAACCGCAAAATATAAGCCCAAGCGATTCAAGCCAGACGTGGCTGGCGTCGTCAGAATGGACCTCGATGCAAGGGCTGGCATCGTGAACCAACTCCAATACTAACTGGCCCGTAATGTTGGTTTGTGTCTGAAAAGGCACTAATCAACGACTTTGCTGCTGACCCCTTGGCAATTCGTCGAAGAAGTTCTGCTGTGCATATTACGGAATGTATCGATGGGTTGTTTTACAGCTGTTCTACCGTGGAGCGAGCGATATGAGTGGTAAGGCGAATACCTTTTTGGTGAGTGCAACCCTGGCGGCGACGTTGGTCAGTGGGGTAGTGCGTGCAGATGTTGTGATCGGTGTGGCGGGCCCTATGTCGGGTACATACGCCGCTTATGGTGATCAGGTGTGGAAAGGTGCTTCTGCGGCGGCAGAGGCAATCAATGCCACGGGCGGTATCAACGGTGAAAAGATCCGTTTGGTCAAAGGTGATGACGCATGCGATCCCAAGCAGGCGGTCGCCGTGGCCAATCGGCTGATCGAATCCGACAAGGTGTCGGCGGTCGTCGGGCATTTCTGCTCTTCCTCGGTCATTCCCACCAACGAAATCTATGCCGATGCAGGCGTGGTCACCATCAGTCCAGCCGCCACCAATCCCCAGGTCACTGAACGCGGTCTTGTCACTGTATTTCGTAACTGCGGTCGCGATGACCAGCAAGGAATCGTTGCGGGCGACTATATCGCTGATGTGCTCAAAGCCAAAAAGGTCGTGCTCATTCACGACAAGGATACTTACGGTCAGGGGCTGGCCGATGCTACCAAGCTGGAGTTGAAAAAGAAGGGTATCAAGGAGGTGCTCTATGAGGGGCTGACCCGTGGAGAGAAAGACTTCAACGCCCTGGTGACCAAGATTCGCGCACTTAATCCAGACGTCGTTTACTTCGGCGGGTTGCATCCAGAGGCGGGCCCGTTGGTACGTCAGTTGCGTGAGCAGGGAGTGACAGCCAAGTTCATTTCCGGAGACGGCATCGTAACTGATGAGCTGGTCAGCGCTGCCGGCGGTGCTCAGTACACCAACGGAGTGTTGATGACCTTCGGCGCAGACCCGCGCAACAACCCCGCAGGCAAGGCGGTCATCGATAAATTCCGCGCCAACGGTTACGAGCCGGAGGGTTACACCCTGTATGCCTACACCTCGGTGCAGGCGCTAGCGGCGGCCTTCAGTGCGACCAAGGGGACTGACGGCGTAAAAGCGGCCCAGTGGCTCAAGAGTCATCCCGTCCCGACAGCGATGGGGAACAAGGAGTGGGACAGTAAGGGGGATCTCAAAGTCTCCGATTACGTGATGTACCAGTGGGGCCCGGACGGTAAATACAAGCAGCTCTGAACTGTCCTCAAGCTGCCCCGGACCTGTTTGTCGGGCCGGGGCAGATAGCTCTTCCTGATTCTCAGACGGAATTCGTATCGTGGATGGCATCTTTCTACAACAAATGGTGAACGGGTTGACGCTCGGCTCGGTGTACGGGCTGATCGCGATCGGTTACACCATGGTGTACGGCATCATCGGCATGATCAACTTTGCCCACGGCGAGGTCTATATGGTCTCTGCTTATCTGGCAGCGATTGGTCTGGCGGTATTGTCGTTCTTCGGCGTTGAGTCGTTTCCCTTCCTGATCCTCGGGACCTTGATTTTCACCATCATAGTGACCGGTGCATATGGCCTGGTAATCGAACGGATTGCCTACAAGCCGTTGCGTAGCTCAACCCGCCTTGCACCCTTGATCAGTGCCATTGGCATGTCGCTGATCCTGCAAAACTACGTTCAGCTCAGCCAGGGCGCTCGCCAACAGGGTATCCCGACACTGCTCGAAGGGTCTCTGAGATTCACTGTGGGCAGCGGGTTCGTGCAGTTGACCTACACCAAGCTGTTCATTCTTGTGGCGGCCTTTCTTGGCATGGCCGCGCTCACTTACCTCATTCAGTACACCACCCTGGGGCGCATGTGCCGAGCGGTTCAGCAGGATCGCAAGATGGCCTCGATCCTGGGGATCAATACCGATCGGATCATCTCCAGCGTGTTCATCATCGGCGCCGCCATGGCGGCATTGGCTGGCGTACTGGTCACCATGAACTACGGGACGTTCGACTTCTATGCCGGCTTCATCATTGGCATCAAAGCCTTTACCGCAGCGGTCCTTGGTGGCATCGGCTCACTTCCTGGGGCGATGTTGGGCGGATTGATTCTGGGTGTGGCTGAGTCGCAGTTCGCAGGCATGGTCAATAGCGATTTCAAGGATGTCTTCAGCTTCTCGCTGTTGGTGCTGATTTTGATCTTCCGACCGCAAGGCCTGCTCGGCCGTCCACACGTGACAAAGGTGTAAGCATGTCTTCCGTGATCTTGAACAAAACCCTGGATGTTTCTACGCCTGTCTCCAAGGCGCTGGATATCAAGAAAAGTCTGGTCGAGTCGTTGGTGGCCGGTTTACTGGCACTGATCGTCTTCGGCCCTGTCGTCGGCGTCGTGCTCGATGGATACAGTTTCAATTGGCACCCCACGCGAGTGGCATGGATGACGGCCATCGTGATGGTGGGTCGCCTGGCGCTCAGTCTATTTATCCAGACCGCGAGTGGCGCCGCTCTCATTGCTCGGTTCAAGGGGGGCGACAGTGGCGTCCATGTACTGGCGCCGGATTACAAATCCCGGCTGCTTTGGATAATTCCTGCCTTAATCGTCATCGCTATTGTGTTCCCGGTGTTCGCCAACAAGTACCTGATGACTGTGGTGATACTCGGTTTGATCTACGTGTTGTTGGGCCTGGGTCTGAACATCGTGGTCGGCCTGGCAGGATTGCTTGACCTTGGTTATGTGGGCTTCTACGCGATTGGTGCCTACGGACTGGCGCTGGGTTACCAATACTTGGGTCTGGGATTCTGGTCAGTGCTGCCGCTTGCTGCCGTCGCCGCCGGATTAGCCGGGTGTCTGCTCGGTTTCCCGGTGCTACGAATGCACGGTGACTATCTTGCGATTGTGACATTAGGTTTCGGCGAAATTATCCGACTGATCTTGAACAACTGGTTGTCTTTTACTGGCGGGCCGAATGGACTACCAGTACCCGCGCCCACTTTCATGGGCCTGGAGTTTGGTCGTACGGCTAAGGCAGGCGGCATTCCGATTCATGAGTTTCTTGGCACCGCCTACAACCCCGACCTGAAGTTCATTTTCATCTATGCGGTTCTGTTTCTGGTCGTGCTTGGGGTGCTTTACATCAAGAACCGGCTGACCCGGATGCCAATGGGGCGTGCCTGGGAAGCACTGCGCGAGGATGAAATTGCCTGTCGGGCCATGGGGTTGAACCATGTGTTGGTCAAGCTTTCGGCGTTCACCATTGGCGCTTCTACTGCGGGTCTGGCGGGCGTGTTCTTCGCCAGCTATCAGGGCTTCGTCAACCCGTCATCGTTCACCTTTTTCGAGTCAGCCTTGATTCTCGCCATTGTGGTATTGGGCGGCATGGGTTCGACCGTTGGTGTAGTGATCGCGGCCTTTGTTTTGACCGTTGCGCCTGAGTTGCTGCGTAGTTTTGCCGAGTACCGGGTGCTGCTGTTCGGTGTCTTGATGGTGCTGATGATGATCTGGCGACCACGGGGACTGATTCGTATCAGCCGCATCGGCGTTCAACCTCGCAAAGGAGTGGCGCCATGAGCCGGGACGTCATTCTGTCGGTGGAAAATCTGATGATGCAGTTCGGCGGCATCAAAGCCCTGCGCGATGTCAGTCTGGCCATCCGACGCAATTCCATCTTTGCCCTGATCGGCCCTAACGGTGCCGGAAAGACCACCGTATTCAATTGCCTGACCGGGTTCTACAAGGCCTCCGGCGGGAAGATCGAACTCAATACAGGTGGCGCACGGACCAACGTGATCAAGTTGCTGGGCGAGCCGTTTCTGCCGACCGACTTTGTATCGCCGAAAAGCTTCGCCAGTCGACTGTTTTACAAGATGTTCGGTGGCACTCATCTGGTGAACCGTGCCGGCCTGGCGCGGACCTTCCAGAACATCCGTCTGTTCAAGGAAATGTCGGTGATCGAGAACCTGCTGGTGGCCCAGCACATGGGGGTCAATCGCAGCCTGCTCGCAGGCATCCTCAACACCCGGGGTTATCGCAAGGCTGAAGAAGACGCACTGAACACCGCGTTCTACTGGCTTGAAGTGGTCGACCTTGTGGACTGTGCCAACCGTTTGGCGGGTGAGCTTTCCTATGGCCAGCAACGTCGCCTGGAAATTGCCCGGGCCATGTGCACACGCCCCGAGATCATTTGCCTGGACGAACCGGCAGCCGGCTTGAACCCGCAGGAAACCGAAGCTTTGAGCGGGATGATCCGTTTGCTGCGTGACGAGCACGGCATGACGGTGGTGCTGATCGAGCACGACATGGGCATGGTGATGAGTATTTCCGACGACATCGTGGTGCTCGATCACGGCAATGTGATTGCCTGCGGCCAGCCTGAACAGATCCGTAACGACCCCAAAGTGATCGCCGCCTATCTGGGTGCCGAAGAAGAGGAGCTGGTATGAACGCGCCGATTCTTGAAGTGAAAGACGTCGATGTGCACTACGGTCCGATTCAGGCGCTGAAGAAAGTCTCGCTGCACATCAACAAGGGCGAGACCGTCAGCTTGATCGGCTCCAACGGCGCCGGCAAGTCAACCTTGCTGATGTCAATCTTCGGTCAGCCACGGGCGAGCGCCGGACAGATTATCTACCGCGGCACCGATATCACCCAGAAGTCATCCCACTACATCGCCTCCAATGGCATTGCCCAGTCGCCTGAAGGCCGCCGGGTGTTTCCCGACATGACCGTCGAAGAGAACCTGATGATGGGCACCATCCCCATTGGCGACAAGCACGCCGATGAGGACATACAGCGCATGTTCGAGCTGTTTCCACGACTCAAGGAGCGACGCAACCAGAGGGCCATGACCATGTCCGGCGGCGAGCAGCAAATGCTCGCGATTGCCCGGGCGTTGATGAGTCGACCGACCTTGTTATTGCTCGACGAGCCGTCGTTGGGGTTGGCACCGATCGTGGTGAAGCAGATTTTCTCGATCCTTCGGGACCTGGCGAGCACCGGCATGACGATCTTTCTTGTGGAACAAAACGCCAATCATGCCTTGAGGCTTTCGGATCGTGCTTATGTGTTGGTCAACGGTGAGATCCGCCTCACAGGCGCGGGTCGGGATCTGTTGGCCAACGAAGAAGTACGCAACGCCTACCTGGGTGGTCACTGACTACGAAGAGTCTTGAGAAACACGCTGAGGGCAACTGTTCGGACGTTGGTTTCCAACCGTCGCAGGTGCACTTGAGCCTCGGTTTTTAACACCATTTTTTATTCCATGAGAATCAGGAGTCGATATGAAACACGCCAATAAAGTTGCTCTCGTTACCGGTGCCGCCCAAGGTTTGGGCCTTGCTTGTGCCGAACGTTTTTTGGCCGATGGCGCCAAGGTGGTGCTGGTCGATGTGCAAGCCGACAAGGTCCGGGCACAGGCCGAACGCCTGGGCGAAAACGCGACTTGGTACGCCGCCGATTTGAGTGAAATTTCCTCGGCCATGGCCAAGGCTATCGTGGCCAAAGCCGTCGAGCATTTCGGTTCGCTGGACATCGTGGTGAACAACGCTGGCATCATCCATACCGCCGATTTTGTCGACTTCCCGGAAGACGCTTTTGACCGTGTGCAGCGGGTCAACCTCAAGTCGCCGTTCCTGATCGGTCAGGCCGCCGCTCGAGTGATGATCGAGAAGGGCATTCAGGGTTCGATTATCAACATGTCGTCGATCAACGCTGAGCTGGCGATCCCCAACTCGGTGGCCTATGCCGTTTCCAAGGGCGGTATCAAGCAACTGACAGCCGTCATGGCGGTGGGTCTGGTTCGTCACGGTATTCGAGTCAATGCGATTGGCCCCGGCACTATCGCCACCGACCTGGTCCTCAACTCGGTGATGTCCAGCCCGGCTCAGCGACACACAGTGTTGTCTCGTACCCCGATGGGTCGCTGTGGCGAGGCCTCGGAAGTCGCCAGCGTCGCGTCCTTCCTGGCCAGTGACGATGCTTCTTACATCATCGGCCAGACCATCTATCCAGACGGTGGTCGTCTGATCCTCAATTACACCGTTCCGGTCAACGAGTGAATTATTGATCATGGCGAGTCTCGATGTGGTGCCGAGAGTCTGTATCGCTGGTAGCCGAGGGTTGTTTTTCGATGCTGCCGGGCCGCGATTCAGCGAACCCGTGCAGTGCCGGGTACTGGCGCTCGCCCGAGCCGTCGGGCAAATACCCGGTGTGCAGGAACTGGTGCCGGGAATGAACAATGTGTTGGTGGTCTACGATCCTCGGCAAGTCTCTCCGATAGTGCTCTCTGATCAGCTCATGGCGCTGTGGGAGCAGGCTGTGGCTGACGAGTCGCCAGGCAGAGATATCGACATTCCCGTGATCTACAGCACCAGGGCCAGTGATGACCTGGTGCAGATCGCTGCGCTTGCGCAGCTTGAGGTCGACGAGTTCATTCGGCTTCACAGCGAGGCGATTTATCAGGTCGCGTGTGTTGGTGCCATGCCGGGCTTTCCTTATTTGTCGGGGCTCGATCCGCGCCTGGCGACGCCGCGCCGTGCGGTGCCGCGCATGCGCCTGGAGCAAGGTTCAGTGATTATCGGTGGGGCTCAGGCCGGCATCATGCCGTGCTCGGCGCCTTCGGGTTGGCATGTGATCGGCCATACCGATGTGCAACTGTTCGACGCACAACAATCGTCGCCGTCGTTCTTGCAACCCGGTGATCGCATTCGCTTCAGCATTGCCGGAGTTGAATCATGATCGAAATCCTGTCTACCGGTGTACTCAACTCTGTCCAGGATGCCGGGCGTGCTGGTTATCTCAGCATTGGCGTGGGTCAGTCCGGCGCCATGGATGCTCTGGCCCACGCCATGGGCAATGCACTATTGAGCAACGACGCTAACGCTGCGGGTCTGGAGATCGCGTTATTTCCTTTCCGTTTACGCTTGCTGAGCGATTGCCGCTTTGCAATCACCGGGGCCGATGGCGAGGCGCTACTGGATGAACAGCCGCTGCCTCCCCAGTGGGCCTGTGACGGCAAGGCCGGACAAACACTGCTGATCAAGCCGCCTCGGCGGGGCGCGCGCTGTTATGTGTCGTTCGCCGGCGGCATTGAGGTGCCGCTGGTGATGGGCTCGCGAGCCACCGACCTGAAAACCGGTTTCGGTGGTTTCGAAGGGCGTGGCTTGATGCGCGGCGATCGCCTGGTATTGGGCAACCAGACATACAAACCGCAAGCCGGTGTGGGCGCCGCCCTGTCTTGGGCGCTGCCCGAGCGTGATCGAGCCATCGAGATCCGAGTACTGCCAGCGGCCGAGTTCAATGAGTTCGACGAGCCGACAAAGACGCAGTTTTTTCAGCAGGGCTGGACGCTGAGCCAGGAAGCCAATCGCATGGGCATGCGCTTGATCGGGCCGGAGTTGAAAACCCGACGACCACTGGAGTTGTTATCCCACGGAATCCTGCCGGGTACGGTGCAGGTTCCGCCTTCCGGTCAGCCAATCATTCAGTTGGCCGATGCCAATACCTGTGGTGGCTATCCGAAGATCGCCAACGTGATCGATGCCGATCTCTGGCGGTTGGCTCAGGCGCCCATCGGCTCGACGTTTCGTTTTGTCGAAGTCGAACACCCTGAAGCAATGACGGCCCAGGAACACCAAGACCGTGAACTCATGGTGCTGCGTCAGGCCATGCAGTGCTCATTATCACGAGCCTGAAGTTACTTATATTTGAGGCGTATTCATGTCAAAAAAAGCCTTTAGCGTCGACCTGAACTCAGACATGGGGGAGGGCTTCGGTGCCTACACGATGGGCGATGATGAGGCGATTCTGAACATTGTCAGCTCGGCCAATATCGCCTGCGGGTTTCATGCCGGGGACCCTGAAGTCATGGCCAAGACTTTCACCCTGGCCAAGGCTCGCAACGTTGCGGTTGGCGCGCACCCGGGGTTTCCAGACCTGTGGGGATTCGGGCGCCGCAACATGGTGTTCTCGATGGGTGAAATCGAGCGGTTGGTTGCCTATCAAATTGGTGCGGCACAAGCGCTTGCGACGTTGGCCGGACACCCTATCACCCACATCAAGGCTCATGGTGCGCTGGGTAATCTGACTCAGACCGACGCTGACGTTGCAGCGGCGGTCTGTCGGGCGGTGAAGGCGGTTGATCCTTCGCTGATCTGCCTGGCGATCGCTATGGGGCATCAGGCCCGGATTGCCGCAGAGATGGGTTTACAGGTGCGTTCAGAGATTTTTGCCGACCGCGCCTACACCGAAGAAGGGCACCTGGTGTCGCGCAAGTTACCCGGGGCGGTCATCCATGATCCGGATGAAGCTGCTGCGCGAGTGGTGCGCATGGTGCGTGCGCAAGGTATCGAAACGGTTTCCGGACGTTTCATTCCCTGTCCCATCGACTCGATCTGTGTTCACAGCGACACACCGGAAGCCGTCGGGATCGCGGCACACGTACGTCGAACTCTGGAAGACGAAGGCATTGCAATCGCCAGCTTCGTTTGAACGTATGGAGCTGAACTTAACCTGGCAAAGCGGATGTTGATATGAAACTTGAATTCATTGAAAGCCTGATCGAGATCGTCGAGCGATCGCAGGTTTTGGAGCTGGAATACAGCGAAGGCGATTGTCGGGTACGTCTGGGTTTACGTGCACTGTCCAGCCAGCAGTCGGTGCCGCGCCAGGCGCCGTTGTCTGTGACAAGCGGGGATGTCGCTACTGAAACTCTGCTGGCCCTGCCTCAGGTCGCTCTTCAGTCCAATGGACACCCGGTTTCATCGGGTCTTGTAGGCATTTTTTATCGTTCTCCGTCGCCTGATAAACCACCGTTTATCGAGGTCGGCGATGTCGTGGAGGAGGGCCAGACGCTGGCCATCGTAGAAGCGATGAAAATGCTCAACCCAATCGAAGCAGATCGGGCAGGGCGGGTAAGCGCGATCCTGAAGAGTGACGGCGAGATGATCGAAGCCGGCAGCACCTTGTTCCTTATCGAAGCGGCGGATTAAGTGATGTCCCAACAACTTTTCGACACTGTCCTGATCGCCAATCGCGGTGAGATAGCGCTGCGGATTCTGCGGGCTGCGCGGGATCTGGGTTTGCGTACGGTCGCCGTGCACTCTCAGGCAGACGCTGACCTGCGGCATGTGGCGCTGGCTGACACGACCTTGTGTATTGGTCCGGCTGCAGCGAGTGAGAGTTATCTGAATCCACAGCGCCTGCTTCAAGCTGCGAAACTGACCGGCGCTGGGGCCATCCATCCGGGCTACGGCTTTCTGGCGGAGAGCGCCAATTTTGCGCAGGCTGTGGAGGAGGCGGGATTGGTTTTTGTCGGGCCGACGTCAGCATCCATCCGCCTGATGGGCGACAAGGTCAGCGCCAAGCAGGCGATGCTGGAGGCTGGGGTGCCCTGTGTCCCAGGGTCGCCTGGTGCTTTGCCGGCCGATGCCGAGACGGTCAGGGAGCTGGCCGAGGCCTGTGGTTACCCGTTGATCGTCAAGGCGTCGGGAGGTGGTGGAGGTCGAGGCATGCGTATTGTTCGCGACCCCAAGGAGCTCATTGAATCGGTAGCGATGACACGGGAAGAAGCCGGCCGGGCGTTCGGTAATCCCGAAGTCTACCTTGAGAAATTTCTTGAGCACCCACGTCATATCGAGATTCAAGTGATGGCGGATGGTTTCGCAAATGCCGTCTGGCTGGGCGAACGGGATTGCTCAATGCAGCGCCGCCATCAAAAAATCATTGAGGAGTCACCAGCGCCTGGGGTGGACCGTAAAGCTATCGCTGCCATTGGCGAGCGTTGTGTCAAAGCCTGTCAATTGATCGGCTATCGCGGCGCAGGCACCTTCGAGTTTTTGTATGAGAACGGCGAGTTCTATTTTATCGAGATGAATACCCGGGTTCAGGTTGAACATCCTGTGACCGAGTTGGTGACCGGGGTAGACATCGTTCGTGAGCAATTGCTGGTGGCATTGGGCAAGCCGCTGTCGATTCGCCAGGATCAGATCAGCCTGAACGGCCATGCCATCGAGTGTCGGATTAACGCCGAAGATCCTTTTAGCTTCGCTCCGGCTCCGGGCACGGTGACCCGGTGGGTGGCCCCTGGCGGTCCGGGCATCCGCATCGATACGCACCTGTATGCCGGCTATCAAGTGCCGCCGTATTACGACTCGCTGGTGGCGAAATTTCTGGCCCACGGAGCGAGTCGCGAGCAGGCGATCAAGCGGATGCGTGGCGCTCTGGCAGAAGCCGATCTGGGTGGAATCAAAAGCAGTATTCCTTTGCACCAGCGTTTGATGGATGAGCCCGGCTTCGTCGCGGGTGGCTTTGATATCCATCACCTTGAGCGTTACCTAAGCCAGGATCAGGAGGTCTCGAAATGAGTCCGCAGTTCATTGAACAGATTGTCCAGCTGTTGAAGCTTCACTCATTGGAAACGTTCGAGTTTGAGCAGGCGGGTGCTTGTCTGCGTCTTACGCTCGGCGGCGTTTCTCCCGCGTCAGCATCGACCCCGGTGAGCCCGAATCTGGAAGCCTGTGGGATCGTTTCGGCACCAGGGATGGGCATCCTTCGCTTGCGTCATCCCCAACGCGACGATCCGTTTATCGCGCCCGGTGCCAATGTCGAGAAAGGTCAGGTAATAGCTTTTCTCCAGAACGGCGTCTTGCTTGATGAAGTAACCGCTGATCGTGCTGGACGAGTGATCTGCGTACTGGCCGAAGACGGTGATCTGATTGGTTATGGCCAGCCCTTGTTTGAGCTGCAATGAGCCGGGTGCAGGGTGAGAGATGAGACAGGAAAATGCTCTGAGTCCGGCGATAGGCGCCGATCAGGTGATTGTTGAAGCAGCGCTTGAGCTAATGGTCGAGAACGGCTTCGCGGCGATGTCCATGCGAAGCCTCGCGAAAAAGGTCGGGCTGCACGCGGGCAGTCTCTATCACCATTTTCCGAGCAAGCTGGATGTGCTGGAAGAAGTGCTGGATTCGCTTTTACAGCAGCGCCTGAGCGATTGGTGGGTGCGTAAACCCAAACGTGCCGGAGTGCTGAAACTGCTGGATGCGTTTATTGCTTTTCATGTTCAGCATGCCCTTGAGCATTCACGCGAAGAGCATCTGGTGCGCCTTGAGCTGCATCACTTGCATGGTGCTCAACTCAGTCGAATCCTGGAGCAGGACGAAGCTTACATCGGTGAGTTAAGTGAAATCATCCGACGCGGCGTTGCGGCAGGCTTATTCAAGGTCCCCGACGTCAATCTCGTGACACGTAGCCTGTTGGCAATGTTAGGCGCAGCGCCCTCACTCAGTACGACCGAGATGTCTCGGACTTCCATTATTCAGATGTTGACTCGCATGGCCAGACAGCTGCTGTGGGTTCATGGCGTGATAGAGAGGTAGTAAATTGAAACTTGCCGAATATTCAATTGACGCACTAGAGCAATTACATGGCCAAGTCCAGGCTGAGTATCTGCGTCTACGTGAGCGCACGCTGTCGATCAATATGGCTCGAGGCGTTCCCAGCTCCGAACAGCTGGACCTCTCTAATGCTTTGCTCGAACTATCACTGGCGGGCGACTACCTTGCTGAAGATGGCACCGATTGTCGTAACTACATGGGACAGCAAGGTCTTCCAGAAGCGCGTCGATTGTTTGCCCCGTTACTCGGATTGCCAGCCGAACAGACAGTGGTTTCTGGAAACTCAAGCCTTGCACTGATGTATGACTGCTTGGCCTTTGCAATGCACAACGGCTTTCCTGAGTCGTCCATGCCTTGGCAGCAAGAGCCTCAAACCGTGGCTTTTCTTTGTCCAGTACCTGGCTACGATCGGCATTTCACCCTGTGCGAGTCATTTGGTGTGCGCATGATCCCCGTGCCACTGCTGGACGATGGGCCGGACATGGATGTGGTACGCAGACTGGTTTCTGAAGACTCGACCATCCGTGGTATGTGGTGCGTGCCTAAATACAGCAATCCTACGGGCACCGTTTACAGCGACGAAGTGATTGAAGCCTTGGCATCCATGCAGACCGCGGCTTTGGACTTTCGGCTTTTTTGGGATGATGCCTACACCTTGCATCACCTGACTTCGGACGCCATTGAGATATCCAATATCTATCAGGCCTGTGTACGTCACGGGCACCCGGATCGTGCCTTGGTTTTTGGCTCGACCTCGAAGATGACATTCGCTGGAGCCGGTCTTGCATTGTTTGGTTCGTCCAAGGCCAACGTCGAGTGGTGGCTTAGCCACGCCTCGATCAGAAGTGTCGGACCGGACAAGCTGAATCAGCTACGTCACGTGCGCTACCTGAAGGATCTCGATGGGTTGAAGTCGCTGATGGACGGGCATCGAAAACTGCTTGCTCCGCGATTCTCAGCTGTACTTCATCAATTGGATTCGCACCTTCGCCCATTCGGATTTGCTAGCTGGAGTGAACCCAAGGGTGGTTACTTCATCAGTCTGAATATCCTTCCTGGCACTGCAAGGCATGCCGTTGCGCTTGCACGAGCGGTAGGGGTCAATTTGACTTCGGCAGGCTCTTGTTATCCGCACGGCCACGATCCGCTCGATCAGCATTTGCGTATTGCTCCCTCATCACCGGGATTGAGCGACCTGGAGGCGGCTGCACAGGCGATCTGTACCTGTGTATTGCTCGCCGCATGCGAAAGGCTGATCTCCAAGTGATTTCGAGCAGCAGTTGCAACGCAGCGATGTGGAATGGGAGGGCGAAGCGATGAGTCGAGCGAGTGGGGGAGTCTCCAGTCAGGCGGATGATCTCATTTTATCCAGGTCAACCTGGCTGCCTGCGAATACCGTTGCCTCTAGAGCTTTTGATGAGCGAGGTGAGTTCATCTACTCCTTCTCCGGCTTGTTAGAGGTTGAAGTAGAGGGTTTTCGTTATCTCGTTCCACATAAGTACGGGGTGTGGCTACCTCCTGGCATAAGGCGCTCCAGCTTCAATCGACAGCATGCGAGGCATATATCCATCTATTTACCAAACGTATTCAGTGCGTTGCTGCCCGCTGAACACTGTGCTTTGGAAGTGGATACGTTGCTTCGTTCGTTGCTGGAGGGGGTTTCCAAGAGTGCTGAAACTGTAAATCAGACTGACGCAGAAAAGCGCTTGCTCAGGGTGTTAGTCGACCGATTTATGGGGGCAAAGAGTTCCGGTAGCTACCTGCCTCATTCTGCTGACCCTCAATTTGGACCATTGCTGACGCAATTGAAAAACAATCCTTATGATCAACGATCCTTTTCAGATATTGCAGTGTCGTTGAACGTGTCTGAGCGCACACTGGCTCGTCGCTGCCAGCGCGATCTTGGTATGACATTTTTGGAGTGGAGGCAGCGCCTATTGGTGGTTGAGTCTCTGGCGCTATTGCAGCAAGGACAGACTGTAGAGGCTATTTCATTAGTGTTGGGATACAAAAACACGTCGTCTTTTATAAGCATGTTCAGAAAGCTTACAAACATGACGCCTAATGAGTACCGAAGGGAAGAGGAGCGGTGTTTGGTAACGGTGCAACGCTGTTCACGCAATTAAAAACGCCGCTTATCCCTGACCTGGAAAGCGGCGTCAGTGGTTAGCGTTTGACGCTATTTATAATGTTGCTCAAACATGGCCACCTGCTCCGGTGTGATCAGTTGAAAGGGCACCCAGACATCCGTCTCGACCGGCTCGCCCTTGATCATTTTTATAGCCGCTTGCAGCGCGGTGGTCGCCTGGGCCTTGGGGTCTTGAAATACCGAAGCGACCAGCATCCCGCGCTTGATTGCCGCCAGGCCATCAGGCAGGCCATCGATACCGACAATCGCAATCTCGCCCTTGGTTTTGCCGGCCTGCTGCAGTGCCATGGCGGCGCCGATGGCCATTTCGTCATTGTTGGCAACGATGGCGTCAAAACTCGTGCCGGCCAGCAGCCAGTTGCTGGTCAGGTCCATGCCTTTGTTGCGCTGCCATTCGGCACTTTGTTGTTCGACGATCTTGATCCCGGGATAGTCCTTGAGCACCTGTTTGACGCCTTCGGTGCGGTCGTGTGTGGAGTTTTGCGCCAGGTCGCCCATGATAATCGCGAGGGTGCCTTTGCCCCCCAGTTTTTCGGCCAGGTAGCGCATTTGCAGTTGCCCGGCCTCAATGTCATTCGACGCCACCGTGACCACGCCTTTGGGCAAGACGCGTTCGTCCGGGTGGCGGTTGACGTAGACCAGCGGCGTCTTCGCCTCGACGGCGGCGCGGGTCATGTTGGCGGTGGCGGCGGTGTCCACGGGCAAGACGATGACCGCGTCCACCTTCTGATTGAGAAAGCCCTGGACCTGATTGAGCTGGCGCACCACGTCGCCCTGGGCGTCCTCGAACTGGATCTGGACGTTTTCCTTTTTGGCGGCGTCTTCCAGGCCGCTGCGCACATAGGTCATGAAGTTGTCGTCGACCCTGGCAATGCTGACACCGATACGATAGCTGGCGGCGGCCCATTGGCTGAAGACTAGTAACAGCGTGGCAAAAAGCAGTGTGCAGCGACGCATGATGGTTTTCCTTTTGTTGTTATGAATTGAACTTCATCAAGATCAAAAATGAAGGTTGCTGGCGCGCTTTGAATCAACCTCCGAGCGTGCCGCAGGTTCTTCAATCCAGCGTGAACGCTTGCCGAAAACGTTCGAGTGCCGCTTCGCTGTCACCGCTGGCCCAGCCCTCGAGCCCGACAACACCGGTATATCCCATGCCGAACAAGGCTTTGGCAATGGCCGGATAATGGATTTCGCCGGTGCCCGGTTCCATGCGGCCAGGGACGTCAGCAACCTGGATTTCCCCGATGGCGCTGCCGGCGCGCTGAATCAGTTCGATCAGGTTTCCTTCGCCGATCTGTGCGTGGTAAAGGTCCAGGTTCATCTTCAGATGAGGGCTGCCCACGGCCTCGATCAATGCCAGGGTATCGTCGGCGCGAGCGAACGGAGTGCCGGGGTGGTCCACTTCGGTGTTGAGGTTTTCCAGCAGGAACACCCGACCGGCGTCTTCGCCCAGGCGCGCGATTTTTTCCAGGGTCTTGCAGGCGCTCAACCACATGCGTCCGGTGGTATGGGCCACCGGTTTGACCGGCAAGCCTTGGTCGCCCAGGCCCGTGCCATGCAGGTTGAGGCTCGGGCAATTCAGTTGGGCGGCGACGGCCAGCGATTCCCGTGCGCTGTCGAGCAGGTGCTGGATGTCCTCGGGATCGGTCAGGTTGCCCGAGATGTAGCCGGTCATGGAGGTGAAGTCAGCGCCGGTGGCGACCAGGGCCGGAATGTCTTTCGTCGTCCAGTCCCAGATTTCGGAACTGAAACCCAGCGCATGAATGCGTTTGACGCGTTCGGTGAACGGTAGGTCGAGGAAGACCATCTCGGCACTGATCGCCAGTTTGAACGGTGTGAAACTCATGGACGGCCTCCTTGCACGCGCACCGCTTTGCCCTGTTGGAAGGACTCGATACAGGCGCGGGCAATCGCCAGTGCCGCCCGGGCATCTTCGCCGCTGGCGAGTGGTTTTTCGCCGGTGCGCAGGCAGTCGACAAAGTGGTTGAGCTCGGCCACATAGGCATCACGCAGCAGGTCGGTGTCCAGGCGTTGGGTGTCGCCCTGGATGCCATTGGCCAAGTAGCGAACCAGGTCAGAGTCGTTGACGCTGCCCATGGTCAGCATGCCAGCGCTGCCGAACACTTCCCCTCGAACATCGTAGCCATAGACCGCCTGGAAATTCGCCTCGGCGGTGGCGATGGCGCCGTTATCAAAACGGATCGTGACCACCGCGGTGTCCAGAAACCCTTTGCTCTTGTAGTCCGGAGCAATCAGGGCATCGGCCATGACATAGACTTCAACCGCTTCGGCGCCGGGATTGAGGTAGCGCAGGGTGTCGAAGTCGTGAATCAGGGTTTCGAGGAAAATCACCCACTGCGGCGAGGCGGCTGGATTGTTCAGCGCCGGATCACGAGTCAGCGAGCGCAGCAGTTGCGGCGTACCGATACGGCCGGCGATCACGTCCAGGTGGGCAGCCCGGAAGCTTTTGGCAAAGCGGCGGTTGAAGCCGACTTGCAGCGTCACCCGTGCGTCGGCAGCCGCTGCGATGGCGCGGTCGGCCTCGTCCAGAGTGATGGCCATGGGTTTTTCACAAAACACGCCTTTGCCGGCTCGGGTGGCACTGATCACCAATTCGGCATGGCTGCGGGCTGGTGCTGCGATCAGTACGCCGTCAATTTCCGGGTCGTCGAGCAATTGCTGTGGGTCGGTATAGACCCGCTGCACACCCAATTCTGCCGCCAGGCGAGCGGCCTGGCCGGGTGTCGGGTCGGCGATGGCGGCCAGGCACGCGCCAGGAATGTGCCGGGCCGCGGTCAGGCCGTGAAAACTGCCCATGCGGCCAGCGCCGATGAGGCCGAGGCGGATGATCTTGGATGCACTCATGAAATGACTCCCTTTTATTGTTGTTCAACGACTCGGCAGCAGGAATGTCCTCGCCGGTACAAAGCAGGGAGCAAGGGCTGTGCCAATATTTAAATCATTGATATTTAAGGGAATACTAAAAAACAATTGAAATAAGTGTTCATTTCAATGACATGTCTATACTGACATGTCAAAAATATGAACATAGGAGTGAAGAGTGATCCCACAGCCAATGGCCTTCAGCGTGCAAGACCTCGATTACATCACTGCGCTCGGTCCCGCGTCGTTGAGCGAAGGACCGATCGCTGAGCTGGAGCAGGCCTGGCTGGCGTGTCTGAAGGGGTGCACCGATCGACCTGCCGGGGTCAGGCAGGTTATTTGGGACTCCTGGCTGCGCAGCGTCAGTGCCGGCCTTGATCCTGATGATGGCGAATACCGTTTTGTTGCCCCCGCCGTTCTGGCCGCGACGCTGGCGGCCAACCGCGTGTTGATCGCGGCGGCGGCAGAGGTCATGCGGGGATTGCTGGCTTACAACCCAAGGGGCCATATCAATTTGACTGATGCCGAAGGCACGACGCTGTATTTCTGCGGTCTGGACCTCACTCCGGTGGGCAGCCGCTTGCTGGAGTCGGTGCAGGGCACCAATTGCACGGGCCTGGCGCTTGCCGAAGACCGGTTGGTGTATGTGCTGGCCGAGGAAAACTTCGGGATCGGCCTGCGTCGGCGGCGCATGCATTGTGCCGCCGCGCCGATCCGGGATGCCCAGGGCCGGACACTGGCCATGCTGACCCTGACCGCAGAGCCCGGCTGGTTTCATTTCCATACGCTGGGCACCGTCCAGGCCGCAGCCGAAGCGGTCTCGCGGCAGATGGCGCTGCAGACACTGCTGGAAGAACAACAAACCGTGCTTGAAGTGCTCAACGAGGGATTGGTGGTGCTGGATGAGCGCGGCTGCATCAAGGCACTCAACCGCTATGCACGGCAATTGTTTCGCGTGGGTCGGGACCTGCTGGGCAGCCCGTTCCAGCGTCTGGGCCAGAGCGAACTGACCAATGAGATTCTGCTACGCGGCGGGGAAGGGCTGCGGGATCTGGATTGCACCTTTGAGTTGCATGATCGCAGCCACCTGGCGTGCCTGGTGTCCGTGTGCTCACTGGAGCAGGGCGGGCGCATCGTCTCGCTGCGGGAGAACCGGCGCATCCGGGAAATTACCCGGCGGATCATCGGCACTCAGGCCAGCTACACCTTCGAAACCATTCAGGGCAGTTCGCGAGCCATTCAGGACGCGTTGCACCTGGGACGGATCGCCAGTCGCAGTGACTCGACCACACTGATCCTGGGCGAAAGCGGCACCGGCAAGGAGTTGTTCGCCCAGGCGATTCATAACGCCAGTGACCGGTGCAGCGGTCCGTTTGTGGCGGTCAACTGCGGAGCGATTCCGCGAGACCTGGTGCAGAGCGAACTGTTCGGGCATGTCGAGGGCGCCTTCACCGGCTCGGCCCGTGGCGGATCGGCCGGGAAGTTTGAATTGGCCGATGGCGGAACAATCTTTCTCGACGAAATCGGTGACATGTCTTTTGATGCCCAGGTCAGCCTGCTGCGCGTCTTGCAAGAAGGCGAGGTGACGCGGGTGGGCGCAAAGAAATCCCGGCAGGTGAATGTCCGCATCATCGCTGCCACCCACCGCAACCTGAGCCAGGCAGTGGCCGATGGCGCGTTCCGTGAGGATCTTTACTACCGGCTCAACGTCCTGAACCTGACGGTTCCACCACTGAGGATGCGCCGCGAGGATGTGCCCTTGCTGGCGCGACATTTTCTCAGTCGTTGCGCCCGCTCGCTGCGCAAATCGGTGCAGGGCATCTCGCCGGAGGCGCTGGATATTCTTTGCGCCTATCACTGGCCAGGCAATGTTCGTGAGTTGGAAAACACCATTGAACGCGCGACCAATCTGGCGGTGACCGAATTGATCCAGCCTGGTGATCTGCCGCTTGAAATCAAGCAAAGTCTGCGACCGTCGGCGCCGGGCAGTGTGCCTGAACCCCAGGCAACCCTGGAGCTCGGCGCCCATGAAATGAACGCGATCATCGCGGCCCTCAGGGATACCCGCGGGAACATCCGCTTGGCCGCCAAACATCTGAACGTTTCTCGCGGCGGGCTGTACAACAAAATGAACCGGTTCGGGCTGAGTGCCGATGCTTTCCGTTCAGGGTCGAGCATTCTCTGAGGTCATGATCTGCAATGGAATATAGATGCGATGCCGGATCGGATCGAAGTCCGATGCGGTCTGCAATTCCACCAGCAGATCGACCAGCGCCGCCGCCAGCAATCGCGGCTGGGAATCGATAACCAGGCTGATCAACCCCTGCGCCAGGGCCTGGCGCGACAGCTCGGTCGACTCCTGCAAAATGCAACACAGCGACGGCCGCTTCGGCAGCTGCGACAGGGCGCTGATGATCCCGTCGCCGCCCCCTCCGACCACGCACAGCCCCCGCAAGTCGTCATGCCGCGCCAGGAGTTCCAGCGTCGCCTCTTCGGTGATGTCGCTATTGTCCAGATTGATCACCGCTTCCAGCAGCCGCAACCCCGGTGCGCGCTCCGCCAGGTAACTGCGCAGCCCCTCGACCCGCGCCTGATGGCCGAGGAAACGGTGGCCGCCGAGCAACACCCCGACACTGCCTTTGCGGGCGCCACAGGTGTGAGCCATCAGCCAGCCCATGGTGCGCCCGACCTCATGATTATCCTGGCCGACGTAAGGCTCATCCGCTGCCTCATGAATGTCGGAGAGCAGCGCGATCACCGGCACGCCGGCGGCTCTGATCTGAGCGATGGCGGCATTGATCAGCGGATGCGCGAAGCTGACCACTGCCAGGCCGTCGCACTGCACCGCCAGTTGTTCGATTTGGGCAATGATCGCGCTGGGTGTGCGATCGAAGACGTACTCGAATTGCATGCTCAGGTTGGCGTCAGCCTGACGCTGCGCCGCCTCGGTAATGGCGGCGGCCACGTTGCCGTAGAACGCCTGGGCGGTGCCGAGCAAGAGGATGCCGAAACGGTAGCTGGGGCGGCGTTCGCGGATTCGCTGGCCGATCAGCCGGGCCGCGAAATAACCGACTGCTTCGGCGGCCTGGAACACCTGCTCGGCGGTGGCCGGGTTGACCGGCGCCCTGGCGTTGAGCACCCGGTCCACGGTGGCGACACTCAAGCCCGCGTGTTCGGCGACGGTGGCGATGGTTGGGCGTTTAGTGGTGTTCATGGCAGGCCCCGCAAGCGCTTTGATAGAAAACTATCAAGCTTCAATGGGCCTGGATGATAGCTTGATAGGGAATGTATTCAAGGGCTTGAGGGTAATCAGTGCGCTCTCTATCTTTTCTCCAACGATGTGATCCCGCATCGAAGCAAGTGCCCAAAACCATCAAGCTTGCGGAGAACAATAAAATGCCTGAACAAAACGCAACCTTTGAACACCCCAATAAACCCGTGCCTCGGGATTATCGATTGATCGGTCCCGAAGCCGCCAAAGCGGCGCAAAAAGGCCTGGTGTCAGCCAACTGGTACCAATCGCCCATTTCCCGTAAACGCATGAAGGAATTGATGCAGCGCCGCGACGGCCCGGCCTTGCGCGACACCGCGATCTGGTTGCTATCGATGGTTGTCACCGGGTTCGGGGGTTACTGGTTTTGGGGCTCCTGGGCCTGCGTTCCGTTCTTCTTCGCCTACGGGTTGCTCTACGGCACGGCGTCCAATGCCCGTTGGCACGAAACCGGTCACGGCACGGCGTTCAAAACCCGCTGGATGAATGATGCGATCTACCAATTGTCGAGCTTCATGTTCATGTTCGAACCGCATGTCTGGCGCTGGAGCCACGCTAGACACCACACCGACACCATCATCGTCGGTCGCGATCCGGAGATCGTCGAGCCGCGTCCGCCAAGCCTGATCAATATGGTGCTGAGTCTGTTCAGGATGCCTTACGCGATCAGGACGATGTGGTCAGTCTGCCGGCATGCAACCGGGCGGATGGCGGAAGAAGAGCAGACCTTCATCCCCGAATCCGAGTGGCCCAAGGTCTTTACGGCGGCGCGTATCTGGCTGGTGATTTATGGATTCACCGTGGGAGCGGCGCTGTATCTGCAGAGCTGGCTGCCGCTGATGTTTATCGGTTTGCCGACGCTGTACGGCGGCTGGCTGTCGTACCTGTTCGGCCTGACGCAGCATGTCGGCCTGGCCGAGGACGTGCTCGATCACCGCAGCAACTGCCGCACCATTTACATGAACCCGCTGCTGCGTTTTCTGTACCTCGACATGAACTATCACCTTGAGCATCACATGTATCCGATGGTGCCGTTTCATGCGCTGGCGCAGCTTCACGAAGAAATCCGCCACGACTGCCCGCCGCCTTACACCAGCCTGCTCGAGGCCTTCAGAGAAATCCTCCCGACTATCTGGAAGCAGCGCAAAGACCCGACGTATTTCATCCGTCGCCCTTTGCCACAACGCGCAACACCGGCCGCCAGCACCCAGGCAGAACCTGAAGCAACGCCGGCCTGACACCTTCCCGTTTTTACCACTACAAGAGAAAACGCCATGACCGATCAATGGATCGACGTCTGCGCCGTGGGCGAAATAAATGAAGAGGATGTCATTCGTTTCGACCATGGCCCGCACACCTACGCCGTCTACCGCTCCGCCGACGACGAGTTCTTCGCCACAGCGGGCCTGTGCACCCACGAATCCATCCACTTGGCCGATGGACTGGTGATGGAGCATGTCATCGAGTGCCCCAAGCACAACGGGCGTTTCGACTACCGCTCCGGCAAAGCCCTTGGCGCGCCGGTGTGCGTCAACCTCAAGACCTATCCGGTCCGGGTCGAGGCGGGGCGTGTCCTGCTCGCCATTATGGTTTAACTGCACGGAGTCTGTGCCATGAATCCTGCCAATGTTCCACTGGTCATCGTCGGCGCCGGGCATGCCGGTGGCCGCGCGGCGTTGACCCTGCGCGGCGAAGGTTATCGCGGTCGCCTGATTCTGATCGGCGACGAGTCCCACCCGCCTTATGAACGTCCACCGCTGTCCAAGGGACTGTTGCAGGGCACGATTGATCTGGCGGGCTGCAGCCTCTGCGACAACGCTCAGCTCGCCGAACTGGACATCGAACACCTGGCCGGTAACCCGGTAAAAAGCCTGGATCCGCAGCAACATCGATTGCAGTTGGCCGACGGCAGTTGGTTGCAGTACACCCGTCTGTTGCTCGCGACCGGGGGCAGGGCGCGACTGTTGCCCTCAGTGCCCGAGCATCTGCCCAACGTGCTTTATCTGCGAACCCATGACGAAGCCATCGCACTGCGTGCTTCGCTACGACCCGGCGCCCGATTGGTGATCATCGGCGGCGGCTTTATCGGCCTCGAAGTCGCCGCGACCGCCCGTGCCCTGGGTTGCACGGTGACCTTGCTCGAAGCCGGGCCGCGCCTGGCGGGCCGCGTCCTGTCGGAGCGATTGTCCACTGTCCTGCTGGAACTGCATCGCCGTCAGGGCGTGGATGTCCGACTGAACGTGGCCATTGAGGCGGTGCAGGGCGCCACCCGCGCCGAGGCCGTGCAGTTGGTCGACGGCCAGTTGTTGCCCTGCGACTTGGTGGTGGTAGGCATCGGCATGCAACCCAACACTGAGTTGGCCGCGGCCGCGGGGCTCGAAGTCGGCCAGGGCGTCCGCGTCGATGCGCAGTTGCGCACCAGTGCGCCGGACATATTTGCGGCAGGCGACGTCTGTGAATTTCGTCTGCACCCGCAAGGGGTTTTCCAGCGTCAGGAAACCTGGCGCAACGCCGAGACCCAGGGCCGTCACGCAGCCCTGAATCTGTTGGGCGGTGAGCTGCCCTTCGAAGTCATTCCCGGTTTTTGGTCCGATCAGTACGACTGGGGGCTGCAGATTGTGGGCGTGATCTCAAACACAGAGCCCACGGCGAGCCGGACAACCCCGGGTGGGGGGTTCCTGTTGTTCTACCTCGACACCGAGCAACGTTTGCAGGGCGCCTGCAGTTGGGGCCAGGGCAATAGCGTCGCCAAGGACATCAAGTTGTGCGAACGGCTGATCGCCAACCATAACCCCCTCTCGGTGGTCGCTTTAGCCGATGCCGATGTATCGCTCAAACAACTGCTGAGGAGCTGACATGCGCGAATTCCTGGTGTTTCAGTCCTTGTGGGCCATGCAAGATCACCGTGGCCACTGCGACCTTTCCATTGAAGCGCAGTTGGAGAAGATCGCCGCCGCCGGTTTCGACGGGATCACCGACCATTTCTGGGTCGCGCAACATGCCGCACGCCTGAATGCCGCCGCCAAGGCGCAGGGCCTGCAAATCGAAGGTCAACTGTTCCCCCGGACCGTGGATGATCTGGCGGCCGCGCTCGATGTCGCTTCCCGCTACGGCTGCCACCACCTCACGCTGCAGGCCGACGTCCGGCCGCGCACGCTGGCGCACGCTATCGAGCTGATCGAAGGCTGGCAGCGGCTGGCCGAGCAGGTGGACTTTCCGATCCTGCTGGAAACCCACCGTTATCGCCTCACCAGCGACCTGTTGTTCACCCTCGACATTCTCGCGGAAATGCCCGACCTCAAACTGTTGGCCGACTTGTCCCACTACGTTGTGGGCCGTGAATTGCCTGAGTCGGCCACTGCCGAGGACGACGAACAAATCCATACCATCCTGCGTCACAGTTGGGGTTTCCATGGTCGGGTCGCCAGTTGCGAACAGGTCCAGGTACCCTTGAGTTTCGCCCAGCATCGACCCTGGCTGGAGCGGTTCCTCGGCTGGTGGCGCTATGGGATCGAGGATTGGCTGGCCCGGCCAAATACGCCCGATAGCCTGTCCTTCACCTGCGAACTCGGCCCGCCACCCTATGCAATCACGGGGGCTGATGGGCGTGACATCACGGATCGCTGGGAGGAGGCGTTGATGCTTAAGGAGCTGATGCGCGAGATCTGGAACAACTGCCTGGCACGATCTTACAATGGTCACTGATTTATCGTGTAGTCGGGCGCGATAGGTCATCGCCTATTTGGCGAATAATTATCAATTGGCTGAGGGATTGAACATCTGCTTCTGGCCGAGGTTGTGTGAAAACTCTTTCGAGCAGCACGGCTTCGGATTATGTTCTTCCTGTTCTTGAGAGGCCCTCCGAACAAGTCGAAAAAATAAGTCCATTCCTGCTGGGTTAATTGAAAAAACCTTTAGATTACAATCGGTTGTACGCTAGATGCGAGTCTCGTTTCCCGCTCCAAACATTAAAAATGGATCTCTGAAAAGAGGTCCATTTTTTTGCCAAAAGAAAAATCTTTCATGGGCTCCTCCCGCGACATCCTCTGAAAACACTCAAATCCAGCCGAGATTGGTACATTTTCCAGTACATCAATCCGGGTCTTGGCTGATCGGTTTTTTCGTGGCGCCAGCCTCATCGGAAACGGTACCAATCTTGCAGTCGCATGATCGATGCGCAGCTGTCTCATGTGGAGCCCAATAAAGAATTGGGCTGGCCGCTTAATCGCCAATAAATTGGCGAAATATTAAATGTCACCGTTTGTCCGCAGTATTTGATCTCATTTGTTACGACTTATTGACACTGGCAGTCCGACATCATCACAATTGCGCGCCATTACCGAGGTATAAGGGAGCCTGGGAATGGTGATCGGCGGAGAATGTAATGTATCGTCTTTTTCTAGCCGCTCTATATTGCTTGGAAGCTTGCTCCCTGAGCATCACAGGGGCTGCTTGGCAGTGCGACATCCTATTTATGTTGACTAAGTCTGACACTGAGCCTCGCTCGGTGCGCTTGTGCTAGTCGTCAGAAAAATGGCTCCCTTGCAAGGCTGTGCCGGAGAGAAGGTGCTGATCGCGCCACATCCGCTTCAAAGGGAAGGGAACTACATTTGAGTCAGGTCACCTTAGGCATCCGCCATCTGCGCGATGAGCAGATCTTGTTGCGCGACGGCGGGCTTTATTGGGTGGCAGTGGATCAGGCGAGCGATTCTGCCGCGTTGGCGGTCCAGTGCCTGGCAGCGATGCCGGCCAATGCGCGAGGGATGCTGGTGTGCTGCGGGCATTCAAGTCAGGACCTGGCCCAGAAGCTGGCGGCAGATACCGGTCCTGGTCAGCTGAAGCTGTTTGACATCAAAAAAGACGACATCGGCCTGACCCTCAAATCGCTGGTCGGCGAACTGACCCGTGCTGCTCCGGTTGCCGGCACGACTATTGTGTTGATGCTGCCGGACAGCGCATGGCAGAGCGACGTCGCGCCAGAGTTGCGGCATTGCTGCCTGTCCCTGAGGCAATGGCTGGGTGGACGCCAATGCTCCCTGTTGGTGATCAGCCATGGCCAGACCCCTCAACTGCATGACCGTTTGTTGCGGCTCAACGATACGATCTCCGGGCTCGCTCAGCTCTATCGCCGTGATGGTGGTATTCGCTATCAATTGCACTACTGGCACAGCGAACGGGGCGTGTGCAGCGGGCAGGAGTTTGAGCTTGAATTGCAGGCGGATGGTTTCGCGCTATCGGTCAATGAGCAGACCAATGTGCAACTGACCCATACCGATGACCAGCGGATCTACCTGACCCAGCGTTCTGTGCTCGAAGGCTCGCCGCCGTTGTCGGATCAGTGGCGGCTGTTCGAGAACCGCGAGGACTTGCTCCAGCAAGCCAGCCACGCTCGTGCTGCCAGCATCATCGTGGCCATCGACAACAACCTGCAGGTCGAAGAGTTGGCCCGTCAGATTCACGCCCTGCGCGAGCGCTGCGGCATCGCGCTGAAAATTATCGTGCGCGAGATGGAGCCCTGCTTGCGTTATCGGGACGAGCGTCTGCTGGTGTCCTGCGGCGCCAACATCACCGTGCCCTATGGGACGACGCTGGCACACTTCTTCAGCATCATCGACAGTGCCCAGGGCCAGACCTGGCGCCGGAGCCGCACCACCGACTTCCAATCGCTATTCGAACGCCTGCGGCCGCCCGCCGAGCGTGGCCTGTTAGCGCCCCGGGAATTCATCAACATGTTGGAGCGCGTCTACAGCGGCGCCTCCGGCGAAATCAGCCACCAACTGCTCAAACTGATACCGCGCGGTGGCCTGGAAATCGAGCAGTACTTGAATCAAATCGGCTTGCGTCGTTTCGGTGACGTCGCCTGCGTGGTCAACGGTGCTTTTTATCTGTTCCTGTTTGCCTGTCGCGCGGACGGGCTGGAACCCGCATTGGGGAATATCTGCCGGCTGGCCTGGCGCGATCTGTTCAGCGACTTCGAGATTCTCCAAGGCGTTGAAGCATTGCCACGCGAGGACTTCCTCACGGTAGCCTCGCTGCCTGCCACGTTCCTTCTGGCAGAAGAACGCACGGCTGGAAGCTCCGCCGAAGCCGCTGGGCGTGGCGCCTATTCGCCTCAACGCACCACACTACCCATTACGGATCCCTGTTCATGAGTTATTCCGAGCTGATCCAGGTGATCGGCCTCAGCAGCCTGCTGACCCTGGCACTGATTGTGGTACTGACCAGGTTTGGTCGCCATTTACTGGCCTTCGTGCAGAGCCTCTTGCCCCCGCGTTACCTGAAATCCCGTGGCGTGCGTCGTCGCGCCCCTGTCCAGAGCGAGCCCCATGAGCCAGTATGAAGTCATTAAGCCAGCGTCAGTGCGCGTCTGGCCGGGCCTGGGTCCCTGGAATCTGTATTTCATCCTCAAGTTCGTACTGCTGTGGGCTGGCTACCTGAACCTGCAGGTATTGCCCAACCTGGTGTTCGCTACGGCATTGCTGCTGCCATTGCCGTATCGTTATTTGCGCATCCTGCGCACGGTCATTGCGATCCCCGTGGGCGTTGCGCTGTTTTACCAGGACACCTGGCTGCCCCCCTTCAGCCGCCTGCTGGACCAGCCTGGTGTAATGAGTTTCACCGGTGCATACGTGGTCGAGCTGGCGGGTCGTTTCATCGACTGGAACCTGTGTGCGCTGCTGGCTGTGCTGGCGGTGGTCTATGCCTTCGTCCGTCACTGGCTGCGCCTGACCACCCTGAGCGTGCTGGGTTTGGCCTGGCTCGGTAGCGCCAATGTGCTGGCCCTGCACACCAGCAGCGAGCCGGTCGCGGCGCCGGCCAGTGGCGCCTCCATGGCTGCGGTGAGCACGGCCGCCCCGGACAGCGCGACACTGGAAGCCTACCTGCAGAAGTTCTATAGCACCGAGGCCGGGCGTCAGGTGGAGTTCAAGCCTGCGACTTCTGCCGTGCAGCCTTTTGACCTGTTGCTGATCAATATCTGTTCCATGGCCTGGGATGATCTGGAAGACGTGGGTCTGCGCGATAACACGCTGTTCCAGCAGATGGACGTGATTTTCGACAGCTTCAACTCGGCCACTTCCTACAGCGGCCCGGCAGCCATCCGTCTGTTGCGCGCCAGTTGTGGGCAGGTTCCGCACAGCCAGCTCTACGGCACTGCCCCGGAGCAGTGCATGTTGATGGACGATTTGAGCAAGCTGGGTTTTTCCAGCGAAGTGATGCTCAACCACACCGGGCAGTTTGAAGGCTTCCTTGACGAAGTCCGCGCCCAGGGTTCGTTGCCGGCCCCCTCCGTCAGTACCAGCAAATTGCCGCGTGCACTGGTGGGCTTCGACGGTTCGCCGATCCTTCGCGATGCTCAGGTACTGGATACCTGGTGGAAGCACCGCGAAGAAGAAAAGAGCGATCGCGTGGCGCTGTTCTACAACACCACGACGTTGCATGACGGCAACCGTGCGTTGACCGCTGATGGCGGCACCAAGAGCAGTGATTACAAACCGCGTGCCCAGGGGCTGATCGACGACCTCAATGGCTTCATTAAACAACTGGAGCTCAGTGGCCGTCGGGTGGTGGTGGTGATTGTGCCGGAGCATGGCGCGGCGCTACATGGCGACCGCATGCAGATAGCCGGCATGCGCGAGATACCGAGCCAGTCCATCACCCACGTACCGGTCGGCATCAAGCTGGTGGGCATGGGTCGCAACCCCAATGCCGCACCACTGCACATCACCGAGCCGAGCAGTTTCCTGGCCCTGTCGGAAATCATCAGTCGCCTGTACAGCGCCCAACCCCAGGCGGATGGCCAGGGTCCCAGCTGGTCGGCCCTGCTGAGCAACCTGCCGCAGACAGCGGCAGTCTCCGAAAACGCTGGCACTGTGGTCGTTGACTACGCCGGAAAACCTTACATACGAATCAAGGAGAAAGCAGGATGGCTGCCCTACCCACAGCGCTTCAAGTGAAGGCCAGGGTGCAGTCGCGTGCGGATCGTGCCGATGACATTGCCCGCCTGAAACTCGAGCTTGAGCTGCCCGAACTGGACTACGTGGACATTTCTGCGCAGATCGAATTGCAAAAGGCCCTACATCGCTGGCCGCTGCTGGCGGAGATGGAGCGCCTGCAACCGGCGGCCCTGCCGATGGTGCATGAGTCCGAACTCGAGACGCTGTCGTGACCGCCCTTAGTCTGCGTGGTCTGCGCGGCGGCGTCGGCACCAGTTCGCTATTAGCGGCCACGGGCCACGCATTGCATAGTCTTGGCGAGCGCGTGCTGCTGGTCGACATGTGCCCGGAGAACCTGCTTCGCCTGCACTTCGGCGTCAGCGTCAGCGAACCCGGCGGCTGGGCGCGCGCCATGATCGACGGTGTGGGCTGGAACACTCAGGCCTGGACCGTGGAGCCGGGATTGAACGTTTTGCCGTATGGCCACCTGAAACTGGAAGAGCAGGATCAAATCGAGCAACACCTGCTCAATGAGCCGAAACTGTGGCGCCGCCGACAGGCTAGCCTTGCCGAACACTTTGACTGGATCCTGTTCGATGTGCCCTTGCGATTGCCCGGTCATGCTCGTGTCGGGCCCTGTGCGTTGCGCCTGCGGATTGTCGAGGCGGATGCTGCCTGCCATGTACTGCTGCAACAGGAAGAAGCCCCCAGCGAGCATCTGCTGGTCAACCGCTTCGACCCGGTCAGCCAATTGCAGCGCGACCTGCTACTGATCTGGCGCAAACAATATGGTGCCCGCCTGTTGCCACTCAGCGTGCATCAGGATGAAGCCATGCGCGAAGCCTTGGCGTTCAAGAAACCGGTGGGAGCTTATGCCGAAGCCAGCCTGGCTGCCCAGGATGTGTTGAGCCTGGCCATCTGGTGCCTGACCCGACGCCTGGAGGCGGCATGATCGCCCGCGTTTTCCCTTATGCCCACCTGCGTCGGCGCTATGACTGTGCGCCGCCAGTTGCGCTGCTGCTGGCGACAATGAGCGCCCTGGCGTGGCTGCTGTTGCGCCTGGAGTCACCGAACTGGCGCGCTGTGCTCGATCAGCCCAAACGCTGGTATCCGCAACTGACCAACAAGGCACCGAGCCTGGGCGACCCGTTGCGCTATGTGGTGCAAAGCGTCTGGCTGCTGCTGGTTCGCCCGGCCAGGCCGCAGGCGTGGACGCTGGCGACCCCGGCCTGGCTCAAGGCCGTCGGGGCGCTGCACCTGCGGCTGTGGACTCGGATCGGCAAGGCGCTGGAAGACTTGCCCGTGCGCGCCGAGGCCAGCCAGCAGATTCGCCAGAGCAGCCATTGGTGGAAAGGCCTGGACCGTCGCAGCCAACGATTGGTCAACGCGGCCATCGGTGTCGTCGCCTTCATTTTGACGTTGCTGTGCATCACCGAGCCCTTCGGCTACGTTGCCCAGCTGGTATTCGTCTTGCTGCTGTGGGGCCTGGCCATGCTGGTGCGGCGGGTTCCGGGACGCTTTCCGACGTTGCTGATGGTGGTGTTGTCGACCATCGTCTCGTGCCGTTACCTGTGGTGGCGCTACACCTCGACCCTGAACTATAACCAGCCCCTGGACCTGGCGTGCGGGATGATCCTGCTGGTGGCCGAAACTTATTCCTGGGTGGTACTGATCCTGGGGTACATCCAGACTTGCTGGCCCTTGGGCCGCAAACCGGCGTCGCTGCCGCGCGACACGCACCTGTGGCCCAGCGTCGACCTGTTGATCCCGACCTACAACGAAGACCTGTCAATCGTGCGGGGTACCGTGTACGCGGCCATGGGCATCGATTGGCCGGCCGACAAGCTGAACATCTACATTCTCGACGACGGCAAACGCGAAAGTTTCCGCCAGTTCGCCGCTGAAGTAGGAGTGGGCTACATCACTCGCAGCGACAATCGTCACGCCAAGGCCGGTAACCTTAACCACGCGCTGAAGCAACTGAACGGCGAGCTGGTCGCCATTTTCGACTGTGACCACATACCTGTGCGCTCATTTCTGCAAATGACCACCGGAGGTTTTTTGCGTGATCCGAAACTGGCGCTGGTGCAGACTCCGCACCATTTCCTGTCACCGGACCCCTTTGAGCGCAACCTCGATGTATTCCGCCAGCACCCCAACGAAGGCGAGCTGTTCTACGGGTTGATTCAGGACGGCAACGACATGTGGAACGCGGCGTTTTTCTGCGGCTCATGCGCGGTGCTGCGGCGCACTGCGCTGGACGCGATCGGCGGCTTTGCCGTCGAGACAGTTACCGAAGACGCCCACACAGCGCTACGCCTGCACCGCAACGGTTGGAACTCGGCCTATATCAAGGTGCCGCTAGCGGCCGGCCTGGCAACCGAGAGCCTGTCAGCGCACATCGGCCAGCGCATTCGCTGGGCCCGTGGCATGGCGCAGATCTTCCGCACCGACAACCCCCTGCTCGGAAAAGGCCTGACCCTCTTCCAGCGCATCTGTTACGCCAACGCGATGATGCACTTTTTGGCCGGCGTGCCGCGTCTGGTGTTTCTGCTGGCGCCGATGGCGTTTTTGTTCCTGCATGCCTACATCATCTACGCCCCGGCGCTGATGATCCTGCTGTACGTGTTGCCGCACATGATCCACGCAAGCCTCACCAACTCACGAATGCAGGGCGCCTATCGTCGGACGTTCTGGGGTGAGGTGTACGAGACCGTGCTGGCCTGGTACATCGCGCGGCCCACCACCGTGGCACTGTTCAACCCCAGTAAGGGCAAGTTCAATGTCACCGCCAAGGGTGGCCTGATGGAGCACAACCAGTTCGACTGGAAAATCGCCCAGCCGTACTTGCTACTGTCGTTGCTGAACATTATCGGCCTGGGTTTTGCCATCTGGCGTCTGATCTGCGGGCCCCGCGACGAGATCGTCACCGTTGTGGTGAGCATGCTCTGGGTGGCCTACAACCTGGTGATCATCGGGGGCGCCATGGCGGTCGCCGCTGAAGCGCGCCAGGTTCGCCAGACCCACCGTGTACACGCCAAGTTACCCGCTGCAGTGCGCCTTGAAAGTGGTCACTCTTACCCAGGCATGTTGCAGGACTATTCCGACGGTGGCGCCGGCATCCAGCTCGACACCTCGCTGTCGCTGGCGGTGGGCGGGAGCATCTCGCTGATGATGCAGCGCGGCACTCGTGAATTCCTGTTCCCGGGCTACATCTGCCGCAGCCACAAGAACTTCATCGGCATCAGCTTCACCGGCCTCAATGCACAACAGAAAATCGACTTTGTGCAGTGCACGTTTGCCCGCGCTGACGCCTGGCTCAACTGGAGCGAGAACTTTACCCCTGATCGCCCGCTGCACAGCTTTGTGGACATTGTCAAACTTGGCGGCACCGGCTACTACCGCCTCTACGAATACCTGCCTGCCTGGATCCGCCGCATCGCCGGCCCGCCTTTGCGAATGTTGCGCTGGTTGGCCAGTTTCCTGCCGCGCATGCCGGCAACTGCCCCAACTCCCAACTCTCGAACAGTGAGCGCACCATGAGCCGCTACTTCAGCAAATCCCTTGTTGCCAGTCTGGCGCTCCTGGCCGCCGGTTGCGCCCAGGCCGCCACCGCACTTGCGCCTGTCGCGCCGGCCGCGGTCAGCAACGTACCGAGCTGGAGCACCGCGTACAGCTTCGAGCAGTTGGGTCGTCCCGCCGATAGCCTATTGCTGGGCATTCACAATAGCGACCAGATCGAATTCAGCCTGCGCCGTGATCGCATCGCCAGCGACGCGAAACTGCAGCTGGAGTACACGCCATCGCCTTCGCTGCTGCCACAGATCTCGCATTTACGGGTGTATCTCAACGACGTGCTGATGAGCGTAGTGCCGATCGAGAAAGACCAATTGGGCAAGAGGGTCAACCAATCGGTAACCCTGGACCCGCGCCTGATTTCGGACTTCAACCGCGTACGCCTGGAGTTTGTCGGCCACTACACCGATATCTGCGAAGATCCGGCCAACAACACGCTATGGTTGAACGTGGGGCGCAGCAGCCAGATCCAGTTGCAGGAGCAGGCACTCACGCTGAAGAACGACCTGGCCTATTTCCCGATGCCTTTCTTCGACACTCGAGGCCAGGACAAACCGGTCCTCAATTTGGTCTTCGCCGATGCGCCGACCCTGGGCGAGCAGCGTGCAGCCGGTATCCTGGCGTCCTATTTCGGCAGCCAGGCCGCTTGGCGTGGTGCGCAGTTCCCTGTTCTGTTCGACCAGCTACCGCCTGCTGATGAACACCATCGCGCGAAGTCGGCCATTGTCTTCGCCACCAACGATCATCGCCCGTCCTTCCTGGCTGACATAGACAAGTTCCCGGTCGTGGATGCGCCCGTTGTACAGATGATCGACAACCCGCAGGATCCCTACAGCAAGGTGTTGCTGGTGTTGGGCCGCAACGACGAAGACCTGGCTGTGGCTGCCCGCGCCCTGGCCTTGGGCGCAGGCGCGTTTCGTGGATCGAGCGTGACCGTCAACAAGGTCGAGCAGCTCAAACCGCGAGTACCTTATGACGCGCCGAACTGGATGCGCACGGACCGCTCGGTACGCTTCGCCGAGTTGATCAAGTACCCCGAGCAGCTTCAGGCCAACGGTCTGCAGCCACGGTCCATCACGGTGGACGTGAACCTGCCGCCTGACCTGTTCGTCTGGCGTAACCAGGGGATTCCGCTGCAAACCAAGTTTCGTTATACGCCACCGTCGGTCAACGACGAGTCGCGCTTGAGCATCAGCCTGAACAACCAGTTCATCACCAGCCTGCCGTTGCAAAGCAAGACCGATAGCCGTCTGGAGGAGCTGCGCCTGGCGGTGCTGTCCAACGAGTCGGCTAACCTCAGCGACAAGCTGCTGGTGCCAGCGCTGAAGATTGGCGACCGTAACACCCTGCGTTTTGACTTCAACTTTGCCAGCACCTTTGGCAGCGCCCAGCGCGACCGTTGCCAGACTTCGCTGCCGGTGAACAACCAGGCCGTGATCGATGAAGAGTCGACCATTGACCTGTCCGGCTACCATCACTACATCGCCATGCCCGACCTGCGCGCCTTTGCCCGAGGCGGTTTTCCATACAGCCGGATGGCTGACCTGTCGGAAACCCTGGTGATGGTCCCGGCCCGCAGTCGCCCTGTGCAACTGAGTACTGTGTTCGAGACCATTGCTGGAATCTCTGCGCGCTCAGGCCTGCCCGCGTTTGGCCTGCGGCTGTCGGACAACTGGGACGACGCCAGGGCAGATGTCGATCTGCTGGTGTTCGGCGCCATGGCACCGGGCGTTGGCGATGGTGCCGATGCCAATCTGGTGCTGGACAAGACGCGTGCCTGGCTACTCAAGCCGTCCAATGAGCAAAACGGCAAGTCGGCCCGCGTCGGCCAGTTCAGCGATGAGCGCGACCTGGGTGCCAACCGCGTCGAAGTCAGCGCCCATGCGCCGATCGCCGCCATTGTCGGCTTGCAGTCGCCGTATCACCCACAGCGCAGCATTGTGGCCTTGCTGGCCAGCGATGACGCCGATTACCAACTGCTGCGCGACACCTTGGGCGACACTGGAAAAATAGACGCCGTTACCGGTTCCGTGGCACTGATCCGCAGCAGTGGCGTAGGCAGCAGTTGGGTGGGCCAGCAGTACTTCGTCGGCCACCTTCCGTGGTGGCTGTTGCTTTGGTTCCAATTGTCCGAGCACCCGATCCTGCTGGCGGCCATGGCCACCATCAGTGTGCTGCTGACGGCCTTCCTGCTGTGGCGCGCACTACGTTGGGCCGCCCGTCGTCGCCTTGCCGGTCAGGAGTAGTCGGGTGAAAGCCTTCCTCGCGCGGGCTTTGACCGCGATCATCGTAGTGCCTGGCTTGGCCGGTGCCGCGGAATGCGCCTGGCCGGCCTGGCAGAATTATCGCCAGGCGATGCTTAGCCCGGACGGACGGGTGGTTGACCATTCCTCGGAGCAGTTGATCTCCACGTCTGAAGGACAGAGCTACGGGTTGTTTTTCGCTCTGCTGGGCAATGACCGTAAAAGCTTCGCCAAGGTGCTGCGCTGGACCCAGGACAACCTGGCCGGCGGCGACCTTAACCGGCAGCTTCCAGCGTGGCAGTGGGGCCGCGACAAAGTTGGCCGTTGGCAGGTACTTGATAGCAACAATGCCACCGACGCCGATTTGTGGATCGCCTATAGCCTGCTGGAAGCGGGGCGTCTGTGGCATGAGCCGACTTACCTGACATTGGGCCGCAACCTGCTCTGGCGCAGTGCTGCGCAAAGCCTGCGCACACTTCCGGGCCTGGGCCTGATGCTGTTACCCGGCGACGTCGGGTTCGACAATGCCGAGGGTTGGCGTCTGAATGCCAGCTATCTGCCACCGCAATTGCTGGCACGCTTCGCCCAGGAAGCACCGATTTGGGCGGAGCTGGCCAGTAACACCGAGCGTCTGCTGATCGAAAGTTCGCCCAAGGGCCTGGCATCCGACTGGCAATTGTGGAAAGCCGGTCAGGGTTGGGCCGTGGACAGTCAGAAGGGCAGTGTTGGAAGCTATGACGCCATTCGCGTCTACCTCTGGCTGGGCATGCTGGACAAGGATGCGCCGGGGCGCGCCGGGTTGATTGAGCACTTCAAACCCATGCTGGACCTGACTGCGCGGCTGGGCCATGTGCCGGAAAAAGTCGACACAACCACCGGCCTCGACAATGGCTCCGGCCCGGTCGGCTTCAGTGCCGCATTGCTGCCGTTGCTGGCCGCAAGCCCGGACAGTGCGGGCGTCCTCAAGGCCCAACGCCAACGCCTGCAACAACAACCGCCCTTGGCGGATGCCTATTACAACCAGTCGCTGACGCTGTTCGGGCAGGGCTGGGACCAACAACGTTATCGCTTCGATAAAAACGGGAACCTCGTGCCAAACTGGACTGCCGCATGCACAAAATGACCGGTTTTGGGCTGCTGTTGAGCAGCATTTACGGGGTCGCCCTGGGTCAGCCTCTCAGTCCGCCCGACCAGCAGCAATGGCTGCTGGAGCAGGTCCGTATTGGTGAAGCTCTGTACCGCGAAGACCTGGTGCATGACTCGCTGGCTCGTCTGGAACTGATCGCCCCGGACAATCCGCTGGTAAAAGTCGTTGAAGTCCGCCAGGCACTGCTGCAAAAGAACCAGCCGGAAGCCGAACGCCTGGTCGCCCAACTGCGTCAGCAGGCGCCAGGCACTGCGGCCCTGCGTCAGGCCGAGAGCTTGCTGAAAATGCACGGCACCGATGGTCAGAGGGCCCTGCAGGAGGCGCGCCTGCTGGCCGTCGCCGGCCGTTCCGAAGACGCGGTCAATGCCTATCGGCAATTGTTCGGCGATGACATGCCAGACTTTGCCACGGCCCTGGAATACCTGAACGTGCGTAGCGGCATCAAGGCTCAGCGCCCGGTCGTGATAGAGCAGTTGCGCGAGTTGGACCGGCAGTATCCCGGCAATGCCTCGCTGCGCCAGACCTTGGCCGGCCTGCTGTTTGCCGAAAAGCGTGATCCCGAGGCGCTGGACGTCCTGCATCAATTGGCGGGTGATCCGAACGCCAGCAACAACGCTGCCGAACGCGAATACAACTATTGGCTCAAGCAGCCGGTAGGGCCCGAAACCGCGCAGGGCTGGCGGACTTTTCTGAAGTTCTACCCCTATGCCAGCTTGCACGCTGACGCGACCAGACAGTTGCAAGGGCAGGAGCAATACCTGGCTGATCCGGCCTGGCAGGCCGGAGTCAAAGGCAAGGCATTGCTCGAAGCCGGCGACAACGTCGGCGCTGAAGCCAGTTTGCGTCGGGCGCTCAAGCGTTATCCGCAAGACTCCAGCCTGCTCGGTTCGCTGGGTATTTCGCTGATGCGCCAGAACAAGAACGAAGCGGCCTACAACACTTTCGTCCAGGCCTCGGCCATCGAGCAGGACACCTACTGGATGACCAAGTGGCAGGATCTCAAGGCTGCCAACTACCAGTGGATGCTGTTGCAAAAGGGTGATGAAGCCCTTGAGCGAAAGGATTATCCCGCCGCGAAAAAATGGTACCGGCAGGCGGACAAAGCCAAGCCGAACGATCCTGCGTCGCTGATCGGCCTGTCCTACGCTGCTCGTGGCGAATCCGATGACATCACCGCAGAAGCCCTGTTGGTGCAGGCGCGCAAGCTCGATCCGACTAACGCAAGTGTGGTGCGTGCCATGGTCCGCCTGTATCAGTCGCAATCACCGGAAAAGGCCGAGCATTACCTCGACAGCCTGACACCCAGGGAGCAGCAGGAGTTCCAAAGCGTGCGTCGGGGGCTGACGCTGGATCGCCTCAACGCGCAGGCCGATGACGCCACCCGACGCAGCGATTGGGCGCAGGTGACGGTAGCCTTGAGCAAGGCTCGAGTGCTGGACCCGGACAATCCCTGGCTGGTGTACCGCTTGGCCAATGCCCAGCGCGAACTGGGCCTCAATGCCGAGGCCGATCAAAGCTTCCACTGGCTGATACAACGTCAGGGCCAGAACACCGAGGCGCGCTATGCCCACGGCCTGTTTCTGGCCAATGGTGAGCGTGACGGCGATGCCATGGGCAGTCTGCAACAGATCCCTCGCGCCGCTTGGAGCGACAACATGAACGAGCTGTGGGCACGTCTGCAGCGGCGCCAGTTGCTCGCGAAGGCCCGGACACTGCGCGACGGCGGCCATGAGACTCAGGCCGAAGCGCTGCTGATGCGCGCGCCGACCACTGACGACTACCTGACCCTGGCCGACTGGGCCCAGCAGCGTGGCGACCTGGCGCAGGCCGAAAGCCGCTATCGCAAGGTGCTGGCCAGCGCGCCGAAAAATACCGAGGCCCAACTGGGCCTGAGCGAAGTGCTGATCGCTCTCGGTCAGCCGAACGCCGCCAAGGCCAGCCTTATGGCAGTGACTGCGCCAGTACCGGCCGATGCGTCGTTCCAGCGCCGCTTGGCCAATGCCTGGGCGTCGCTGGGCGACAAGACGCGTGCGAACGCGCTGTTCGCGCAGTTGCTCAAGACCCCGCAAAGTGATCCGCTGGTCTATCGGGATGCGGCGCGTCTGCTGTCCCGAGAAGAGCCGCAGCGGGCTCTGGATGACTATGCACGCAGCATGGCCGCGGCAAAGATGATCGAGCCGCAACAGGCCGAACCGCGCGACAACCGTGCCATGACCTTGGCCAGCCGTGCCAAGGACAGCGATGGCTGGTTGCAGCGCAGCATCCGCAGCGACGTTGACGAGTTGTACCAAAAGCAGAACCCGACGGTGAACCTGTACCATGACCTCGCCTGGCGCACCGACAACAGTTCATCGGGGGTTTCGGACCTGACCACCCAAACCACCATCCTGCGCATCGACGCACCGGTGGCGCAAGGACAGGGTTTCGTTCAGGCCGAAGACATCAATCTGGATGTCAGCAATTTCTCCAGCACCGACCAGTTCGGCTTGTGCGCGGTGGTGAAGGATGGCTGTGCCACCTCCTCGCAGAGCGTGCGCGGCACCCTGTTGGGCATGGGCTGGCACGATGATCGCTGGGCCTTTGACCTTGGCCATACACCACAAGAATTCACGGTATCCAACTGGGTTGGCGGTGTCACCTACAGCGGTGACTGGAGCAGCGTGGGCTACCGCCTCACGGCATCGCGGCGGCCCCTGACCAACTCACTGGTGTCGTATGCCGGCGCGGTCGATCCGGTCACCGGAACCAAGTGGGGCGGCGTTACGGCCAACGGTTTCACCCTGGGCCTGAGCCATGACGAAGGCGGCGCAGATGGCGTGTGGGCAAGTCTGAGCAGTCATTGGTTAATAGGCCAGAACGTTGAGAACAATCAGCGGCGCACAGCCATGGGCGGCTATTACTATCGCCTGGTGGAACGCGCCGACGAACGTCTGCGCACTGGCCTGACCTTGATGTACATGGGATACGACAAGGACTTAAGCGAACTCACCCTCGGCGAGGGCGGATACTACAGCCCGCAGCAGTACTACTCGGTCAGCGTGCCGGTGAACTATGCCTGGCGCAACGCTGACTGGTCGGCCTTGCTCGAAAGCTCGGTGGGCTGGTCGTTCGCGAAAATCGACGGCTCCGACCTCTACCCCAAAGACAACCGCGAAGGCGAACTGCAAAACCTGCTGGCGCAATCGAATCAGACCCTGGCGGACAGCCCGTCCCTGACCAAGAGTGGCAGTAGCAGCAACGGCGTCAACTTCCGTCTCCAGGGCCTCGTGGAGCGTCGCTTATCCAACAAACTGGTGCTGGGAACCGGTATCACCTGGCAACACAGCGAAGGCTACGCCCCGAGCCGCGCCTTGCTTTACTTGCGCTACACGTTTGACCCTTGGCAAGGCAACTTGCCGCTACCGGTGGAGCCGATCTCGCCTTATGCGGATATGCGTTAGGTGGAAAAATAACGCTGAGTAGTGCTTCAATGAGCACCCAACCCGCCTCGAAGGCGGGTTTTTCATTTGTGCGCCAGGCATGGCGCGTTGCGCGCAAGCGCAACCAGCTTGGCTGTGGTGGCTACCCCCTACCCAAGTAGCATTCGTGACGCCCGGCAGGCTTCGTACACTCAGGCTTCATAGCGCACCGGCAGGAGATGAAGATGCAGCAGGCCCAGAACGAGGTGTCGTCAGTGCAATGTCCCAGGCGACTGATGCCCGGTTGGTGGCCCAGGAACTGGCGCGGCAGCTGTTGCATCCGCATCTGGGGTTCGTGCTGTTTTTCTGCTCCGCCGAATACGATCTGCAGGCACTGGGCGAGGCCCTGGAGCAGAGCTTCGGCGGTATCCGCCTGGTGGGTTCTGCTCTGCAGGGACCGCGTTCAGCCTTGTTGAGCGGTATTCCCCACGCAGTAGCGGTGTGCTCAGGCCTGGCTGACATCCAGCAACCGAGGCTTGGCAATCGCCAGATAATCCTGCGTATCGAGCACCATCGATGCATCCAGCCGACCGGCGTTGAAGGCGATTTCGCCGTAGCCTGTGGTCAGGGCCGGGTCGACGATCAATTGAATCCGCTCATCGAAGACGAAAGGAGGGATGGCGCCGATTCGGCACCCGGTCAGTTCAATGGCGGTTTCGGCCTTCACCAGTTCGGCCTTTTTTCCGCCCAGGGCCGCTCCGACCTTTTTCATGTCGAGTTTCTGGTCCCCCGGCAGTATCACCAGGGCATACGGTTCGGCCTGACCCTTGAGCGAGCAGAGCATGGCCTTCGCGCCCTGGCCTGGCTCGGTGCCACGGATTTCGGCGACCCGTGCCGACTGGCCCTCGGCATCGTGCATCAACACTCGGTAGGAGGCTGCGTGGGTATCGAGTAGCGCCACCAGGCGATCGAACATGGGATACATGTGGTTTTCCTCAGATTTGCAGGAGCAGGTCGTAGGACAGTTTGCTGATCAGGATCACCAGTAACACCAGGAACAGGGCTCGGACAAAGGGCACGCCTTTATGAACCGCCAGCCAGGTGCCGGTCAGCGCGCCCAGGATGTTGAATGCCGCCATGGGGATGGCGATCAGGTAGAGCACGTTACCCGTTGGAATGAAGAAAATCAGCGCCGCTACGTTGGTCGCGATGTTCACCAGCTTGGCCGACGCCGAGGCATGAAGGAAGTCGAAGGCGAAGCAGCGGATAAACAGGAAGATCAGGAAGCTGCCGGTGCCGGGACCGAACAGTCCGTCGTAGAAGCCGATGGCGCCGCCGATGACGATCGCCAGCAGTTTCTCTTTGGTACCGATGCGCATGGGTTTGTGCAGGGCGCCGAAGTCCTTTTTCCAGAAGGTGTAGATCGCCATCAGCACGATCAACACCAGCACCGCCGGCCGGATCAACGACTGGGGTACAGACGACACCGTGGCCGCTCCGAAGAAGGCCATGACAAAGGCCGCACAGGCGGCGGGTATCACCAGACTCCAGTCGATCACCACCTTGCGCACGAAGGAGCGGGCCGCGAATGCAGTGCCGCAGGCTGCCGCGACCTTGTTGGTACCTAACAGCGCTGCCGGTTGTGCCGTGGGCAGCACGTTGAACAGCGCGGGTATCTGGATCAGTCCGCCGCCGCCCACCGCCGCATCGATCAGACCGGCGGCGAAGGCGAATACGCAAAGGATGACAATATCGACCATGAATTCAGGCTCTGACGATGAAGGGTTGGTGAGGGGCCAGCGGCACCACGCGTGCCGGGTCGTTGACCCCGAAGACGCGCAGCATCCAGCGGTCGCGGCCGTCGTAGCGGGGGGGGAAACCGTCCCGGGCATGCAGGGTTTGCTGGTTCTTGAAGATCAGCATGTCCCCTGGTTGCAGCAATATCGGGTGCACGACATCGGGATGATTAGCGGCGGCGGCGAACAGTTGCAGGGCAAACTGCGCATTGGCGCAGGTCGCTGTGACACTGGCCTTGTTGTAGCGGCAATACAGGCCACCAGTTGCGCTTTTGTACAGCAGAGGGACGTTTTCCAGCACATTACCCTGTTTGCCGAAGGAGGCCGGTCGGCGAATGGCGAAGTGTGGTTGTGACAATTCCTCTTCAACGGAGGCCGGCAGCATGGCCAGCACGTCGTCAATGGCGACGATGCGCGTCGGCACGCTGAGTTCGCAGCGCAGACCGGTCAGGGACAGGTACTCCGGACAGGCCGATAACTGCGAGACGGGTTCGCAGGTCAGGGGCAGGTGTGGGTTGTCGACATGCATGCCCAGGTCCATGCGCGAGCCAAAGGAGCTCTTTTCAGTCTCTCGCTTGTGCTTGGGCGATACGTGGCGGAACACCGTGTTGTCGCTTTCACCCTCGTACGCCACCGGACGGGTTTGCAGGGCTTGCAGCACGGACAGGATGGCTCCGGCCAGAACCGGCAGGTTTTCGACGTCCGGGTCCGTGTCGTAGGGCGTGGCGGGCAGTTGCGGGTCCAGCGGCAGCCCCCTGACGATTATCGCCACCTCACGGGCCTGGGGGAAGTCGCGCAGGCGCTGGATTTTCTCGGCGCACAGGGTGCTTTCCAGCAGCTGTCCCAAGGCTGGCATTTGGCGGATACCCGAGGCGCTGTCGGTCACGGCCAGCGATGCCAGGCCGGCTTGAAGTGTGCGTTGTTCTTCGAACGACACATGAATTTGCGGTATCTCCTGTCGGATCGAAGTCGTTGATTTTTTCCCGGGCCATTCACGAATTTCTAAACCGATACGGGCCGCGGATTTCCCGACTATTTCATCCAGCTTTGACACGTCCTTTTGCTCCTGTTTGCCTACTTCCCTGTGGGTTGAACGGGAAGGTTAACGGAAGGGTCTTTTTTGTGTTGCAATGCCACGTTGTGAAAAATGCAATGAGGTGATGAATGGCACTGGATATGTTGGGGGGGCTTGAAGCTTTTGCGACGGTAGCTCGCAAGCGCAGCTTCGTCGCGGCGGCGCGCGCTTTGGGGCGTTCCCCCAGCTCGCTGACCCGTGCCATTCAAGCCCTGGAGGAAAGTGCCGGGGGCAAGTTGTTCAATCGCTCGTCCAATGCCGTGAGCTTGACCGAGGCGGGTGAGAGTTTGTTGCCCCACGCTTACAAAATGCTGGATCTGCAACGTGAGGCGGATGAAGACCTGGCCGGTCTCAGTGGCCTGGCCTGCGGCTGGATCCGCTTTTCCGCCCCCGAAGTTCTCGGACACGGGGTATTGCCCCGGTTGATCGCGCAGTACTGCGAGCGTTATCCCGACGTGAACGTCGATGTGATTTTCACCGATGAGGCCATCGATCCGGCCAAGAGCAAGCTGGACTTCTCGATTCGTGGCGCGTTTCCGCAATCCAGTGACCTGATCGGCTTTCCGCTCTGGAGTTATTCACGTTACCTGTATGCCAGTCCCGGGTATCTGGAGCGGCGCGGGATGCCCGACTCTATCGAGGCGCTAGAGGCGCATTCGCTGATCCTGCATACGGCGCCGCGGATTCTCAAGGAGTGGAATTTTCGCAGTGAGGAGCAGGCCATCAGCTTTCGGGTTCATCCGAAGTTTCGTTTCAGCTCCGGTGTGGCGGTGTTCCAGGCGGCCCTCGCGGGCGTCGGGATCGCTCGCCTGGCGGACTGGCTGGCGGAGCCCGAAGTGGAAGCGGGGCGCCTGCTTCGTGTCTGTCCCGAGTACAAGCTCACCTCCAGCAGCGGTGAGAGCCCACAAATGCACGCGGTGTACCCGGCCGGGAATCTGCCGCTGCGGGTGAAGTCACTGTTGGAGGTGATCCGTGGCTTTGGCGAAAGCCTGACGCTATAGGCGGCTGCCAGCCGCCAGTTCTTGAATGCCGAGTGCATTTTCCCAAGTCGCATAAGGCGAAGACCACGACACAGATCGCCGCAATCGTCAGCATGCTCGGCATTGGCTGGACACGGTCAGCGAGCGATTCCATCGCTCGTTGTTCGACGGCTTTCGAAGAGTGGCTGTTTCCGAGGCTGATAGGGCGAGAGCTGACTGCCCAGACCATGCCAGGGAGTAGCGCCAACGTAAGCCATTTGTTCGATGAGGTGGGCCATGGGGATCTTCCTTTTTATAGGCGCACGGCGAAGCCGCTAAGTGTTGTTCAGCAGGGATCAGTCGGCGTGCAGGGTGTTCACAGAGAGGGGGGAGCGATGGATCAGGAGGGGAGCAGTTGCATCAAGCAGGAGACGAGCAGTTCAGACGCAATGACGCCTGCTAAACGACAGTCCCGTCGATACCGACCATTCAAGACAGGTCAAAGCGGACCCAGGCCAACCTGTCTCGCGAACGGCAGAAAACGGCCACTCGGACGCTTGGAAATAATTCATTTCCCCATTCCAGACCTGAACTCGCCCGGAGTGGTTCCACTCCAGCGTGAAAACGCCCGAACGAAAGCCGGCGGCTCGCTGTAGAAGAGCTTGAAGCTGATGGTTTTGATGGAGTCCTCGGAATGATGCAGCAGGTAGATCGCCCGTTCGAACCGTATCTTGTCCACCAGTTCGGAGTACTGCACACCTTCCTCACCCAGATGCCGCCGTAGACTTCGCTCCGAGCAGTTGAGCTTCTTGGCCATGGTGGCGGCGTTTGGATAGAAGTCGATGCACGCCAGGATGCTGTTCACTCGGCTTTGCCAGGACAAAGACGTACGTTGCGCTTGGGCTTCGCGGCACAGCCGTAGATAAAGGTGATAAGTGTGCGGATTTCGCCGTGCATTGCGCTGGTGGCCCAGTTCATTGTCGTAGGTCACGTAGGTGTAGTCATGACCGAAGCTCACGGGGCAATCGAACTCGACCGAATAACGCTCGGCATCCACTGGCTCGGGATAGCCGAATGCCACTTCGCGCACATAACCATCGGCACCCACGCCGAAGATGTCACGTAGCAGTTGGCGTGTGCCAAGGATGTCGCGGTCGATGAGAAACCGGTACAGCGCAGGCAATCCGCCGACCTGACGGTATCGGATAATCGACTGCCCCGTGGAAAGACTACCGATCAGTTCGGGCACGATCCAGGGATTGGACAGCGGATAGAAACGGCGCGACAAATAGCCGGCATGGCCAAGATCGATCGCGTTTGCCAGCAGTCCGCCCAGCACACCCACGCTATTCACGTTGGTCAGCCGACCGAGCTCCAGCCCGGCTGCCGTGCCTCGATAAAGACGCAGGATGTTCTCGTAGATCGTCTGTTCCTGGCGGCTGTTGGGCACTGATTCAGGTAGCGCAAAACTGTCAACACTTAGGCCGCTACCAGCCAGCACCTCATGCAACGAATACCCCCAGGCGTCCATTTGCGCGATGCAGAAGCACAGCGGTGCCTGGCTGGCACAAGGAAACACGGAAAGGCTCATGGCGAATCACGCCTCGTATAAAAGGCTATTTAACATTTTTTTGGCCGTAATTATCAATCATCTGACACGTTCGAACATCGCATCGAGGGGACCGGCTTGGCTTAATACGTCTGGAGAAAAACAATAATGAGGTAGCTGTCATGAGCACATCGGTCTTCATCACTGGCGCATCCTCTGGCTTGGGGCGTCAGGTGGCGAGCGAATTCGCCAGTCGTGGCTATGACCTGGCGTTGGCTGCCCGTCAAATCGACGTCTTGCAAACCATCAAGTCCGAGCTGGAGGAACGCCACGGCGTGCGGGTCTTGGTCTACCCGCTGGATGTCAGTGATGCCAAACAGGTACGCGACACGCTGAATACCGCCAGCGCCGAACTGGGCAAGCTCGATATCGTCGTGGCCAACGCAGGGTTGGGTAGCGACGGACGCATAGGGCGCATCGATTTCGCCAATTCCCGTCAAATGTTCGAAGTCAATGTCATCGGCGCCTGCGCCACCATCGACGCCGCAATCACCCTGTTCAAGAGCCAGGGCCATGGGCAGATCGTAGCGATGAGTTCGGTCGCCAGCTGGCGCGGCCTGCCCGGCAGCGGTGCCTACAGCGCAAGCAAGGCAGCCGTCAGCGTGTACATGGAGGCCCTGCGTGCCGAATCGCAGGGCAAGAACCTGACCGTGACGGTCATCTATCCGGGCTATATCGATACTCCGATGAACCAAAAGCTCAAGCACCGTCCCTTCCTGCTGCCGCTGGAGGAAGGTGGCAAACGGATCGCCGATGCCATTCTGCAACGCCGTAAGCGTGCAGTGATTCCCGGCTATCCCTGGCGGCTGCTGCGACCTGTGCTGCAACTGCTTCCGACCGCGCTGATCGGCAAACTCTTCTGAGCAAACGACCATGACCACCAATATCTGCCAGATCGCGCTGAGCGTGCGTGACACCACCGCGTCCCTGCGTTTCTACCAGAAACTGTTCGGCCTTAAGCATGTCTTCGGCACTCTGTCTTTTCGCGGCAAGCAGGCTGAACGGATACAGGGCCTTGTCGGAGTGGCATCGCGAGTCAGTTGGTTGATCGACGACCGGGCGTTCTTTCAGTTGGAACTGTTCGAATTCGAGTCGCCGGCCTCGGCCCCTCTTTCCCCCGAGGACGACGAGCGCGTCGGTTATCGGCGCATCCTTGCGCGGGTCGATTCGCTGGAACGTTTCGAGGCTCTCGCCCAGTCTCTCGGCCTGTCCCTGGAGGCCCGCCGGTTTGCCAATCGCCGTTTCATCCGAGATCCGGACGGCATTCTCATCGAGCTGATCGAAGACCACTCACTGCAAGGGTTGCCATATCCGTGCAAGCTGACAGGCTTGGGTCTGGTTGTCGCGGATTGCGCACGCAGCGTGGCGGCCTTTGTCGACGGGTTGGGTTTTGAGCGTGGCGACCGTACCGTTGAGCAGGATAACCATACCGTCGCCGACGCCTGCCTGGTCAAAGGCGACATGTGGCTGGACGTCCGCCAACCGGCGACCCCCAAGCCCTGGCCGCCCCGTTACCGATTGAACGACATCGGCATCATGAACCTGGCCGTCGGCTTCGACAGCCAGGACGGGTTCGCCGCACAGTTCGAACGGGCGCTCAAGGCTGGATTCGTGCCCAACTGCAACCCGGTGGGTCAGGTAGGGCTGGTACAGTGCGTCTACGTCAACGACCCGCAGGGCTTTTCGGTGGAGATGCTGTACTGCTCGCCGCGACTGTACGCATTAGTGGGCTTCAGCGAGCCGAACTTGAAGGCCAAGATTTTCAACCGGCAGCGCGAGAAGCAGGCCTACAAAGCGCTGGGCACCCGCCGCGACAGTCTCTTCTCGCGGCAGATCAGGACCGAAATCGAGATCGATGCACCGCCCAGTTCGGTGTGGAACTGCCTCGTCGACTTCGAGCGCTACGCGCAGTGGAACCCCATGCTGGAGATTCAGCGGATCGACCACCGCCCGGGTGGGCAGGTGCACTTCGCGGTCAAGCTGGGCAAGGAACGCAAGGCGTCCTTCCAGGCACGCATCAGCAGCGACGAAGCGCCACACCGCTTCGCCTGGCGTGGCGGCAACCCTTTCACAGTGGCCGGCGAACACTTCTTCCAGCTTACCGAGAACGCCGATGGGTCCACCCGCTTCATCCATGGCGAGCGTTTTTCCGGTCTCTTGCTGCCGGCACTCTGGCAGCGCCTGAGCCAATCGAAACGACTCTATCAACGCATGAACGAGGCGCTGAAACAGCGTGTCGACACAGCCCATCAGGAGGCGACAGATGAAAGACTTGAACGGTAAGGTCTGCGTGATCACCGGAGCTGGCGGAGGCCTGGGCCGTGAACTGGCGATGGCTTGCGCGCGACGTCGGATGAAGTTGGTATTGGCTGATGTCGAAGCCGGAAATCTAGAGACCACCCGCACCTTGATCCAGCAGGAACTACCCGGCACCTACATCGTCACCCAGCAAGTAGACGTGTCCAAATTCGAGCAGGTCGCCACGCTGGCGCAACTGGCTGTGCAACGTTGCGGTGGCGTCCATCTGCTGTTCAACAACGCCGGCGTGGGCGTCACTGCGCCTATCTGGGAAAACACCGTCTCCGACTGGCATTGGGTAACCAACGTCAATCTTTATGGCGTCGCTTGGGGGGTGAAAGCCTTCACTCCGATCATGCTCGACCAGGGCGAGGGACACATCGTCAATATCGCCTCGGCGGCTGGCTGGATGTACTCGGCCGGCAGTGGCATTTACAACGCCACTAAAGCAGCGGTGGTGGCGCTCTCGGAGAGCCTGGCCAACGACCTGAAAATGGCCAACAGCGCGGTCGGTGTCAGCGTGCTCTCACCTGCCTTTTTCCCGACCGGCATCATTGAGACCGAGCGTAACCGCCCGGCGGAATTCGCCGACGCTGCTGCCGATAGCGAGATGAAGCGGCAGTACGAGGAGTGTGTGAGACGAGCCGTGGAAGCCGGCAAGATTTCCGCACGCGAAATCGCCGAAATCACCCTGAAGGGCGTGGAAGAGAACCGCTTCTATCTCTTTCCCCATGCCTGGGTCCCCGGCGTGATAGCCCTACGCAGCAAACAGGCGCAGGAGGGCATGACGGCGTTTAATCCCCAGTCTTGACCAGCCTGACATCAGCACCACCACCGGTGACGATGGCATGACCCCGGAAGAGCGCGGCCAGTCTCAGCATCTGGTCTATCAATACCTGCCATCCCGTTACGGCATGAACCCGGACGGATTGCTTCGATCACCGATTGGCCTTTAAAGCCCCAATTCCAGGGCCAGCAAGTCCGACAATGGCTGCGGGCGTCGAATCAACTTAGCTTGCCCTTGCTCGATCAACACTTCCGGCAACAGTGTGCGGCTGTTGTAATTGGATGACATAGAAGCGCCGTACGCGCCGGTATCGTGCATGATCAGTAAGTCGCCAACCTGCGCTTCAGGTAGCAAACGGGGGGTGACACCCTGTTCATCCTGCGTAAAAATATCGCCGGATTCGCACAGGGGACCTCCCACTACACAGAGGTGCTCCGGACGACTGACCGGGACACCCTGGGAGTCCAGCAAGGTCATTTGGTGATAGGCGCCATAGAGGGCTGGCCGCATCAGGTCATTGAAGCCGGCGTTCACCAGGATGAAGTTTCGGCTACCGACTTTTTTTACCGCGCGGACTTCGGTAACCAAATAGCCTGACTCGGCTACCAGGAATCGACCGGGCTCGATCTCCATCCGTACTGGGTGAGCGAGAAAAGCCTCGATGTCCTGTTTGGCCTGGCGCCATGCGTTCGCATAACGCTGGATATCCACCGGCTCATCCCCCACACGATAAGGCGTGGAAAGCCCCCCGCCTATTGAGAATGCTTCGATATCGTGGTCGAGTGCCCTCACGGCCGAGACCATTGCACAGCCCACTTGCTCAAGGTGCGCGTAATCCACACCTGAACCAATATGCATGTGCAATCCCACCAGTTTCAGCCCGAATTGCCGAATCACGCCGAGCGCTTCTTGAACCTGGTCATGCCAGATTCCATGCTTGCTGTTTTCACCACCAGTATTGGTCTTGCGGCTGTGACCATGGCCGAACCCTGGATTGATCCGCAGCCAGACGCGATGGCCGGGAGACTGTTGGCCCAGTTGGCGGAGCATATCAATCGAGCCGGTATTGACCTCAAGGTTCAGTTCGACGACGCGTCGCAATGTCGCTTCATCGAACAGATCACAGGTCAGAACAATGCCAGCCGGGTCACCGGCAGGGCTGTATCCAGCGAGCAGCGCCCGCTCGATTTCACCCAGTGATACGGCATCGATCCGCACGCCTTGTTCGCGGATTAACCGGAGAATATGCAGGTTGGAGCAGGCTTTTTGCGCGTATCGAATGGCATCGAAGCCTTGCAGTTGGACGATGCGTGCCCTGATGGTCTGGGCGTCATAACACCAGAGCGGGGTGCCGTGCTGTCTGGCAGTCTCGGCTAATTGCTGGAAAACGGAATGGTTGGGCATGGAGGTATTCAATCTGAAGTAAAGAGAGAAGCCATCATGTCGATCACTCAGTATTCAATAAAATATCTATTCTTTGTGAGTCGATTCAGTTTTGATATGGGTCTTGATCAATTGATGGAGGCCGGGTGTGGAAATTTCCATACGGCATATCGAAGTCTTCCGCGCCATCATGCAGGCGGGGAGCGTCACCGGAGCAGCCCGCTTACTATTTACGTCCCAACCCACGATCAGCCGAGAACTGGCGCGGCTTGAAAGTATCTCTGGCCTTCGGCTGTTTGATCGAGAGGGAGGGAGGCTAGCACCGACGGCTCAGGCCATTATGCTGCTCGAAGAGGTTGAACGTTCCTACATTGGGTTGGAACGAATCAACAGTGTTGCACGGTCGATCCGTCGCTTCGAACATGGCCAACTGAGCGTCACCTGCCTTCCGCTGTTTTCCCAAACGCTGTTGCCCAAGGTCTGTAAGCACTTTCAGCAACAGCATGTCGGCATAGGCTTGAGCATTGCTGCACAGGAATCACCCTTACTGGAAGAGTCACTCAGCGCCCAGCGTTACGACCTCGGATTGACCGAGGGCGAGCATGTACCTCGAGGTACCCAAGGGAAATTGCTCTTTTGTTCCGACATGGTCTGCATACTTCCAGAGGGTCACCCTTTGTTGTCCAGGCCGCTGCTCGTAATGGAAGACTTTCGCGGTGTCGACTTCATCAACCTGTCGGGTCTGGACATCTATCGACAATCGCTCGATGAGCACTTTCGTCAGGCCGGAGTTGATCGGCATACCGTCATCGAAACAACCAACGCCGCATCAGTCTGTGCCATGGTCAGGCAACGGCTGGGGGTGGCGATTATCAACCCGTTGACTGCACTGGAGGAGTCAGGCAGAGGATTGGTCATTCGGCCGATCAACGTGTCCATTCCCTATCGCGTCATGTTGATCAGGCCTGAGTATCGACCATCCTCTATCTTCGTCGACGCCTTCTGCAACTCGTTGAGCGATGAGGCGTTGTGTCTCGCCAATACACTCGACAAGCGATGAGAAAATGCCGGTTAAAGAGTCTCACCTTTGCACGTAGCCTATGCGTCAGGCCCGCACGGCTATTGCTGGAATGGTACGAATCCACAAATTCACCAGTTCGTTCCAACGATGCGAAGACATGGTCTCTAAAAGATTAAATGGCCGCCATATACTGGTTTCGACGCGCTTGGTAGGTGACTTCACCAGCCGTTTACGCTAGGGATAGCACCCAGTAGCGTACCTTGGAATAATTCCCTTTTTTGCTCTCGATACACCCTGAAAACAAGTCCAGAATCAAGTCCATTCCTGCTTCAGGAATAAAAGAAACCCCTTGGATTTTAATGGGTCGGACGCCGGATGCGAGTCTCGTTTCCCGCGCCAATTATTCTTCTACAGGCTTCCATTGAAGTCTGTAGAAGCTGAAAAAAGAGGCTTCGGCCTCTTTTTTCGTTCCTGCGGGAACCACTCAAGTCCAGCGCCATCCAGCCCTTTTAAGTCCAGAATTGAGTCCAGAAATTCTGACGAGTGCTGGATCGGTTTATGGTTGGATCGCTTCGGCTGGCGAGATGAGCATCTAACCCTGACTCTATTCTGGAGCTGGTTATGGCGCTCTCGGATATGTCTGTTCGGCAAACCCGAATTACGGGTACTGAACGCTTGGTGACATGGACGGCCTCGCGCTCCATGTGACCGCTCACGGTGGGAAAATCTGGCTGTTTCGATACTACTGGGCAGGCAAGCACAAGCGCATGTCTCTGTGGGTAGTTACCCACAAATCAGCCTCAAAGAAGCGCGTACCCGACGCGATGAGGCGCGTGCGTTGGTCGCCCAAGGCATCAACCCTTATATGCACCGTAAACAGCAGCGCCGCGCCGTTCGCTTTGCTCCAGAGCATACCTTTGAAGCGGTGTCCAATCAGTGGGTCGAGTTCCGTAGGCTGAGCCTGAAGGAAGGTCGCCAGAGCACGCTTTCGCAAATCTTCAAAAAGGACATCTTACCAGCGCTAGGTAAGCGGTCCATCTACGACATTAATCGCCATGATCTGCTGGATTTACTGAGCAGAGTCGAACAGCGCAAGTCGTTAACGACAGCAGAGATGTGTCGAACCTGGTTATGGTGGGGCAAGCCAAACGCAACTGGGCCTTCGGCTTCTGTTGCTGACCGGTGGCCGCACCGGTGAGTTGCGCTTGGCGACACCTGATCAGTTCGATCTGGAGCAGCGGTTACTGGCGCATCGAAGCGAGCTGACCAAGCGTATTAGTGAGAGCCATGAGGATGGTTAAGCTACCTTGTCAGAATGCAGTGCTTGGCTATCCATAGAGATTCGGACTGCGTCATGACGCCAGAACTCGCGATCGCAATCAAGAATCTGTCCATGTTGGTCATAGTTGATGCGAGTGATCATTAACAGCGGGCTGCCTTCTGGCAGATTGAGATAATTCGCCACGCTGGCCTGCGCCGCAGTGGGGTAGATATCAAAAGTGGCTCGGCCGCATTGGATGCCATAATGCTTTCGGTAAATTGATGTCAGCGATTGAGTCAGATCAAGCTTCAATATATCCGGGACAAACTCTGGTTTCAGATAATGTTCTACAAACATGACGACGCGCCCATCGACATAACGTAGGCGACGTATGCAGTGCAGCATGCTTGACGGCGGCAGCGCCATCTTCAGGCATAACTCCGGGGGCGCCAATTCCGTGCTGGTCGAGATCACCTGTGTGGCTGCCTTGCGACCCTGACTTTCGACCATCTGGTGGAACAGTGAACTTGTGAAAGGGTTGTACTCAAGTCGCGGAGGGGTCACAAACCAACCGCGTCTGCTTTCCCGATAGATCGATCCTTCTGCCTCCATTCTTTGCAGTGCTTCCCTGAGCGTGACGCGCGTTGTGGAAAACATGTCGCTCAGTATTCGCTCGGAAGGGAGTTTGCTTCCGGACACCAGCGTGCCATTGATGATTTGCGCTGCCAAGGCGTGACGGATGTTGGCTGCTTGTGTGGTGGTTTTTTCTGTCACGGTGATGGTCTGGTTGATTTTTGAGCGCTGATATTATCCCAGTTCATGATTTCATTACCTTTACGATGCACTCAATTGACGCTATTAGCGCCAAAAATTCATAACGGTGGCGTTTTCGGGGATCATCGCGCTCAACGCAAACCGCGAAAATCGGCGCATCAGGTGGGCTCCTAGCGCTCTTCTTCCACCTCCGGGCCACTCAACGCCCCCCCCCGTTCTGCAACAGCTCCCTACCCGGCAGGGTGTCACATTACGGTCATTTTTTGTGGGTAGCATCCAGTTCCCGCCCCAATCTGGTCTATACCACACGGCTAAATCATGAAAAAAATGCTGATTACGAGTTTGCTTGCAAGTGCCTTGTCGATTGCAGTTTCTAGTGCGTACGCGCAGCCGGACCTGGATGCTTTAGTCGCCGCAGCCAAAAAAGAAGGCGCGGTTAATAGCCTGGGAATGCCGGATAACTGGGCGAACTGGAAAGATACGTGGGCCGAGATCACGCAAAAATATGGCCTGGTACATCTGGATACCGACATGAGTTCGGGGCAGGAAATCGCCAAATTCGAAGCTGAGAAATCGAACGCATCAGGCGACATCGGCGACGTTGGCCAATCTTTTGGCCCGATTGCAGTCAGGAAGGGCGTAACCCAAGCCTACAAGCCGACCAACTGGGACGATATTCCGGCTTGGGCCAAAGACGAAGACGGTCATTGGATAGTGGCTTACAGCGGGACCATTTCTTTCATCAGCAACAACAAGCTGGTCAAGAATCCGCCTAAGACATGGGGCGATTTGCTCAAAGGCAACTATAAGGTGACCGTAGGCGAAGTGGGTGTTTCGGCGCAGGCCAACAGTGCGCTGCTGGCAGCGGCGATTGCCAATGGCGGCAACGAAAAGAATCTGCAACCTGCGTATAAGTTATTTGCCGAGCTGGCTAAACAAGGGCGGCTTTCCATGACCGATGCGAATATCGCCAACATGGAAAAAGGTGAGGTGGAAGTTGCGCTGTTATGGGACTTCACCTCATTGGGCTACCGCGACAAGATTGATCCATCCTCGTTCACGGTATCCATTCCCGAAGATGGTAGCGTGAGTGCCGGCTATTCAACCTTGATCAACAAATACGCGCAGCATCCGAACGCCGCCAAACTGGCGCGTGAATACATCTTCAGCGATGCCGGCCAGACTAACCTGGCGCGCGGTTTCGCACGTCCGATTCGTAGCAACGTCGTCCTGCCACAGGATGTAAAGGACAGGATGTTGCCTGCTGCGCAATATAGCAACGCCAAACCGATCCAGGACTTCGTGGCGTGGGAGGCGACTACCAAGGCCATACCGCGGCAGTGGCAAGAGCAAGTCATGATTTATAACAAGTAATTCCAGCAGCGTTAGGCCACCTCTACAAACCACTGCGCGAACTTGGGTCGTTCACTAGGGTTTTTAGAGGTGACCATGAGAACAGTGTTCAGAGCATTGGCTGCACTAAAGCTTTACTGCAGCGGTGCCCCGTTATCACTTATCAAAAACCAAGGAACACGGAATTGCTAGTCGTATGATAACTACATCGAACCCGCTGGCAACCCCAGTGACTATCGACACCCCGCATTATCCACGCTTTCGCCACTGGCGGGCGGCGTTGGTCCTGCTGCCCTTGTTGTGTGTATTGGCGTTGTTTTCGCTGGCGCCGACAGCATGGCTGCTGATCAACAGCGTGCAGGTTGATGGCGCATGGTCGCTGGCGAATTTCAGTGAAATCCTGCACTCCCCGTTTTACCGGCAGGCCTTTGGCAACAGCCTCTGGGTTTCCGTCAGCTCCAGCCTGATTGGACTGGCCATCGCGCTGGTGGCCGCCGCTTCGTTGAAACGGGTGGATTGCGTTGTCCGCGACATGACGGTGGCATTCACCAATATGACCGGCAATCTAAGTGGGGTGTCATTGGCATTCGCCTTCATTATTGTGATGGGAACCAATGGCGCCGTGACATTGCTCTTGCGGCGATGGGGTTGGCTGGCTGATTTTAATCTATACACGCAGACTGGGCTGACGCTGATTTACAGCTATTTCCAGATACCGCTAGCAGTACTGTTGCTCTATCCAGCCTTTGATGCGCTGCAAGACGATTGGCAAGAGGCCGCCTCTTTGCTGGGTGCCAGTCGTGCCAGTTACTGGCGCTTGGTTGCGTTGCCGGTGCTGCTGCCGGCGGTATTCGGCACTTTCATTTTGTTGTTGGCTAATGCCATGGGGGCGTATGCCAGTGCGTACGCACTGATGACCTCTAACTACAACCTGGTCACCATCCGCATTTCCAGCCTGGTAGCTGGGGACATTTCTCTGGAACCGAATCTGGCGGCAGCACTGTCCGTGCTTCTGGTGGCGATGCTGGTGTTCGTGGCGATGGTCAACCAGTTCTTAATGAAGAGAAGCTACCATGCACACTAACCGTTATCACCAGTTCGTGCTGTATGGCTTGATGGCTCTACTCAGTATCCCTGTTCTGGCGACCCTGATTTATTCATTTTCCCAGCACTGGGGTGCAACGATATTACCCGACGGGCTGACGTTCGACTGGTATCTCAAGTTGTGGCAAGAGCCGCGCTTCTTGACCGCATTTAGCCACTCCCTGTTGATTGCACTGGGCACATTGGTCTTCAGCACAGTGGTCATCGTGCCTGCCACATTTGTCGTGTTCTATTATTTTCCGCACTTGGATCGCTGGATGAACATCCTGATTTTGATCCAGTTCGCGGTGCCGCCTGTGGTGTCGTCGGTGGGCTTGTTGCAGATATATGCCGACGGCCCGCTACCGCTGATCGGTACGCCGTGGGTACTGATAGGGTGTTATTTCACGATTGTTCTGCCGTTCATGTACCGGGCACTCGCCAACGGTCTGCAAGGGCTGAACGTGCGCGACCTGATGGATGCGGCGCATCTGCTAGGGGCAAGTACTTCCGCTGCTTTTTTACGGGTGGTATTGCCGAATATCCGCAAGGGCCTGATGGCAGCGTTGTTTCTCTCGTTCTCTTTCCTGCTGGGCGAGTTCGTGTTCGCCAACATATTGGTTGGCAGCCGTTACGAAACCCTGAACGTCTATCTCTATTCCGTGCGCTCCACCAGCGGCCATTTTGTGAGTGCCGTGGTGATGAGTTATTTCATATTTACGCTGGTCGTGACCTGGATTGCCACCCGTTTGAGTCGATAGGACTGTGCGATGAATTATCTTGAAGTATCCAACTTGTCGAAATACTTCGGCAAAGGCTCGGGCAAGACCCGGGTGTTTGACGACATACATTTCAATATCAAGGAAGGCGAACTGGTGACCCTGCTGGGTCCCAGTGGCTGCGGCAAGTCGACCTTGTTGCGCTGTATCGCGGGTTTAACTGAAGTCGATAGCGGCCAGATTCATGTGGCGGGAAATAACATTACCCATTTTGCTCCGCAAAAACGCGGCATCGGCATGGTATTCCAGAGTTATGCGTTGTTTCCGAATCTGACGGTGATGGGCAATATTGCCTTCGGCCTGAAAATGCAGGGTGTCTCTGTCGATGAAACCTTCCAGCGGGTGACCGAAGCGGTACGTCTGGTTGAATTGCAGGGGCACGAGAACAAATTCGTGAGTCAGCTCTCCGGCGGCCAGCGTCAGCGTGTCGCCCTGGCGCGGGCATTGGTGGTGCGGCCACGCATCCTGTTGCTGGATGAACCACTGTCGGCACTGGATGCACGCATCCGCAAGAACCTGCAGGAAGAGATCCGACGGATCCAGTCGCAGATGAAACTGACGACCATTTTCGTGACCCACGATCAGGAAGAAGCGCTAATGCTGTCCGACCGCATCATTGTCATGGATGGCGGTCGCATTGTCCAGGAAGGGAGCGCCGAGACAATCTACACCCGTCCAGCCAATGGTTTTGTAGCGCGCTTCATGGGCAGCTACAACCTGCTGGATGCCAGCCAGGCGGAACAACTGCTTGGCCTGCGCATACAAGGACAACTGGCAATCCGGCCGGAAGCGATCCATGTGGCGCAAGCCGGCCGCAGCTATGGCCCACATCTGGGCGCGCCGTGCCGCGCCACGGTACGTCACCATCAACTGCTCGGCAACGTCATTCGTTACCACGTCGATGCGCAAGGCTGCTCGTTGATGGTCGATATGCTCAATCGCAGTTCAGAATCCTTGCTGCCGGCAGGCGCGCGGCTCGACCTGCTGTTCAATCGTGAAGAACTGCAGGAGGTCGCATGACGATTTTGGCTATTTTTGACATGGATGACACCATTATCGATTGCGATAGCTCCAGTCTCTGGCTGCGCTATCTGGTGCAGCGCGGTGTGGCAGCAGCCGACATGCTGGTCACCGAGCAGACGATGATGCAAGCCTATCATCTGGGCGAACTATCCATGGCGCAGTACATGGACTTTACTCTCCAGCCGTTGTCTGGAGTGGCCGTCAGCGAAGTGGAACGATGGGCCGATGACTTTGTCGCCAGCATGATTTCCACCCGCATATTTCCAGCCGCGCGTCGGCAAATTGAGTGGCATCGCCAACAGGGAAACAAGCTATTAATCATCTCGGCTACGGCTGACTTTATCGTCCGCCGTATCGCGGCCATGCTGGGCGTGAGCGAGGTGATCGCCATCGAGCTTGAACAGGTAGCGGGCAACTTTACCGGTGCGACTAAAGGGGTGCTCAGTTTTCGGGAAGGCAAAGTAGAGCGCTTGCAGGCGTGGCTGCAGAACCATGGCATCAGCTTGCAGGGCAGCTATGGCTACAGTGACTCGGTGAATGATTTGCCACTATTGCACGCGGTCCAGCACGCGTGTGTGGTCAACCCCGCGCCAGCGCTAAAACAGGTATCCGACCAGCATCAATGGCGACAGTATGACTGGCAGTTGGCGCAACATGAGCGCAGCGTTACGGGTCAGGCCCAGGGGGCGGAATGTCGTTAATCCAGTCGCGTTTCGATGCATTATTGCGCCACAAAGCAGCGGGCCTGCCGGTACCTCAGCTAACCCCGGCGCTGGCGATCAAGCTGCTTGAACGACTCGATAGCATGCGCTTGTTCGCCCATGCTTACCCCCAGCTGATGAAGCTGACCTATGGTACATACCGACCAATTGACCTGCTGGATTTCGCCTATCGTCATGCACTCGACGGCATCAGTATTCATCTACTGGATGGCGAAGAGCGCAGTCTTCAGCAGATGAGTGACGATCAACTTCGCATTGTCAGCCAAAGGGCCGAGACGCTGGGGTTGGACATCCACCTGGAAATCAGTAGTACCCAAAAGGCGGACGTGGATCGGGTGGTTGAGGTGGCGCAGGTTATGGGGGTGCAGAACATCCGCGTCTACTCGCGCTATGGAGGACGGCTTTCCGATGTTTTAGACACCATCGAATCGGACTTGCACTACCTCGTCAAACAAGCCGAACGGTATGACCTTTACGTTGACTTTGAACAGCATGAAGAGCTGAAAAGTAGCGAGATTGTCACGCTGCTCGAGCGCATCAATCATCCGCGCCTGCACGCGCTGTTCGATTTCGGCAATATGATCAATGCCGCCGAACAACCGTTAACGGCTCTGAAATCCTTGGCTCCGCATATCCGGCAAGTGCACATGAAAGGTGTGCGTGTCGTTCCCGAGGAAAATGGAGTCGGTCACTATGGTGTGCTACAGGGCAGTGCCGAGGATGACCTGCCCAATGCCCGCATGTTGTTCGAGCTGTTGATGCTCGGAGAGGATGGACTCCAGGTCATAGCCTTTATCCTGGAGCAGGAAAACCACTATATCGCCCCCGCATTCCGTCAAGTGGACGAGGACGAAGACCCCATTATTCCTTACCGAGAGATGAGTCAAACCTCACTGCCCGAAGGATTTACGCTGGAGCAGATGATGGCCGAGGAGGAGCGTTGGGCAATCAACCAGATCGTTTATGTCCGCGGTCTGTTGCAAGAGTTAAGATTGCTGGCAGAACTTGCGCTTCAGCGAGAGGGGGAGTCAGTGTCGGCCTGACAGGATTTGTCATGAGCCGCCGTCAAGCGAGGGATGCCCTGGGATGAGGTGGGAAAACGCAGGCAACAAAAAAGCCGTAACGCTTTGTTTTCTCTACAGGGCGCTCTCAATCAGGTCAGCCAAATCCTCTTGCACCTCGTTAGCACGGCTGAAGCGCCACGTGCTGCACGGATGACCGTTACGCAGATACAGCAAAGCACTGTGCTTGCAGAGTTCGGCCGGTGTCGTCGGCGTACCGTGCCGAGCCAGGAGTTCGGGACTGGGATACGCGATGGAGGATTGGGCTTCTCGAATGACTGCTTCTCCGATTGGCTGTAGATAGAACTCGGTAGCGCGGCTTGGAATTGCTCTTTTTTGCTCTTGATACACCCTGAGAACAAGTCCAGAATCAAGTCCATTCCTGCTTCAGGAATAAAAGAAACCCCTTGGATTTTAATGGGTCGGACGCCGGATGCGAGTCTCGTTTCCCGCTCCAAATATTGCTCCATGGAGTTCCACTGAATTCCATGGAGAAAGAAAAAAATCACCTCCGCAGACTGTCTGAAACCTGGCAATCTGCGTAGCGCTCAAAGAAAATGCTCCGTATCGAAGGATACGGAGCATTTTTCGTTATGGCTTACATCCAAGGAGAGTCCCGGAACCAGACCAGCCTGTTTCCGGTTTCGCTGGAAGAGTTGATCCCCGAGGATCACCTCGTTCGAGTGATCGACCTATACGTTGCCAAGCTGGATAAGCGCATCGCCCAATATCTGGCCGCCAAAGCCCTGGATTACCGCCTCAAACGCCGGATGGCGTTGTCACGTTATCTCGATGACGGCGCGTTATTCATTTGGCTTTCCTTGCGAACAATGAAGTGAGTTCTTTTCTTTAGCGTCGTGATCGGTTGAGCGGGCATCCGGGACGGGCCTCATAGACCTTGCAAGGAGTTCGTCCAGCAATGCTCTCCCTTGAAGCCAATCACCGAGCCCACTGCTCGAATTGATGTGTCCTTGGACACCGATATTTACCAGGCGACTGCCCCAGGCATCTGCACATCGCTGGCTGTAATCCATATCTGCATACGGGTCGTTGGAGCTTGCGACAACAGTACTTGGAAATGCGAAACGCTTCAGCCCAAGCGGACTAAACCCGCGCGCCTCGTTCGGAAAAGTGGAGCGATCGGGGTCTGGTACGGCAACCAGCAAAGCGGCCCTGACCAATGTGCGGCTGCATTGCGCCCAGTGGGCGACTTGCAGGCAGCCAAGGCTGTGGGCTACCAACACTGTGTCGGGCCCAGCTCGGCGGATAGCTACTTCCAGATTTTCGACCCATCTTGCGCAAACCGGGTGATTCCAGTCTTGCCCCCCGATGCTCTCCATGGATGCGTCGGTGTGTGCCCATATCGTTTGCCAGTGACCTGGGCCGGAATTGCCAATGCCTGGGAGGAGCAATATCGAAGGTGTCATTTCTTGTTTCTCGGAAGTGGTGTCCGCAAAATGTAGCGAATGACACATCGACCCTGGATGGCAAATCATCCGAAAGCAGCACCATCAACCGATGATTCATCGGATTATTCAGCAGAGGAAAAGCATGGGGCTTGACAGCAAAGACTGGCAGATTCTGGAGGCACTGCAAAAGAATGCACGGCAAAGCCTGGCATCATTGGGCAAGCGCATTGGGCTTTCGCAACCGGCTATGAGCGAGCGGGTCCAGAAACTCGAAGCTGCGGGTGTCATAGAGGGTTACGGCGCGCGGGTAAGTTTGCGTGAGGTAGGGCTGGGACTGCAGGCGATCCTGCGCATTCGCACAACTCATCAGCACATCAAGCGCTACCTGGAGTTGTTTAACGACATACCTGAGGTGCTAGAAGCTGACAGGATTACGGGGGAGGACTGCTTCATAGTCCGATGCGCGTTTTCTCAACCCGCTGATTTGGAGACTGTAGTCGATGCGCTGGCTGTCCATGGTTCGGTCACGACTTCGTTGGTTCTGTCCAATGCCGTGCGCAAACAGGTACCTGTACGTCCGAGAAACGGCCCAGGCAATTAACAAGTGAACCGGCTTGCAAGACGTGATTGGCAGACGCTTACAGTGTTGTTTTGCCGCGCCGAGGCCATGGCCGAAATGTATTTAGCAACCACTCACTCTTAAGCATGGTCTGGATGTGAAAGTGGGGGTATCCGGATATCCATGCCGGTGTTGAAGGCGTTCGCTGGGTCGAACGCTGTGTCCATTCTGCGAGCAGCGGTGGGGTTTGGGTCGACTACTGAGTCGACCGCTACGTGCACTTTTATAAAGCGGTATGCATAACAACTTGCACCAGTCGGAGGCGACGCAATGAGCTTTCGCCTCCATTAGCTCAAGCGTCTCGAGTTGTTGCCCTTGTCAATTCGCTTTCCTGGGAAGTCTGCTCACCCCGCCGGAACTCGCTTGGACCGCAGTCGCCGTGACAATCCTCTATAGCTCAGGAGCCAGGGTTTCCACATAGGAGAAGTCTCTCCGCTGCCGACTGGCACAAAGGCTGCAGGGCTCGCATCAGGTTCACCCGGAGCGTATTCGTGTGGACAGCCCCTTCGGTCAACGACGATCGATTGGCCGAACAGGTTATGGGCAACATCGGTATATCAGGCATGGAAGTCTGGTTTTAATGCCGCAAAAGAACAGGCAAAGACGCCTGGAACCGAAAGGTTTCAGGCGTTTTTTTTTACTTTTTTAACCGTGAACTGTATTGGAGGCCGGCATGAAAACAGCCGCACAGCTGCTGAAGCTGAAGGTCGTGCAAAACCAGCAGGTGCATAGCATCGCGCCTGACCAGATGGTGCTCGAAGCGCTGAAGATGATGGCCGAAAAGAATGTGGGTGCTCTACCCGTCATAGAGGAGGGGCAGGTGGTCGGCGTTATCAGCGAACGCGACTATGCGCGCAAGGTCGTTCTACAGGGGCGCTCTTCGGTCGGTACGCCGGTCAGGGCCATCATGAGCGCGCCCGTCGTGACGGCAGACAGTCAGCAGAGTATCGAGCGTTGCATGTCGGTCATGACCGACAGTCATCTGCGCCATTTACCGGTGGTGGAAGGCGACCAACTGATTGGCCTGTTGTCGATTGGTGATCTGGTTAAAGAAGCCATCGCCGAGCAGGCCGACCTGATCCGGCAACTGGAACACTACATTCGCGGACATTAAAACGACATTCGGCTTGATACCGGGCACGCGGTGACCGCCATGCAAAGCAGCGGTCACCTGGTACAGGCGACCGGAGGCGGGTAGCCGGTCAATGCACGGAGTTGCATCTCAAATCTGATGTTAAAAAATGTTATTTTAAAAAATATCTTCACATATTCTGTTCATTGGGGGATTATCTGCTCAACCTGTATGACAACCTGATAACAAGACAAAAACAGGATTGCCTCGATGTTCGACAAGGTCCCGACTCACGTGCTGAGCGACAGCGTCGCTCAGCAATTGCTGGACAAGATTGAGACCGGTGTATTCGGCACCGGTAGCAAGCTGCCCAGCGAAGCGATGCTTTCGGAAGCTTTCGGTGTCAGTCGCACCGTGGTCCGCGAAGCCATTTCCCGCCTGAAGAACGAAGGCGTGCTGCAGCCCCGGCAAGGGCGCGGCATCTTCGTCACGGCCAACGCCAATATCCGTCCGCTGCGTATCGATTACGCCGAAGCCCATCTGCCCGGCAGTGTCTTTCACTTGTTGGCGCTGCGGCGTGCCATCGAGGCGGAAATCGCCGCCGAGGCGGCGCTCAATCGCAGCGAAGCCGATCTGGTGCTGATTGACGAGGCGCTGGCACGCATCGATGAAGAGGTCGATGAAGGGCTGGACGGTGTTCGCGCCGATGTGGCGTTTCACCGGGCCATCGCTCAGGCCACAGGCAACCCTTACTTCCTCAAGACCCTGGAATTCGTCAGTCAGTATCTGGAGGCCGCGACCCGCATCACCCGTACTAATGAAGCGGGCAGGGCGGACTTCTCCCATCAGGTACACGAAGAACACCAAGCGATCATCGCGGCCATTCGGCTGGGCGATCCGCTCGCCGCCGGCCATGCCGCCCGCGCTCATATCTACAACGCGGCCCGCCGTCTGCGCCTTGCTGGCGTGGAATAAGCCGCTGTTTTCCTCATAAGCCGGTAACTAAGGAGTACCCCATGAATAACAAGAATGTCGGTGTTGTCGGTCTTGGCGCGATGGGCCTGGGCATTGCCCGTTCGCTGTTGCGCAGCGGTTTCAATACGCATGCCTGCGATGTACGCGCGGCGGTGACGGAGCAGTTTGCCAGCGAGGGTGGGGTGGCTTGCGCATCCCCGGCGCACATGGCCGGCGAGTGTGATGTGATCATCACCGTGGTGGTGAATGCCGAGCAGACCGAGACCGTATTGTTTGGCGAAGGCGGTGCCGTGGCTGCGTTGCGTCCTGGCAGTTTGGTAATCGGCTGCGCCACCGTGGCCCCGACCTATGCTGTCGATCTTGGCCAGCGCTTGGCCGAGAAGGGCCTGCTGTATCTGGATGCACCGATCTCCGGTGGCGCGGCCAAGGCGGCTGCCGGCGAGATGACCATGATGACTTCGGGCCCAGTGGAGGCTTACGCCAAGGCCGAGGCGATTCTTGCGGGCATGGCCGGCAAGGTCTATCGCCTCGGTGACATCCACGGCCTGGGTTCGAAGGTCAAGATCATCAACCAGCTCCTCGCCGGGGTGCATATCGCGGCTTCTGCCGAAGCCATGGCGTTGGGTTTGCGTGAAGGGGTCGATGCCGACGCGCTCTACGAAGTGATCACTCATAGCGCCGGTAATTCCTGGATGTTCGAAAACCGCGTGCCGCACATTCTCAAGGCCGACTACACGCCGTTGTCCGCGGTGGATATTTTTGTCAAGGACCTGGGCCTGGTGCTGGATACCGCGCGTGCCAGCAAATTCCCGCTGCCGCTGTCGGCCACGGCTCACCAAATGTTCATGCAGGCTTCCAGTGCAGGTTTTGGCCGTGAGGACGACTCGGCGGTGATCAAGATTTTCCCGGGCATCACGTTGCCAACTGCCAAGACTGAGCCTGTTTGAGGAACGCACAATGAGCACACGTCCATTGCTGGGCTGCATCGCCGACGATTTCACCGGTGCCACCGACCTTGCCAACATGCTGGTACGTGGCGGTATGCGCACCGTACAAAGCATCGGTATCCCGAGCAGCGAAGTCGCCGCCGGGATCGACGCCGATGCGATCGTCATTGCCCTGAAGTCGCGCACCACACCGGTCGCCGAGGCGACCGAACAGTCCCTCGCGGCGCTGACCTGGCTGCGTGAACAAGGCTGCGAGCAGATATTCTTCAAGTACTGTTCGACGTTCGACTCCACGGCGGCCGGCAACATCGGCCAGGTCAGCGAAGCACTGCTGGCGGCGCTGGGTAGTGACTTCACCCTTGCGTGCCCGGCGTTCCCGGAGAATGGCCGGACGATCTTTCGCGGCCACTTGTTTGTTCAGGATCAACTCCTCAGCGAGTCGGGCATGCAGCATCACCCGCTGACGCCGATGACCGATGCCAACCTGGTTCGGGTGCTGCAATCGCAGACCGGCCTGAATGTCGGCTTGTTGCGCTACGACACCATTGCACAAGGGGTCGAACAGGTTCGTGCACGAATCGCCGAATTGCGGGCTCAAGGTGTCGGCATGGCAATCGCGGATGCGTTGTCGGACAGCGATCTGTATACCCTCGGTACCGCCTGCGCCGATCTGCCATTGTTGACGGGTGGTTCGGGGCTGGCCCTGGGATTGCCGGAAAACTTCCGTCGCGCCGGCAAGCTGCGCGACCTCGTACCGCCTGCGCCGATCTGCCATTGTTGACGGGTGGTTCGGGGCTGGCCCTGGGATTGCCGGAAAACTTCCGTCGCGCCGGCAAGCTGCGCGACC